>NZ_LT629779.1:1274022-1592527 GCF_900105535.1 Pseudarthrobacter equi
GACTACACGTACCACCTGGAACCCGGCGCGGAGAAGATCCTCGGCGCGCACATGCTGGAAGTGTGCCCCTCCCTGACTGCGTCGAAGCCGCGGCTGGAAATCCACCCGCTCGGCATCGGCGGCAAGGAAGACCCCGTGCGGCTGGTCTTCGACGCCGACGCCTCCCCGGGCGTCGTCGTCGCGCTGTCCGACATGCGGGACCGTTTCCGCCTGGTGGCCAACGCCGTGGACGTGGTCCCGCTGGACCAGCCGCTGCCCAACCTGCCGGTGGCCCGCGCGCTCTGGGAGCCCAAGCCGGACTTCGCCACGTCCGCCGCCGCCTGGCTCACCGCCGGCGCCGCACACCACACGGTCCTGTCCACCCAGGTGGGCATGGACGTGTTCGAGGACTTCGCCGAGATCGCCAAGACTGAACTGCTCACCATCGACGAAGACACCACCATCCGCCAGTTGAAGAAGGACCTGAACTGGAACGCCGCCTACTACAAACTGGCCGGCGGGATCTGATCCGGTGGCACGGCTCAGGTGCCGGCCCCGGTGGCTGCCATGGACACGGACCCAGTGACGGACAACAGGCCACGCCGGTTGCCCAGGCTCGAGGACGTGGCGGAACTGGCCGGGGTCTCGCACCAGACCGTGTCACGGGTGGTCAACAACCACCCGAGCGTCAGCCCCGGGACCCGGGGAAAGGTGGAGGCGGCGATCGCCACACTCGGCTACCGCCGCAACACCGCCGCCCGGAGCCTGGTCACCCGGCGTTCACAGACCATCGGTGTTTTGGGCAGTGAGCTTTCGCAGTACGGCCCCGCCAACACCATGTTGGGGGTGGAGCGCGCAGCACGGGACGCAGGATACTTCGTCAGTGTGGCTGCGCTGCGGGAGGTCAGCCGGGACGCGATCCTGGACGCAGTCCGGCACTTCCTGGACCAGTCCGTGGACGGAATCGTGGTAATCGTTCCGCACCTGGAGACGCTGGCCGCACTGGCAGAACTGCCCATCGGAGTGCCGGTAGTGGCCGTTGGGTCCAACGGAAATGACGCTGTAGGCGGGGTCAAGGTGGACCAGCGCCGCGGGGCGGAGCTGGCCGTGGAACACCTCATTGGGCAGGGCCATGTGCGGATCGGGCACATCGCGGGGCCGCAGGACTGGATAGATGCCGTGGCCCGCGCCGACGGTTGGCGTGCCGCCCTGGAAGCCGCTGGACTCGCCGCGGACCTGATTGTGGAGGGTGACTGGAGCGCAGGCAGCGGCTACAAAATTGGCTGGCAACTGGCGGCAAACTCCCGTGCCACGGCGCTCTTTGTAGGCAACGACCAGATGGCCCTCGGGCTCCTGCGGGCGCTGAACGAGGCGGGCATCAGGGTGCCGCAGGACGTATCCGTGGTGGGCTTCGACGACCAGCCTGAGGCCGGCTACTTTTGTCCGCCATTGACGGTCATCCGGCAGGACTTTGAAGAACTCGGCCGGCGGTGCATGGACATGATGCTCGCGGAGCTCGGCGGCACGCCGGGTCCCCGGACGCTGGTGGTGGAGCCGGAACTTGTCCTGCGCAGCAGTACGGCGCCGCCCGGCTGAGGGCAAGTTCCAGGCCCAGGGCGGTTCCGGATTTAACCAGGCAGAGATGCCGGGGAAACGCGCCCACAACATCCGCCACCTATGTTTCAGGAATGACAGAGAGCATTCCCGGCAGGTTCCGCCAATGGTTTACCGCCGCCTTCGCCTTCACCTCCCCGGAACAGGCCGCTGACGCCATGGCCGAGGCATCCCGCTGGGGCTGGCTTCCTGCCTTGAGCGGCGTGGCAGTGGGCGCCGACCATGCCCGCGCTTGGCACGATGAATCGGCTGCCGGCGCCGGCTGACCGGCCGGTTGAACACACTATTGCGCCTGTAACGGGGTCATGCCCTAAACTGCTGCACTGAGGTGCCTGAAATGGCGCTGTGCAGCAACGAAAGTGAACACGCTATGGCTACCGATTACGATGCTCCACGCAAGCAGGAAGAAGAGTCTCCCGCTGACTCGCTTGAGGCCCTCCAGGCGTCCCGCGGCGGCAACGCGCAGACCGCCGTCATCGATCTCGAAGAGAATGACACCGCTGAAGGCATTGACCTGCCCGGCGCCGACCTCTCCAACGAGGAACTGACAGTTGTTGTGGTCCCGGAGCAGTCCGATGAATTCACGTGCTCCTCGTGCTTCCTGGTCCGCCACCGGTCCCAGGTTGCCCTCGAAAAGAACGGCCTCAAGTACTGCCGCGACTGCGAAGGCTGACCTTCCACCAGGTTTCAGCGTCGGCTGCCCCACGGGGGTAACCGGCGCTTTTTTGTACCCCGCGGGCAACCGTTATGGGCGGTAACGGGCAGGTGCAGGAACGGTGCCGAAGGAGTTAAGAGTGGCCCCGAAAAGGCCCCTGTTTTATGCGGCCTTAATGCGGCGGGCGTCAGGTTAACGGTTCCGCCCCGAAGCGGCCACAGGCCTCGTTTCGCCGTTCCTGCCGTCCTAATCTGGAGCTATCCAATCGCTCCTTCCTTGGGTGGCACCACAATGAAAAAACTCTCCATCTGGTTCACGGCCATCCTTGTGGCCGTCGGACTGGGATTGCTGGTTCCGGGGCCCGCCTCGGCAACCGCCTCGTATTGCGGGCTCACCTGGGGCTCGCTAATGAAGACGGACGGCTCCATGAGCGGCGCGCCCGTCACCAATGTCCGCACCGGACAGCACTATTGCTTCGACCGGCTGGTGGTTGACCTGGGCAGCGGCCCGGCTCCCGGCTACTCCGTCCGCTACGTTGGGCAAATCACCCAGGACGGTTCCGGCAAACCGGTCGACGTCCGGGGCGGCGCCCGCTTGCAGGTGGTTGTCCGGGCACCGGCCTACGACGATAGCGGCCACGCCACGTACAAGCCCGCTGACCAGCTGGAGCTCGCCAACGTCTCCGGTTACCAGACCTTCCGCCAGGTGGTCTGGGCAGGAAGCTTTGAGGGCCAGAGCACGCTCGGTGTGGGCGTCCGCGCCCGTCTTCCGTTCCGTGTCTTCACGCTGGACGGGCCGGGCTCAGGCTCCCGGCTGGTGGTGGATGTGGCGCACTTCTGGTGACAGCCGCCGTCGTCAAAATAGAAAAGGTGCCGTCCCCGCGTTGGCGGGAACGGCACCTTTTCTGTTCTGTGCAGGCGTCTTTACTCCGGGACCACCAGGGCCGGGGTGTCTTTCCGGAGCGTTTCGCCGCGGAAGAAGGCGGGGCGTACCCGGGCCATGATCAGCATGAACACCGCGCCGAGCGCCAGGATGCCGACGCCGAGGATGAACACCAGTCCCACACCGAAGATTTCGGAGCCGCTGCCGAACTCGGGGGCGAGGCTGTCCACGGCGGTCTGGAAGAACACGACGAACAGGCCCACGCCGCCCAGCACCGGGCACAGCAGCCGCAACAGGAAATGGCGGGCGCTGGTGAAGAGGCTGTGCCGGAAGTACCAGGCGCAGGCAAGTGCCGTCAGGCCGTAGTAGAAGCAGATCATCAGGCCCAGGGCCAGGATGGTGTCATTGAGGACGTTCTCGCTGACCACATGCATCACGGCGTAGAACCCCGCGGACATGACGCCGGCAGCGACGGTGGCGAAGCCCGGCGTCGCGAACTTCCGGCTGACCCGGCTGAAGGGTTCAGGCAGGGCACCGTAGTGGGCCATCGCCAGGAGGCTGCGGGACGGGGACATGAAGGTGGACTGCAGGGACGCGGCCGAGCTGGAGAGCACTGCCAGGGACATCAGGATGGCGAACGGGCCCATGATGGGGGAGGCCAGCGCGGTGAAGATGTTCTCGTGGTTCTCTGCGTTGTTCAGCCCGTTGCCGGTATCGCCGACGCCGGCGAACATCATGGTGGCGATGCTCACCAGCAGGTAGATGGCCAGGACAATGACGGCGGTCAGGGTGCCGGCCACGCCGGCCGTTTTCTTGCCGTTGGCTGTTTCCTCGTTCACCGTGAGGCAGACGTCCCAGCCCCAGTACACGAAGATGGAGAGGGAAATTCCTGCGGCCACCTGGCCGAAGGTCTCGATCCTGGTGACGTCGAACCATTCCCAGCTGAAGGGGATGGCGGTCTCCGAGGTGGACCAGTTGGCGAAGGCCATGGCGACGAACAGGCCGAGTACCAGCAGTTGGAATCCCACCAGGCCGTACTGCACCACCTTGGTGGTGTGCAGGCCGCGGTAGCTGACCCAGACAGCGAGGGCGACGAACACCAGGCAGGTCAGGACGTTCAGGGCCTTGTTGTCCGCGAGGTCCGCGAGTTCCGGTGAGCCGGTGAGCTGGGACAGGAAGAGGTAGAAGAAGTCGACGGCCACGCCGGCGAGGTTGGACAGCACGATGATGTTGGCTGCCAGGAGCCCCCACCCGCCCATCCAGCCGACCCAAGGGCCAAACGCCTTGCTGACCCAGGTGAAAGTGGTGCCGCTGTCCGGTGAATCGGCGTTGAGTTCCCGGTAGGCCAGCGAGACCAGGATCATCGGGATGAAACCGATCAGGAAAATCACGGGCAGCTGGAGTCCGGCTTCATTGACGGTGGGTCCCAGCGCGCTGGTCAGGGTGTAGGCGGGGGCGATCGTGGAAATTCCCAGGACCACGACGGCGAGGAGCCCCAGCTGCCCGCCCTTCAGTCCCTTGGCGGTAATGTCGCCGCTGCCGGGCAATTGCTGGCCCCGCGCGGCGGTGGGGCTGGTGCGGAGTGCTTCTGTCATGGCACCGCTTTCTGGAAGCTTATGACCGGGGTCACTATATGAATGGCGTTCATTTAGTATGGAGCTGTGACCGCCGTCGCGCAAAAGGGAATATGAATCACGTTCGTTTATGACTGGGCGGCAGAATTAGTAAGCTCACTGAGAAATATCCGCCCAGGCCCGTGCCGGGTGGCCCGGGCGCTGATAGTTTCGAAGTTACTGGACCAATCGAGGAGGACTCCCATGAAAGCTTCACCGACCCTGACCAACAACCTGCAGGCCGTACTCGCCGACCTGATCGAGCTGCACATCCAGGGCAAGCAGGCGCACTGGAACATTGTGGGCACCAATTTCCGGGACCTCCACCTGCAGCTGGATGAGATCGTTGACGCCGCCCGCCAGTTCGCCGATGACACCGCCGAGCGCATGCGGGCCCTCCACGCGCTGCCTGATGGCCGCAGCTCCACTGTGTCGAAGTCGACCGCCCTGGCGGAGTTTCCCGAGGGCCTGATCAGCACCAAGGACGCCATCGAGCGGATCGTTGCAGCCATGGAGGCAGCGGTGGGCACCATGCGCAAGGTCCATGACGAGGTGGATGAGGAGGATCCCACCAGCGCAGACCTGCTGCACGAGTTCATTGCCAAGCTGGAGCAGTTCGCTTGGATGGTGAACGCCGAGACGATGAAGCCGACCGCCAGCGTCACCGCGCCTGACGAAAAGTAGGAGCGGACTGCCACCACAGCACGGATGAGGCGCCCGGTACCGGAGGTTGGACTCCGGCGCCGGGCGCCTTTGCCGTTGAGGCCTATGCGCTGACGCGTGCCGAGGTGCTGCTACACGGCCTTAGGTACTTTGCGAAGTACGACGGCGGCGCAGACTGCCGCGGTTGCCATCAGGACCAGCCCAATCGCCGCCGTCACATGCACGCCGGAATCGAAGGCGGCAGCCGCGGACTGGCGGACGGTTTCGGCCAGCGGGGCCGGCAGCGCGGCCGCGAGGTCCATGGCGCCTGCCAGTGTTTCGCCGGCGCTGTGGCGGGCCGCTTCCGGGGCGGTGCTGACCACGGCTGCCGGGAGGTGCAGGTTGTGCTGGTAGGAGGCCGTGAGGATGGAGCCCAGTACGGCCGTCCCCAGCAGCGCCCCCACCTCGTACCCGGTCTCCGAGATGGCGGCCGCGGCACCTGACTTGTGCGCCGGCGCCGCACCGAGGATGAGGTCGTTGGAGATGGTTTCAGCCGTCCCCACGCCCAGCGCCAGGATCAGCAACGCTGCCAGCAGCAGTGTGGGCCCGCCGTCGTGGTTCCCGAACGTCACCAGGCTGTATCCCGCGGCGCTGAACGCAAGGCCCGTTCCCACCACGAAGCCGGGGCGCACCTTCCGGACCAGCGGCACCACCACCAGTCCTGCCACCACCGTGGCAATAAGGGCCGGGATCATGGCAACGCCCGCGGCAGACGGCGTCATGCCTTCGAGCAGCTGCAGGTGCTGGGCCAGGAAGAGGATGAAGCCGTTGAAGGAGAACAGGGCCAGGACGTTGGCGGTGATGGCCATGCTGAACACCCGGTTGCGGAAAAGCGACATGTCCAGCAGGGGGTGCGGCAGCCGGAGCTGCCGCCGGACGAACACCACTGCCATGGCCAGGCCGAAAGCCATGGCGCCAAGGCCGTTGCCGGACAAGCCTTCCGTGGCAACTTCCTTGATGCCGTATACCAGCGGCACCATCACCAGCAGGGACAGCGCAATGCTGGGAATGTCCACCTTCCCCGGTTCCGGATTCTTCGATTCCGGGATCAGCGCCGGACCCAGGGCGATCAGCGGCACCATGAGCGGCACTGCGACCAGGAAGACTGCGCCCCACCAGTAGTGCTCCACCAGCCAGCCGCCGAAGATCGGACCCAGGGCGGCCCCGCCGGAGAACCCGGCGGCCCAGATGGCCACCGCCAGCCGGCGACGGTTGGGCTCCGCGAAGATGTTGCGGATGAGCGAGAGGGTTGAGGGCATCAGCATGGCGCCAAAGAAGCCCAGGGCGGCGCGCCCTGCGATGAGCCATTCCGCCGTTGGCGCGAACGCTGTGGCGGCCGAGAGCGCCGCAAAGCCCAGGCTGCCGGTGAGGAGCAGCCGCCGCCGGCCGATCCTGTCACCGAAGCTGCCCATGCACACCAGCAGCCCCGCCAGGACCAGCGGGTAGGCGTCCACGATCCAGAGCAGCTGTACCCCGGAAGGGTTCAGGGACTGGGCTATCGCGGGCAGGGCGAAGGTCAGTGCCGTGTTGTCCACGGCCACCAGCAGTACGGGGAACATCAGCAGCGCAAGGGCCAGCCAGTCGCGCCACGGTGCCCGTGGGGCAGCAGGTCCCTGAAGCTGGGGTTCAGCGCGGTGCGTCGACGTGGTCATAGATTAACTATACCGTCCAGACGGTACAGTTTGGAGCGGTGGTTGAGTTGAGCCTCCGGCACCCCGGGAGGGCATGATGGATGGCATGCCCCGAAAGCCAGTCGCCCGCGAAGCTGTCCTTGACGCCTTCGCCACCCTGTTGATTGAGGTGGGGGAGCGCGCCGCCACCCTGGACGCCGTAGCCCGAAAGGCCGGCGTTTCCAAGGGCGGTCTCCTCTACCACTTTCCCAACAAGGAAGCCCTGATTCAGGCGCTCCTGGACCAGCTGGACGCGCTCGCCGGAGAAGACGCCGATGCCATGGCCGCCGCCCCGGAAGGTGCGGCCGCCTACTTCATCAGGTCCTCGGTGTGGGGAGACACCCCCTTGGACCGGGCCATCGTCGCCGCCACCCGGCTGGCGGAGGTGGCGCATGAAGAAACCCGCCGCCGTTTCGCTGCGATCCAGCGGCGGTGGCTCGACGAAATCGCCGCCGATGTGGGGCCGGCCCTGTCCAAGGCCGTGCTGTATATGGGGGACGGCCTCTACTTCAACGCCATGCTCTCCGTCGGCCCGGTCCCCGAAGGCGGCGCAGCTGCGGACGTGGACGAATTGCTGGCAGCACTGGAGAGGCTCCGGCGGTAGCAGGACATTTGCCCCGGGGGCCGTGGCGTAGGAGAATTAAGCGTTGTGGGAGCTGTCACCTGACGGCCCCGCGTACACATCCAACTGAATAGCCTTTGATCTGCGGCGGGAGAGTCCTGCCACAACGTCGGCAGGCGCCGTAGGAGCAAATCCTCCCCAGGAATCTCGCAGGCCCCTGTACCGCCGCGGCGAGGCACCTCTGGAAAGCAGCAGGCCGTCCAGGCACCCGTGATCGGGTGCCGGACCGTTGTGCTCACCGACGGTGCAAGCGGGTCCTGTCCATGCAGGCGCCGCGGAAACTCTCAGGTCCAATACAGAGCGGGGAGGGACCCGAATCGCTGTGGCGTACCCTGCGCCGCCTGAGTATCTGGAGTTCCCCCGTGACGGTTAGTTCAGCCTCCACCACTTTCGTCGACCGCCATATCGGCGCCCGGCGCCAGGACCACGTCGACACCATGCTCAAGGCTGTGGGCTACGACAGCGTTGACTCCCTGGTCGATACCGCCGTTCCCCAGGTCATCCGCCAGGAGACGGCACTGAAGCTGCAGGACGCCCTCAGCGAGGTTGAGGTCCTGACCGAGCTGCGCCGGCTGGCGGGCAGGAACAGGACCGCCGTCCAGCTGATCGGCCAAGGCTACTACGACACCATCACCCCGGCCGTGATCCGGCGCAACATCCTTGAGGCGCCGGCCTGGTACACCGCCTACACGCCGTACCAGCCAGAGATCTCGCAGGGCCGGCTGGAGGCGCTGCTGAACTTCCAGACCATGGTGCAGGACCTGGTGGGCCTGCCGATTGCCAACGCGTCCCTGCTGGACGAAGCGACGGCTGTGGCGGAAGCAGTCCTGCTGATGCGCCGCGCCAACAAGGCCAAGCCTGCCGCAGACGGCAAGACCGTCCTGGACATCGACGTGCTGCCGCAGACCATCGCCATCGTCAAGGGCCGGGCCGAGGCGCTCGGCTTCGAGGTGGAGGTAGCTGACCTCTCCCAGGGTCTGCCAGAGGGTGACATCAACGGCATCGTGCTCCAGCAGCCCGGCGCCTCCGGCCGCGTCTTCAACCAGGCTGAAGCCATCGCCGCCGCCAAGGAGCGCGGAGCGCTGGTCACTGTGGCCGCCGATCTCCTGGCGCTGACGCTGATCACTCCTCCGGGCGAGCAGGGCGCGGACATCGCTGTCGGCTCCACACAGCGTTTCGGCGTGCCGCTGTTCTTCGGTGGCCCGCACGCTGCCTACATGGCCGTCCGCAAGGGACTGGAGCGTTCGTTGCCCGGCCGCCTGGTGGGCGTCTCGAAGGACGACGCCGGCGTTCCCGCCTACCGCCTGGCCCTGCAGACCCGCGAGCAGCACATCCGCCGCGAGAAGGCCACGTCCAACATCTGCACCGCGCAGGCGCTGCTGGCCATCGTGTCCTCCATGTACGCCGTGTACCACGGCCCGGACGGCCTGAAAGCGATCGCGGAAACAACGCACGGCCACGCCCGCACCCTGGCGGCCTCCCTCGCGGCCGCCGGTGTGGATGTCCTCCATAAGAGCTTCTTCGACACCGTCACCGTTCGAGTGCCCGGCCGCGCTGCCGGCATTATTGCCGATGCTGAAGCGCGCGGCATTAACCTGCGCTCCATCGACGCAGATACCGTGGGCATCTCCCTGGATGAAACCACCACGGCGGCCGTCGTCGCCAATGTCGCGGACATCTTTGGTGCCTCCGTAGGGGCCGCTGAAGGCTTCGGGCTGGAGGCCGCCGTCGAACGTTCCTCCGGTTACCTGGAGCACCCGGTGTTCAACACCCACCGGTCCGAAACGCAGTTGCTGCGTTACATCCGCCGCCTGTCCGACCGTGACCTGGCGCTGGACAGGACCATGATCCCGCTGGGTTCGTGCACCATGAAGCTGAACGCCACCGCCGAGATGGAAGCGATCTCCTGGCCGGAGTTCGCCTCCATCCACCCGTTCGCCCCGGACTCCCAGACCGAAGGCTGGCGTGAGCTGATCACCGGGCTGGAAGCTGACCTGACCGAGATCACCGGGTACGACCAGGTGTCCATCCAGCCCAACGCCGGTTCCCAAGGCGAACTCGCCGGCCTGCTGGCGATCCGCGGCTACCACCACTCCCGCGGCGATCAGCAGCGCAACGTCTGCCTGATCCCCGCCTCGGCGCACGGCACCAATGCCGCGTCCGCGGTCCTGGCCGGCATGAAGGTGGTTGTTGTGGCCACGGCAGCCGACGGCACCATCAACCACGATGACCTGACGGCCAAGATCGAGACCCACAAGGACGTCCTGTCCTGCATCATGATCACCTACCCGTCCACCCATGGCGTCTATGACGGGGATGTCCGTGAGGTCTGCGATGCCGTGCACGCGGCCGGCGGCCAGGTCTACATTGACGGCGCGAACCTGAATGCGCTCGTGGGCCTGGCGCAGCCGGGTAAGTTCGGCGGCGACGTGTCCCACCTGAACCTGCACAAGACGTTCTGCATCCCGCACGGCGGCGGCGGGCCTGGCGTCGGCCCGGTCGCGGCGAAGGCGCACCTGGCACCGTTTATGCCCGGCGATGCCAACAAGGCCGCCCATGAAGAGGGTCACGGGGTCGCGATTTCCGCTTCCCGGTTCGGTTCGGCCGGTGTCCTGCCGATCTCCTGGGCGTACGTGAAGCTCATGGGCGGGGAAGGCCTGACCGAGGCCACCAAGTCCGCGCTGCTGGCCGCGAACTACGTTGCTGCCCGGCTGCACGAGTTCTACCCCGTGCTCTACACCGGTGAAGGCGGGCTCGTGGCGCACGAGTGCATCCTGGACCTTCGCGAACTCACCGCCCGCAGCGGGGTGACCGCTGAGGACGTGGCCAAGCGCCTGATCGACTTCGGCTTCCACGCCCCCACCCTGGCCTTCCCGGTGGCCGGGACCCTGATGGTCGAACCCACCGAGTCCGAGGACCTGGCCGAGATCGACCGCTTCATCGACGCCATGATCACCATCCGCAAGGAAATCGACCAGGTGGCCAACGGCGACTTTGCTGTTGCAGACTCACCCCTCCGGCGTGCACCCCACACGGCTGCCGCCGTCGTGAGCTCCGACTGGGACCGTGCCTACCCGCGCGAGCAGGCCGCATTCCCGGCACACCACAAGCAGGACAAGTACTTCCCGCCCGTGGGACGCATCGACGGCGCAGCCGGCGACCGCAACCTCATCTGCTCCTGCCCGCCTCTCGAAGCGTTCGAGGACAACACCGACGTCGAAAACCAGGCCTCCCATGACTGAGAACCACACCGCCCTTTACGGCGAGCACCAGAAGCTTGGCGCCTCCTTCACCGATTTCGGTGGTTGGCAGATGCCCTTGAAGTACAGCTCTGAGCTTGCCGAGCACCACGCCGTGCGCAACGGTGCGGGCCTGTTCGACCTCTCCCACATGGGCGAAGTCTGGGTCACCGGCCCGGACGCCGCAGCGTTCCTGGACTACGCCCTGGCGGGAAAGATCTCGGCCATGCCGGTGGGCAAGGCCAAGTACTCGCTGATCTGCACTCCGGACGGCGGCATCATCGACGACCTCATTACCTACCGCCGCCCTTCCCCGGCAGCGGGCGGTGACCGCTTCCTGGTGGTCCCCAACGCAGGCAACGCCAAAGTAGTTGCCGAGGCCCTGCAGCAACGTTCGGCCGGCTTCGACGTCACTGTGGAGGACGCCTCGGCAGAAACGTCGCTGATCGCAGTCCAGGGACCCAAGGCGCAGGACCTCCTGCTCCGGCTGGTCCCCGCGGCCCAGCATGCAGACGTTACCGGGCTGAAGTACTACGCCGCGGTGGAAGTCCCGTTCCTGGTCAACGGAGCCGGACTCACCCTCCTGCTGGCCCGCACTGGCTACACCGGCGAAGACGGCTTTGAGATCTTCGTGCCCAACGATGACGCCGTCGGACTCTGGCAGGCACTCCTCGCGGTGGCCGACGACGGGGAGCTCACCCCGGCGGGCCTCGCATGCCGGGATTCGCTCCGCCTGGAAGCCGGGATGCCCCTGTACGGCAACGAACTCTCCCTGCAGGGCGACCCGTACTCCGCCGGACTCGGTCCCGTCGTCGCGCTGTCCAAGGAAGGCGACTTCGTGGGCAAGGCAGCGCTGGCAGAAAAGAAGGAGGCCGGCGCGGGATCGACCACCGGCCGCCGCCTGGTGGGCCTGAAGGGCCTGGGCCGCCGTGCCGGCCGTGCCCACTACCCGGTCCTCAAGGACGGGGCAGTGGTTGGCGAAGTCACCTCCGGACAGCCTTCACCCACCCTCGGCTACCCGGTGGCGCTGGCCTACGTCGACGTCGAACACGCCGCCCCCGGAACAGCCCTCGACGTCGACCTGCGCGGCAAGGCCGAACCGTTCGAAGTGGTCGAGCTGCCGTTCTACAAGCGCACCAAGTAGGACGTCATGGCTGTTGGTGTTTTTGATCTGTTTTCGATCGGTATTGGGCCTTCGTCGTCTCATACTGTGGGGCCGATGCGGGCTGCTGCGGTGTTTGCGGAGGAGTTGCGGGGTGCCGGGGTGTTGTCCCGGGTGGCTTCGTTGCGGGTGGATCTGTATGGGTCGTTGGCTGCGACGGGGCATGGGCACGGGACGATGACGGCGGTCCTGCTGGGTTTGGAAGGGTTTCACCCCGAACTGATCCTGCCTGCTGAGGTGGAGGAGCGGCTTGCCGCGATCGCTGAGACCGGGACGCTGAACCTGGCCGGGGCTGGCGGCGGGGATGGCGTGAAGCTGCCGTATGGGGTGAAGGACATGGTGTTGCGGCCGTTGACGGTGTTGCCGCGGCATACGAACGGGATGACGTTCACCGTTTCGGACGCGGACGGGGCGGTGCTGCACGCGGCGACGTTCTTCTCCGTTGGCGGCGGGTTCATTGTCCGTGAGGGCGAGGAGGACGCGGCGCAGCAGGAGTTGGATGAGTCCAAGAAGGAGCTGCCGCTGCCGTTCCGGACCGCCGCGGAACTCCTGAAGCACTGCGCGGACACCGGGTTGGGGATCAGTGATGTGATGCTGGTCAACGAAAAGTCCTCCCGGACCGAGGAGGAGATCCGGGCGGGGCTGCTGCACATCTGGTCCGTGATGGAGGCATGCGTCGCGACCTCGCTGAAGCGTGAGGGGGTGCTGCCGGGCGGGTTGAAGGTCCGCCGCCGCGCCCCGGACTGGTTCGACCGGCTGAAGAAGGAATGCGCCCGTCCGGGCGTGGACAGCCAGGACCTGGACTTTACGGACCAGGATTTCCATGACCCGAGGTACTGGCAGGAGTGGGTGAACCTGGTGGCCTTGGCCGTGAACGAGGAGAACGCCTCCGGCGGGCGTGTGGTCACGGCCCCCACGAACGGGGCGGCCGGGATCATTCCCGCGGTCCTGTATTACGCGCTGCATTTCGCCCCGGGCATGGACCAGGCCACGCAGGAGGACCGCGACGGTGTGGTGGCCAGGTTCCTGCTCGCCGCCGGTGCCGTGGGGGTGCTTTACAAGGAACAGGCGTCCATTTCCGGTGCCGAGGTGGGCTGCCAGGGCGAGGTCGGTTCGGCGTCGTCGATGGCGGCGGCGGGACTGGCTGAGGTCATGGGCGGCACCCCGGCGCAGGTGGAGAACGCCGCGGAAATCGCGATGGAACACAACCTGGGCCTGACGTGTGATCCGATCGGCGGGCTGGTGCAGGTCCCGTGCATCGAGCGGAACGCGATCGCCGCGGCGAAGGCCATCAACGCGGCGAAGATGGCGCTCTGGGGCGACGGCACCCACCGGGTCTCCCTCGACGAAGTCATCATCACCATGCGCGAAACCGGCAAGGACATGTCCTCCAAATACAAGGAAACCGCCATGGGCGGCCTCGCCGTCAACGTCGTCGAATGCTGACAACCAGCCCGGTCCGTCATGGCCCGGGCCTGCTACGGCTCGGCGGACGCTAGTTGTTGATGGCGGCCCACACGTTCAGTGTTGAGGCGTACACCAGCCACGCCACGTAGGGCAGCAGCAACAACCCGGCAGTTCGGCTGATGGGGCCGAAATACAGGATGGTGACGACGACGGCGACGATCAGCGCAAGGATGATCACCAGGGCCAGCCACAGCGCCGGCGTTCCCAGCGTGGGGTAGAGCCCGAAAAACATCGGGGTCCAGGCGAGGTTCAGGACCAGTTGGACGGCGTAGGCAATCATGGCCGGACGCGTGCGCCCGGTGCGTTTGCGCCACACCAGCCAGGCGGCCACGGCCATGGCCGTGTACAACAGGGTCCACACGGGGCCGAAGACAAAGTTCGGCGGCGTCCAAGGGGCCTTCTCGGCAGTGGCATACCAGCCGTCGACGTTGCTGGTGGAAGCGAGTCCGCCAAGGCCCGCCACCAGGAAGGATGCCACCAGGAAACCCGCCAGTGCGGCCACCTGGACCGCCGGCCGGTACGGACGGAACTTTCGCTCCGACGGCAAGGTGGACTGTCCCGTGTTTGGCTCCATCTCACCACCCTTGCGAATGGCCGTTCGCGAGTCAAGGCAGGCGCGCGGAGGCGTCCCGGGCCTGCCGGACGGCCGCCTGGCAGACCCCCGGGCGGGTCCCCGGGGCACGGCCCGTGCCGCCCAAGGCTTTAGACTTGAGGCTGCATGTCCGCGCAGGAACGGCAACAGCAGCACCGAGAACAGCACCGAGCATCAACCCCGATTGGACACGGCCCCCTTGCCAGAATTCACCGCACGTTTTGCCACAGCCGAGGAAATTGAAAACTGGGACAAGCACGTCACGGCCAACCCCAACGGCGGCAACATGCTGCAGTCGGCGGCCTACGCCTCCGTGAAGAACGGCAGCGGCTGGAAGGTCCGCTTCCTGGTGCTGGAAGGCGGCGAGACCGCCAGCTACAACCTGGTCCTGGAGAAGGCCGTCCCGCTGCTGGGACGGCTCTGGTACCTCATCAAGGGCCCGGACCTCGCCGAAGCCGGCCACCTCAAAGCGGCGTTGGAGTCCTGTGCCGCCCTGGTGCGGGAGCGGAAGCTCAACGTGTTCACCATCAAGATCGAACCGGACATCGTGGATTCCGATGCTGCCCGCGCCACGCTGGCGGCGGCCGGCCTGGCCAAGGCCCCCAACATCCAGTCCAACGACTCCACGGCGCTGCTGGACATCTCCGGCACTGACGAGGAAGTCCTCAAGGCCATCTCCTCCCGCGCCCGCAACGCCGTCCGGCGAGCCGAACGGGAAGGCTGCGAGGTAGTCCGCCGGGAACCAGGGCCGGAAACCTACCGTGCCCTCTACGACCTCATGGCCGACACCGTAAAGGCCAAGGGATCCATGCCCTTGCGAACTTACGAGTACTACGCGCAGTTCTGGGACGAATTCTGCAACCGCGGCCAGGGCAACTTCTTCTTCACCTACGAAGACGGAAAGCCCAGCGTCGGCGCGTTCGTCATCAACTACGGTGCCAAGGCAACCTACAAGGACGGCGGTTCCACGCAAAACCGTAAACAGTACGGCGACTCCCACCTGGTCCAGTGGTCCGCCATCCGGAGGATGCAGGAACTGGGCTGCACCGAATACGACTTCTGCGGCACGCCTCCCGCATCCCGGATCAAGGACAAGAGCCACAACCTGTACGGCATGGGGATGTTCAAGACCAGCTTCACCAAGACCGTCACGGACTTTGTGGGGTGCCACGACTACGTTCTTTCACCCCTCCGGCACCGGTTGTGGGTCAAGGGCGGTGAGCGGGTGTTCCGCCGCATTGAAACGGCGCGCACCGGCCAGCAGTTCTACTGACCACGACCCGCCGGTCCGCTGCCCGGTAACCCCACGGCACGGAAGACCACGCTCCCGCCCCAGCACCTGCCAGGCAGGCCCGCGACAAGTTCCAGAGAAGGTAATCCCTTGAACCAGGTTTCCACCACCACCGCTCCCGAATACACGGTCCTCAGCGACGACGAGTTTGAGGCCTTCGCCGTCAAGCATCCGCAAAACAGCTTCCTGCAGTCGGCCGATTTCAGCCGCTTCCAGCGCGCCCGCGGACAGCAGGTGGAACTGTTCGGTATCCGCCGCAACGGAGAACTCGTGGCCGCGGGGAAACTGAACTTCACCACCACCCGGCTCGGGTACACCATGTGCGAATGCGCCAAGGGACCCCTGATGGACTACACGGACCCTGCCCTGGTGCGTGACGTCGTCGTACTTCTCCGCAAGCGCGCGGCCGAGCGAAAAGCTGCCGAACTGCGGATCTCACCGAACCTGAAGTACATTGCCCGCGACGAGGACGGGGCCGAGCACCCGGAAACCACGGACAACCGGCCGCTGGTGGCGCGGCTCGGCGGCCTCGGATTCCGGCACCAGGGCCTGGAGATGAACTTCGTGAACGTCAACTGGATGTTCGTCAAGAACCTCCAGGGCATCGCGGACCCGGAAGAGCTGATCATGGGCACCAGCTACCGCACCCGAAAAGCCATCCGCAAGGCCGAAAAGAACGGTGTGTTCCTGGAGCAGGCCACGCTGGAAACACTGGACGACTTTTACGGCGCGCTGAGCCGGGCCGGGGACGAGAAGGGCTTCGTCTACCGGGAACGGGAGTACTACGAGAACCTGCTCCGCACCACCTCGCCAGAGTTCACCAAGCTCATGATGGCCAAGATCGACATCCCGGCCTACCGCAAGTCCATCACCGAACGGCTCGACGCCGAATCGGCCACGGCCGCCGAACTTCGGCGCGAGGTCGAGGAGACGGGCAGCAAGAAGAAGGCCAACCGGCTCAAAGTGGTCCAGGATTTGGTGGACAGCTACGAGCGCAGCCTCAAGGACATCGAACGCTTCCCGGACTCGGTGGGTGTGGCCACCGTGGCCGCCATCCACTTCGTCTGCTACGGCGATGAAGTGGTGTGCGTCATCGGCGGCACCGTGCAGGACTACATCTACTTCAACGGCGCCACCTCGCTGTACTGGGGCATGATGCTGCACGCCCTTGAGAAGGGATACCCGAGGTACAACTTCTACGGAACCTTCGGCATCTCCGGGCAGGACCAGGAAGGCCACGGCGGCTACGAATTCAAGAAGGGCTTCGGCGGTGAAGTGGTCCAACTCGTGGGCGACTTTGTGATGCCCGTCCGTCCCGCCGCCTTCCACGCCAACAGGCTGGCCAGGTCCGCCGCCGGCGCTGCCCGCACCCTGCTGGGCAAGCTTCCGATTAAGCGCGCCTGACCCACATATCCGCACCAGCGCACCACACCAGCGCACCAGGGAGGAGGAGATCATGGCCGACCGGCGCGATCATCCCAAAGCTCAACCAACCGGCGCCAAGGACCGTCCGCCCACGGGGCCGGCCCGGGCGCTGCCCCGCACCGAAGCCCTGCCCAAAACCGAACCGCTGACGGCCGCCCAGGTCCGCCAGAACGCTGCGGCGAAGAAGATGCTGCGCCGGCTCGTCCAGGGCGAGAACCCTCCCACCGCGCCGATGAGCATCGTGGACAGGCTGACCGGCAGCCCGTACGCCAACCCCACCATCCAGGTCAGCGGCGTGGATGCGTCCGCCCGCAAGACCCTGGACTTTGTCCTCCACCTCGCTGAAACCATGTTCCGCTACGGCGCCGGCGCCCTCGAAGTGGAGACCAGCATTATCGCCGTCACGGCCGCGCTGGGTCTGAAGTACGTCGAGGTGGACATCACCAACCAGTCCGTCGGCATCAACTACGCCCCCAAGGACCAGCCGCCCATCGCACTGCTGCGCGTGGTCCGGTCCTGGACCAACAACTACGCCGGCCTGGCCAGGGTGCACCAGCTGGTCACCGACATCGTGGCCGGGGGAGTGGGCCGCGACGAGGCCATCAGGCGGCTCAACGAAATCATTACCAGCCCCAAGCCGTTCCCGCGGTGGATGGTTACCTCGGCCTTCGGTGTCTTCGCGGCCGTGTTCGTCGGCGTGCTTGGCGGCGGCCCGGTATCGTCCGCCATCGCCTTCGCAGCCAACATCGGCATCAGCCTCCTGGCCCGCCAGCTGGGACGCTGGCGCGTCCCTGACTTCTTCATCACGGCGAGCTGTTCCTTCGTGGTCACCCAGCTGGCGCTGCTGCTCTGGCAGTTCGGCCTCACCAAGTCACCGGCCATCGTGGTGGTGGGCGGCATCCTCCTGCTGCTGCCCACAGGCCGCCTGGTGTCCTCGGTGCAGGATGCCATTAACGGCTTCCCCGTCACGGCGGCCGGACGGTTCCTTTCAACGCTCCTGACGTTCGGCGCCATCGTGGCGGGCATCGCCGTCGCCTTCGTGGTGGGCGAGCTGACCGGGGCGCAGCGGATCGACGTCACCGAAACGTTCCCGCCCGCCTACGACCTGTGGGTCCTCATCATCTTCGTGGCGGTGGCCGTCATGGCCATCGGCATCACCGAGCAGACCAGCTGGCAGCTGCTGCTGCCCACCGCGGCCGTGGGAGTCATCGGCTACCTGGTGCTGCTGGGCGGCGGCCTGCTGGGCATCGGTGACCGGTTCGCGCCCGCCCTGGCGGCCGTGGTGATCGGCCTGCTGGCCCGGGTGCTGGCGCTGCGCATGGGGGCCCCGCAGCTGGTGGTGGCAGTCCCCGCAGCGCTGATCCTGCTGCCGGGCCTGACGATCTTCCGGTCCATGTACGTGCTCACCATAGAGGACTCGGAAATCCTGCTCGGTGCCGGCGGGATGCTCAGCGCCGGGGCCATCGTCCTGGGCACTGCGGGCGGCATCGTCCTTGGCGACACCCTGGCCCGCCCGTTCACCCGCAGCCTGGCCAGCAACGAACGCCGGCGCGCCCGGCGCCGTTAGGCTCCGGACAGACCAGAAAAGCGCGCCCCGGGCTCCTGCCCGGGGCGCGCTTTTGTTTCCCGGTTCGCGCCGGATGTGCCGCTAGATCTTTCCCACAGGGAGCTTCTTTTCCGCCTGGAAGACATCCTCGACCCGGCCCTGGGCCCAGTAGCCGGACAGCGAGACCTGGCTGCGCTCAAGTCCGCGCTGGGCGAAGAAGACATCCCGCAGCGCCTTCATGTAGCCGCGCTCTCCATGGGCAAAGACGTCCACGGTCCCGGAAGGCCATTCCGCGCCGGCCACGGCGTCCACGAGCAAGCGGCTGGCGCCGGCCGGTTCCCCGTTGCGGGCCAGCCACTGGACCCGTACTCCGGCCGGGGCGGAAACGGGCTGGATGTCCGCCTCGGTATCCACTTCAAGGAACGCCAGCCCCGTGGCGTCCGCAGGCAGGGCTTCCAGGCTCGCTGCGATGGCCGGCAATGCGGCTTCGTCACCGGCGAACAGGTACCAGTCGGCGTCCGGGTTGGGGTTGTATGCGCCACCGGGGCCGGTGAACGTCAGGGTGTCGCCGGGTTCCGCAGCAGCCGCCCACGGCCCGGCCAGCCCCTCATCCCCGTGGACTACGAAGTCGATGGAAAGCTCGCGCGCCCCAGGATCAACCCGGCGGATGGTGTAGGTGCGGGTGGTGGGCCACTGCTCCCGCGGCATGGTTTCGCGGATGGTGGCCAGGTCAAAGGAGGCGGGATACTCCACACCGGGCTGCGGGAAGATGATCTTGATGTACCGGTCAGCAAAGCTGTTGTTCACGAAATCGGCGAAGCCGTCACCACCGGCCACAATCCGCACCATATGGGGGGACAGTGACTCCCTCCTGAGCACCGTGAGGGTGACCTGGGGGCGGCTCTTTTTCGGGGTGCCGGCAGCGGCGGGAACAGTGCTCATAAGGCAAGCCTAAGCTAGGGCAAAGGCGGGAGTTCCCAGGTTACGGCCTCGGCCCCCTGCTCCTGCAGCAGCCGGTTCACCCCGCTGAAGGGCCGGGAACCGAAGAAGCCCCTGGACGCCGACAGGGGGCTGGGATGCGCGCTGGACACCGCCGGCCGGCCTCCCAGCAGCGGGCGCATCGATTCGGCGTCCTTGCCCCACAGCACCGCAACCAGCGGCAGGGGCGACCCGTCTGCAGACGTGCGGGCCGCGAGGGCGGTGACGGCCGCCGTCGTAATCCTCTCCCAGCCCTTGCCCCGGTGCGATCCGGCCGCCCCGGCGCGGACACTCATGACCCGGTTCAGGAGCAGCACGCCCTGGCCGGCCCAGGCGGAGAGGTCGCCATGGATCCGCGGCGGCAGGCCAAGATCGGCTTCCAGTTCCCGGTAGATGTTGGCAAGGCTGCGGGGGATGGGCCGCACCTGCCCGTCCACGGCGAAGGAGAGGCCGACGGCGTGTCCCGGCGTGGGGTAGGGGTCCTGCCCGACGATCAGTACTTTGACGTCCGCCAAGGGTTGGCGGAAGGCACGCAGGACGTTCGACGGCGCCGGGAGGACGTGGTGCCCGGCGGCTTCCTCCGTTCCCAGGAACGCGAGCACCTGCCGGAGTTCGGCTTCCACGCCGGCAAGGGCGGCCGCCCAGTCCGGGGCAACAAGCTGCTCCAGCGGCTGCCGCGCAAGGTCAGCGAAGCCGCCGCCGGGAAGGGGCTCAGGTTCCAGTTCGAACAACGCATCTGATTCAGCCACCGTCCCATTCTTGCAGGGCGCCTTACGTGCGGAACGGGGCCGGTGGCCGGAGCGGGATGCCAAATGACAAGGCTGTTATTCGTCCGTAGCATGGGGGTGAGACATTTTCCGTAACCAGCGAAGGAGTGCGCCGTGGCTGAACCGGCCCGGGAACATCTGACCGGTTACCCGCCGGAGGGCGGCGGGGGAGACGGCGAGGCCAACTCACTGTTGGCGGACTTCACCCTCAAGGATTCTCCGCTGACCGAGCGTGAGCAGCAGATCCTTGCCCTGGAGCGGCAGTGGTGGAAGTACGCCGGAGCCAAGGAACAGGCCGTCAGGGAACTTTTTGACCTCTCCGCAACGCACTACTACCAGGTGTTGAATGCCCTGATCGACAGGGAAGATGCGCTGGCCCACGATCCCATGCTGGTTAAGCGATTGCGTAGACTACGTACGTCGCGCCACCGTGCACGCACCGCGCGGCGCCTGGGATCCGACGCCTAGGACGCCCCGCCTTTTCAGCAGCCACCAGCAAGGATCCATCCCACCATGACCAAATACGCCCGCGATGAATTCGACAAGGTCCCGGAGACGGCGTCGCGACAAGGTGTCCACCGGACGGCCACCGCACCGTCCCGCGTGCGGCTGTGGCCCATCCTTGCCGTTGGCATTGCTGCCCTGGCCATCGGCCTGGTGTCCTTCCTGATCCTTCCCAAGCTGGGCCTTGGCGGTACCGAAAGCCAGGCCTCGGCTGTCGTGTCCGAGGCGCCGCTGGCTGACACAGGCGCCACGCCTTCCGCCGCTGCGGACAAGGCGTCCGAACCGTCGGCAACGGCCCAGCCCTCCACGGATCCCAGCGCCGAAAGCACCACTGAGCCGGAACCCGGGCCCAGCGCCACAGAGTCTGCCGGGCCGGAACTGGACAAGACCCAGCCGGTAGCCGTTTACAACGCTGCCGGAACATCCGGACTCGCCAGCCGGGTGGGCGGAACGGTGAAGGCGGCAGGCTGGACGCTGGGGCAGGTGGGCAACTGGGCCGGCGCCCCGCAGCAGGGCTCCACGGTGTACTACTCCGGAGCGGACCAGGCAGCCAATGCGCGCGAGCTGGCCAACCTGCTGGGCGTGCCCACCGTAGTGGCAAGCACCGATTTCCAGGTGCCGTTGGTGGTCGTCCTGGGTCCGGGCTACCGCTAATCCTGGACAAAGTGCCGGCGGTCACGCCTGAATAACGTTTACCGCCGCTCCTGCCGGCCCGCCTGCAGGACTGGGCAGCCTTTGGCTAGAGTGAAATCCAGGCCTCTGCCCGGTCCCTGCAATGCACGTCAACGCCGCGGCACCGCAGCAGGGGTCCTCCGGTCTCAACGGAAAGAGTGGGTCATCATGGCACTGGGAACCGTCAAATGGTTCAACGCCGAAAAGGGCTACGGCTTCATCACCGTGGACGGCTCCGGGGACGATATCTTCGTGCACTGGTCGGCCATCCAGGGCGAAGGCTACCGGGCGCTCGATGAGGGCCAGCGGGTGGAACTTGAAGTCGGGGAGGGCGAAAAAGGCCCGCAGGCCGAAAGCGTCCGGCCCGCCGAGTGATGCATCCTTCCCGCCCGGCGGCCCGCCGTCGACCGGTGCTTGCCGCATCACTTGCTGCCGTCCTAGCCCTCAGCGCCTGCTCCGGAGTCACCGGCAATGCCCGCGTGGACACCGTTGAAGCATCCGGGGACGGTGTCCTCCGTGTAGGGCTGATCCTGGACAACGCCGGGGACAGCAGCTTCCTCAATACCTCCCAGCTCGCTGCGGCCCAGCTCGCCGTACGGGAAATCAATGCCGCGGGCGGCCACAAGGGCAGGCCCGTGGAACTCCTTCCCGTCCAGGCCGGCGGGGACACTGCCGCGCAGGCGCACGCGCTGGTCTCCGACAAGGCGGACGTGGTGATCGGCCCCACCGATTCAAGCCACGCCACCGAGGCCATCGATGTCCTGTCCCGGGCGCGGACACCGTTGATATCGCCCGCCAACACCGCCGCAGGCCTCAGCAGCGCCGAGTCGGGCGGCTACTACTTCCGGACCACGGCCGCGGACGTTGCGCAGGGACCCGTCCTGGCCAAGCTCGCCAAGGACGGGGGCGCCAAAACCATCGCCATCCTCCACCAGGAGGGTACCTACGGCAAGGAAGTTGCTGCCGCAGTCGCCGACGCCGCCTCAGGGGCCGGGCTGCAGGTCCTGGACAACGCCGGGTTCGCTGCCGGCGAGGCCGGGGACGCCGCCCGGAAAGCCGGGGCCGCGAAGCCGGATGCCGTCGTCGTGGTTGCCCGCGAAGGGTCGCAGGGGGCACTGGCTGAGCTCAATAACGCGGGGGTCTCCGGGGCCAGCCTGCTGCTGAGCGATGGAGCATTCGCGCGCTACGGATCGAAACTGGGCACCAAGGCGCTGGACGGCGCCAGGGCCGTTGTGTCCGGTCAGCTTCCCAGCGCCGCCTTCCAGGCCCGCCTGTTGGGTGTGGACGACGGACTGAAGGATGTCTCGTATGCCGCGGAAACGTTCGATGCGGTGACTCTTGCCGCCCTGGCGGCGGCGCGTGCGCAGGATGACGCCGGCCCCTCCATTGCTGCCAACCTCGTGGCAGTCTCCGGCGGGACCGCCACGGAATCCCAAGCCACGGCAGCGGCGGCCTGCACCACCTACAAGGACTGCCTGCCCGGCCTCGCCTCAGGGGGCGGCATCAACTACGACGGCGAGTCAGGTCCCATCGCGTTCGACACCAACGGGGACATCACCTCCGCCACCTTTACGGTCTTCACCTATGGCAGCGACAACATTCCGACGGCCACCGGACACGAAACCGCCGGCCGCAACGGCAGCTGATCGCCCTCGGCGAATACGGGCCCCAAACGCGTCCCTGGGGGTCTCTTTCGCTTGCACTCTCACCGGGGGAGTGCTAATTATTGAGTTAGCACTCTGACGCACCGACTGCTAAAGGCAACGCCCGGTTCAGCCGGCGGCGCCCGGCACCGGCCGAGGAGCGAAGAAACACCTTACTGGAGTGAGGTTCCCACGCGGAGGCATACAGAGGCCGCCGTTCAGGAACCGTCCGTCGCGGGCACTGCAGCTGAGGTTCATTCTTAACGACTGTCCCGAAAGGACTATTGCCGTTATGGCCAAGATCATTGCATTTGATGAAGAGGCACGCCGCGGCCTTGAGCGGGGCCTGAACATCCTCGCCGACGCCGTTAAGGTCACCCTCGGCCCGCGTGGACGTAACGTCGTCCTCGAAAAGAAGTGGGGCGCCCCCACGATCACCAACGATGGTGTTTCCATCGCCAAGGAGATCGAGCTGGACGATCCCTACGAGAAGATCGGCGCCGAGCTGGTCAAGGAAGTTGCCAAGAAGACTGACGACGTCGCAGGCGACGGCACCACCACGGCTACCGTGCTGGCCCAGGCCCTCGTCAAGGAAGGCCTGCGCAACGTTGCAGCCGGCGCCGACCCGCTGTCACTCAAGCGAGGCATCGAAAAGGCCGTCGACGCCGTCACCGCCGAACTGCTGAACTCCGCCAAGGAAATCGAAACCAAGGAAGAGATCGCCGCCACGGCCTCCATCTCTGCCGGTGACGATGAAATTGGTGCCCTCATTGCCGAAGCCCTGGACAAGGTCGGCAAGGAAGGCGTCATCACCGTCGAGGAATCCAACACCTTCGGCCTGGAGCTGGAACTCACCGAAGGCATGCGCTTCGACAAGGGTTACATCTCCGCTTACTTCGTCACCGACGCCGAGCGCCAGGAAACGGTCCTCGAGGATCCGTACATCCTGATCGTCAACTCCAAGATCTCCAACGTCAAGGAACTGGTTGCTGTCCTGGAAAAGGTCATGCAGTCCAACAAGCCGCTGCTGATCATCGCTGAGGACATCGAGGGCGAGGCCCTGGCCACGCTGATCGTCAACAAGATCCGCGGCACCTTCAAGTCCGTAGCCGTCAAGGCTCCCGGCTTCGGCGACCGCCGCAAGGCCCAGCTCGCAGACATCGCCGTCCTCACCGGCGGCCAGGTCATCTCCGAGGAAGTCGGCCTGAAGCTGGAGACTGCCGGCCTGGAACTCCTGGGCAAGGCACGCAAGGTTGTCGTCACCAAGGACGAGACCACCATCGTCGAGGGTGCAGGCGACGCCGACCAGATCGCCGGCCGCGTTTCCCAGATCCGCGCCGAGATCGAGAACTCCGACTCCGACTACGACCGCGAGAAGCTGCAGGAGCGCCTGGCCAAGCTGGCCGGCGGCGTTGCAGTCATCAAGGCCGGTGCCGCCACGGAGGTTGAGCTCAAGGAGCGCAAGCACCGCATCGAAGACGCAGTGCGCAACGCCAAGGCTGCCGTTGAAGAGGGTATCGTCGCCGGTGGCGGCGTGGCCCTCATCCAGGCCGGTGCCAAGGCATTCGCCAACCTGCAGCTCTCCGGCGACGAAGCAACCGGCGCCAACATCGTCCGCGTTGCCATCGACGCCCCGCTGAAGCAGATCGCCTTCAACGCCGGCCTCGAGCCCGGCGTTGTGGTTGACAAGGTCCGCGGCCTGCCCGCAGGCCACGGCCTGAACGCAGCAACCGGCGAGTACGTCGACCTGCTGGCAGCCGGCGTCAACGACCCCGTCAAGGTGACCCGCTCTGCCCTGCAGAACGCGGCATCCATTGCCGGCCTGTTCCTCACCACCGAGGCTGTTGTTGCCGACAAGCCCGAGAAGAACGCTGCCCCCGTTGGCGGCGGCGACGAGATGGGCGGCATGGGCGGCTTCTAAGCCTCCCCGCCGGGACCTGTCCCGCTGAAACACGAATGCGGCCCCCTCTTCTGAGGGGGCCGCATTTTCCGTTTCCTGTGCTGCCGGAATTACTTCTTCGCGCTGGCGAGCATTCCTTCGACTTCCTTCTTGAAGGCGTCGGCGGCCGCCTGCGGAGTCAGCCGGTCATACAGCACTTCGTCGGTGTAGCGCTTGATCACGTTCTGCACGCTGCCCGCACCCACCGGCGGAACAGGGGGTGCTTCCTTGATGTCCGGAGCGATGTCCTTGAGGAAGGACACCACGGTGGTGTCGGCTGGCTTCAGGCTGGGCGTGATGCTTTCCACGATCGCAGCGTTGGTGGGCACACCGCGGTCCGTCATCAGGATGGCCCCCGCTTCCGGGCTGTTGGTGAGGTAGTCGATGAAGGCGGCCGCTTCCTTGGGATGCTTGGAGCGGGACGAAGCGGACCAGAACATGGTGGGCTTGTAGTACATGCCGTTCTTGGCTGACGCGCCGTCCTGGCTGGGCGCACGGAGCATCTTGATGGGGCTGGCCGTGGTGGACTCCAGGGAGCCGAGCTGGTTGGTCCACCACCAGGCCATGCCCACGCGGTTGGTGCCGAAGAGGCTTTCTTCGAGGCCCGCACCGGAGTCTTCCGTTGCTACCGTGGCCGGAGGGCTGGCCTTTGAATCCCGCTGCTCCTTCAGCCGCTCCCAGAACGATGCTGCGGTAGCGGTATCGAAGTCCAGCTTCCCGTCCTGCGAGTACAGGTTCTGGCCATGCTGGCGCAGCCAGATGATGAGGTCCGCCTCATTGCTGCCATAGGCCGCGCCGTACGTCTTACCGTCGCCGGAGGCGCTGATCTTGGCTGCAATGTCCAGGAACTCGTCCCAGGTCCACTTTGTATCGTCCGGGACCGGGACGTTGGCAGCCTCGAAGACCTTGGTGTTCGCCATGATGACGTAGGCGTTCTGCCCGGTGCTGAGGCCGTATTGGGCGCCATCATACTGTCCGGAGGCGAGGGCCTCCTTGTCCAGCTTGGACGTATCGACTCCCTCCTGCTTCGACAGGTCAAGGAGTGCGCCCCGCCCGCCGTACTCCGCGATGTACTTCTGGTCCATCTGGATAACGTCCGGCGCATCATTGGCAGCGGTCTTGGTGGCCAGCTTGTCCCAATAGCCGCCCCATTCGCCGGGCTCTGACTCGATCTTGATGTTGGGGTGGCTGGCTTCGAAGGCGTCAATGACCTTCTCCGTCTGGGCGTTGAGGTATTCGTTGCCCCACCAGGCAAACCGCAGTGTGACCTGGTCGCCGCTGCCTGAACTGCCCGAGGCGCCGCAGCCTGTTGCCAGCAGCGTAATTGCCAAAGCTGCACCTCCCAGCTGGAACCTCCGGCGGCTTACGGTTGGAATCGTCATCGATGTGCCTTCCTGAAATCTTTGCGCTTTCCCCGGGCGTTGCGCCGGCATCCGTGCCGTTCCGCCAGAGTGAGAAAGCGTTTTCTCATTCGATACAGTGATTGTGTCCTTGTTGGTCACGGGCAGTCAATAGTTTTGGGTAAACGTTTTCCCAAATTGTTTCCGTCATCCTGTTGGGCTTTCCGCTTTCCACACGGTCCCGGCTGTTCCCGGCGGCGTTCAGGCATTGTCGGGCCGGTCTGGCAGGATGGACCGGTGACGATTACTGCAGCGGCTGACGGTTCGGCCTTGGGAAACCCTGGCCCTGCCGGATGGGCCTGGTACGTGAATGAGGAGTGCTGGCGGGCGGGCGGGTGGCCCCACGGAACCAACAACCAGGGCGAGTTGATGGCAGTGCTGGACCTGCTGCGCGCAACCGCGCACGTCCGGCAGGAGGATCTCCACATCCTGTGCGACAGCCAGTACGTCATCAACTCGATCACCAAGTGGATGCCCGGCTGGAAGCGGAAGGGCTGGCGCAAGGCAGACGGCAAGCCGGTCCTCAACGTTGAGCTCCTCAAGGAACTCGACCGTGAGCTTGCAGGGCGCAAATACACCTTCGAGTGGGTAAAAGGACATGCCGGCCACGACCTCAACGAGGCAGCCGACGAGCGGGCCAGGGCGGCAGCAACGGCTTACCAGCAGGGGGTTGCTGCCCGATCCGGGCCGGGATTCCCGGGCCACCAGCACGAAGCCGGAGGCGGCGCGACAGCGCAGGCCGGCACGCAGACTGCCACCGCACGGGTTGCCGCAGAGCAGACGTCCGATCAGCGCGCAGCATCGCAGCGCTCGGCGGCGCAACCTGCCACATCGGAGCGTGCAGCATCGCAGCATTCAGCACCGCAGCGCTCGGCAGCGTCCCCAGCTGCCGCACGGCCTGCCGCCAAGGCCGAGCCGGACCTGTTCACAGACCCGGGACTGTTCGGCGACCCGAAGCTTTTCAGCGAACCGGACCTCTTCAGTGAGCTGGGCAGCGAAGCCTTCGACACCGAACCGGCCGCGGCGGAGCCATCGGCTGAAGCGCAGGTGGAGGAACTCGAGCGTGAACTCCTGGGCCCCCTTGTCCGCGGCGACATGGGCCGCACGGCCGTACTGCTGCACCCCGACTTCATGGAGATCGGCAGCTCAGGCCGGGTCTGGACCCGGGATGCCATGATGATGGCCCTGGAGGAGGACCCGGGGGAGCGGACCGACATCGAGATCCTCGGGACCGACCGCATCGGCACCAGCGCTGTACTGCTGACCTACCGAAGCTTCGCCCGCTCCGGCACCACCCTGAGAAGCTCACTGTGGGTCCTCGACGGCGGCCGCTGGCGGCTGCGGTTCCACCAGGGCACGCCGGAGGCATAAGCGGCCTAACTGAAGCGCTGCGTGTTTCCCTGTTCCGCCTGCGCGTAGGTGGCGGCCGCGGAGGCCAGCGCCGCATTGATGGAGGCCAGCGAGGCCTCCACCCTGCCCTGCGTGATGGTCCACTCGGTGATCAAGGCCTGGAAGTTTGTGGCCGCGGAGCCCCGCCAGGACCCCTGGAGCTCATCGAGGCCGCGCTTCATGGTCTGGACGTCGGTGCTGATCCTGTCCACGGTGGCCTGGACGCTGGCCGACTTCAGTTGCAGCAGTTCGGTATCGACGGAGATGATGCTCATGGCTGTGCCTTTCGCTCGCGGCGGGGCAACGCAGGTTGCCCTGGCCCGGCTGGTCCGGGCCGCTGAAACGAGCCTAGGGACGGGCAGGACGGTGGGCCACGGCCACGGAGCTATATGTGGATAACCTTGCCGTCGCTGACCTCGTCCTCGCTGTCCGCCGCGGCCTCGTCCCGGTACGGCAGGCTGACCACCATGGTGGCGCCCCCGCCCTCTGTCTCCTGTACGCGGACCGACCCGCCATGTGAACCAACAATCGCGGCAACGATAGCCAGGCCCAGGCCGCTGCCGCCCGTGTCCCGTGTACGCGAGGTATCTGCGCGGTAGAAACGCTCGAAGACCTTGGATGCGTCTTCCTCGGAGATGCCCGGGCCGTGGTCCCGCACCTCAACCACGGAGCGCGCCTGCCCGTCCACCGTCCGCACGCCGACAGCCAGTTCAATGGGGCTGCCTTCGGGGGTGTAGCGCAGGGCGTTGCCCACAAGGTTTCCCAGCACCTGCCGGATTTTGGCCTCATCGCCGAGTGCCGGTGCCGGCTTGGCCGGTCCGTCGTCGAGCCCGGCGAGCGAGATCACGCGGGACCGGTCGCTGGCCTGGGTGTCCACCACCGCGTCATGTGCGAGGAGCTGCAGGTCCACGGGCTTTTGCTGCAACGGCCGCTGCTCGTCCAGGCGGGCCAGGAGGAGGAGGTCCTCCACCATGGATCCCATGCGCTTGGCTTCGCTTTCGATCCGCCCCATGGCGGTGGCAACGTCCTCGTCCGTGGTCAGGGCTCCGTGGCGGTACAGCTCGGAGAAGCCGCGGATGGTCACCAGCGGGGTCCGCAGTTCGTGCGACGCATCGGCAGCGAAACGCCTCATCCGTGCCTCGGACGCAGTGCGGGCTGCGAAGGCCGTCTCGATATGCGCCAGCATCGCGTTCAGTGAGCTGCTGAGCCGGCCCAGCTCGGTGGCCGGGTTCTCGACGTCCACGCGGCGGGACAGGTCTCCGGCGGCGATGGCGGCGGCGGTCTTTTCCACCCTTGCCAACGGCCGGAAGGAGCGCGAGACGGTCCAGCTGGCAATCAGTGAGGCGAGCAGGAGCGTCAGCAGGCCGACGCCCGTGACCACCAGGGTGGCATGCTTGAGGACGTCATCCACGCCTTCCAACGGAAGTCCGATGACCACCACCGCCGGGCGGTTGTTCGAAAGCACCGTGACGGCAACAACCCGCCAGTTCTGGCCGTCGGTACCGCCCACCTGGAACGGGACGCGGCCCCGGGCCTGGGCCTGTTCGGTGGTGATGGATTTGATGTCCGGGTGGTTGTCGGCGTCGCCGCCGAGCCGGAGGGGCTGCTGGTCGGCGCCATAGAGCAGCAGCGAATAGTCCGTGGGGACCTCCGGGCTGGAGCCCTGCAGCTGTGAAAACGACTGCTGCTGCTGGGCCAGGTCGACTGCGGCGTTGAGCTTGTCATCCACCTGGCCCTGGAGGTAGCTGTGCAGCAGCGCCAGGGTCCCTGCCCCGGTCACCGTCAGGGCGACAATGAGCAGGGCCATGATCATGGCCACCAGCTGCGTCCTCAGGGATGAGGACTTCCACCGTTTCAGCAAGGTCAGCGCTTTTCGGCCGTCCGGAGCACGTAGCCCACGCCGCGTTTGGTCTGGATCAGGGCAGGGGCCTCGGGATCGATGTCCACCTTGCGGCGCAGGTAGGAAATGTAGGACTCCACGATGGAGGCGTCGCCGTTGAAGTCGTACTCCCAGACGTGGTCCAGGATCTGCGACTTGGACAGCACACGGTTGGGGTTCAGCATCAGGTAACGGAGCAGCTTGAACTCGGTGGGGGAGAGTTCAATGACGGTGCCGCCGCGGCGCACTTCGTGGGCGTCGTCGTCGAGCTCGAGGTCGCCCACCCGGATGACGGCGTCGTCGTCGAGGAGCGGCTGCGTGCGGCGGAGCACGGCGCGGATGCGCGCCACCACCTCGTCGAGGCTGAACGGCTTGGTGACGTAGTCGTCCCCGCCCACGGTAAGCCCGGTGACTTTGTCTTCGGTGTCGTCCTTGGCGGTGAGGAACAGGACCGGGAAGTGCTTGCCCGAGGCACGCAGCCGGCGGGTGACGGTGAACCCGTCCATGTCCGGAAGCATGACGTCGAGGACAGCCAGGTCCGGCGCGTGGGCGTCGGCGGCTGCCAGGGCGTCGCGGCCGTTGGCCGCGGACACTACTTCGAAGCCGGCGAACCGCAGTGACGTGGACAGCAGCTCACGGATGTTGGGTTCATCGTCAACAACGAGGAGCTTCGCTTCGGGGCCGTTCTTGTTCATGTTCCCATCATGCTCCCAGTCTCTGGGAGTTGTCTGGATGTTCCATGGAAGAACGTTGCGTATCTTCGGCGCGGCCGCAGGCGGAATCCTCCCATGCCCGAAAGAGGCGGGAAATGCTCCCACCTGCCGCGCGGGCCCACAAGGGTGGAGTGCCCCCTCCCAGCCGCCGGCTTCCCCCTCTTTTACGGCCCGCCCCACTGCCTCCTACCCGTCCGCGCGGGCGTTCCCCACGTGTCGCCGGGGGCTGTTTACAGTGCCTTAAACGCCGCCGTATGGTGCTCATCTAGGAAGGTTGCGGGCAGCCTTGGGCAAGGGAGGATCAGCACGATGAAGAGCAAATTTGCCACCATGGCCCTGGGCGCAGGAGCCCTTGTCATCGCCCTGCTGGCGGGCGGCCCCACGCAGGCCGCGCAGGCAGCCGACGAACCCCTGGTTGGACTGACGTTCGACGACGGGCCGTCGCCACAGCGCACGGCTTACGTCCTGGATGTCCTGAAGGCGAAGAACGTGAAGGCAACGTTCTTCCTGCAGGGGGCCAACGCGCAGCTGTACCCTGACCTCGTGCGGCGGATCAAGGCCGAGGGGCACGTCATCGGCAACCACTCGTGGAACCACGCCGATTTCCTCGAGATCAGCCAGGCGGACCAAAAGCAGCAGATAGACAGCACGAATGCGGCCATCCGGGCCGTGACAGGTGAGACGCCCCGCCTCATGCGGTTCCCGTTCGGCAACAGCACCCCGTACGCAGCGAGTTACCTGCGGACCATCGGCATGAGCGGCGGGATCCTCTGGCGTTGGCACATCGGCCAGCCCGGTGACTTTGAGTGCCCGGGGGCTGCCGGAGTCCAGAAGTTCGTCATGGATGAGGCAGCACCCGGGGCGATCATCCTGCTCCATGATGCCGAAGACGTCCTGGCCTGCCCGGTTTCACAGTGGACATACCTCGCAACCACCATCGACGCGCTGCGTGCCCAGGGCTACGAATTCGGGGTAGTGGCTCCCTCCGCCACCGCCAACCCGCTCAACGAGGGCTCACCCGCCGTAGTGGTTCCCCCGGCCGGCTCCTAGCCGGTGATTGACGCGGCGGAGCTGGCCGTCCCCTCCCTGCTGCGCCAGGACCTGCCGGCAGTGGTGGACGCTGCCCTGGGCCGGCGCGGCATGGTGGTCATCCGGGCCCAGGCACACAGCATCATCCAGCCCGGGGCCAACATGACCACGGGCGGGCTCTGGCGGATCCAGGGAACGGCACAGCAGGCCGGACCAGCCAACGCAGCGGAACCCGTACCCTTCAGCGTTATTGCAAAGCTCACCCAGTCGCCACTGTTGTGGCCCGGCATCCAGGCTGTACCTCCGGAGTTCCGCGGGCAACTGGCGGAGCGCTACCCGTGGCGCACTGAAGCGCAGGCGTACGCCGCCGGGGTCAGCACAGCATTGCCCTTCAACGCCCGGATGCCCGAGGCATTCCGGATCACCGAGCTGGATGCGCAGCGGATCCTCATCTGGCTGGAGGACGTGGACGACGACGGTGCCCAGGGGTGGAGCGATGAGCAGTTTGCGGAGGCGGCCTTTGTCCTGGGCGGCCTCGCGGGCAGCCCGGACGTGGATGCGTGCGTCACGGCAGTGCCGGATGCCACGACATCGCGGCGCCTGGAGTTCTTCCTCGAGGGCGTCGGAACGCAGCTGCTTATCCCGGCGATCATGGACGACGACGTGTGGCGGCACCCGGTGGTGGCCGGCGCTGCGGACCCCGCGGTCATCAGTGGGCTGCGTAGCCTGGCAGGGAGGGCCCCGGACCTGGTAAACGTGCTCGTGGCCCTGCCCCAGTTCCCCATGCACGGCGACGCCAGCCCACAGAACCTGCTGGCCGGCGCATCCAACGTCGGGGACGAAGCGTTCATCCTCATCGACTGGGGAAACTTCGGCAGGGGCCCGGCCGGATTCGACCTGGCGCAGCTCCTGGCCGGACGGGTCAACGACGGCGACATGCCGGGCAGCGACCTTGTCCGGTTGGCGCCGCTGTGCGTGGACGCCTACTGCAATGGAATGGCCGAGGCCGGAACCGAACCCGATGCGTCATCCGTCGCCCGCGGCCACGCCGCAGCCATGGCCGTGTTCACCGGCCTGTCCGCACTGCCGTTGGACCAGCTGGCGGCGCCACGCCCCGGGCTGGAGGACGTGGTGGCCGGGCGGCTGGACATGGTCCGCTTCATCCTGGGACGGCTGGACGCGCTGGGCCTGTAGGCTGTGCCAGGGCAGCCGGACTCACCATCCCAGCGTGCCGGGCTCACCCTTGAACGACCCCACCACGTTGTCGGTGACCCAGCCGCCGTAATAGCCCCCGGCCTGGGGGCGGGCAACTTCGCCGTTCACCTCGCAGCGGTCCATCGGCCCCGCATAGACAGCCACCCGGCCTGCCAGTTCCGCGTAGCCGGGGAGGGGCTGAGGGTAGGACCAGGCGGCCCGCTCTGCGGACCGGCCGCCGCCGCGAACGGTGAAGTACTCGGCCCGGCCCTTGAACTCGCACCAGCTGGTTCCCGGGGCGGGCTCCAGGGCGCCGGGAAGGAACGCCGCGCGCGGAAGGTAGTAGACGGGCGGATGACTGGTTTCCAGAACCCTGAGCCAGTCCGTGGTGTCGAGGATCAGTTCTCCGCCCAGGAAGATCCGGATCCGACCGGAGCCGGGTTCAACCCGCGGCGGGCGCGGATAGTCCCACACGGATTCCTGGCCGGGACCGGGAACCACGGGCTGGGTGGGAAGCGATGGACGTTTGCTCTGCCGCATGCTTCCAGTGTGCACCCGGGCGCGTGGGCCCGGCACGTCAGCCCTACCCGGGCTGGTCCACGTCCTTGGCGTCCATGATCCGGTAGGCGTACCCCTGCTCGGCCAGGAACCGCTGCCGCTTGGCGGCGAACTCCTGGTCCAGCGTGTCGCGGGCCACCAGAGAATAGAAGCGTGCCGCCCGCCCGTCCTTCTTTGGCCGCAGCAGCCTGCCGAGCCGCTGTGCCTCCTCCTGGCGGGACCCGAACGAACCGGACACCTGGATGGCCACCGATGCCTCCGGCAGGTCGATGGAAAAGTTGGCTACCTTGGATACCACGAGCGTCTGGATCTCCCCGGCACGGAAAGCATCAAAGAGCCGCTGCCGCACCTTGACCGAAGTGTCCCCCTTGATGACGGGTGCCTGCAGGCGCTCGCCGAGGTCGTCGAGCTGGTCAATGTACTGGCCAATCACCAGCAGCTGCTCGCCGGCGTGCCGTGCCACCAGCTGTTCCACCACCAGGGATTTGGACTCGGAGGTGGAACACAGCCGGTATTTGTCCGCGTCGTCGGCCATGGCGTAGGCAACCCGTTCGTCCTTCGGCAGGTCCACCCGTACCTCAACACAGTCCGCCGGTGCGATGTAGCCCTGGGACTCGATGTCCTTCCACGGTGCGTCGTACCGTTTCGGCCCGATCAGGCTGAAGACCTCGCCCTCGCGCCCGTCCTCACGGACCAGGGTGGCGGTCAGGCCCAGGCGGCGGCGCGCCTGAAGGTCCGCGGTCATCCGGAAGATGGGAGCCGGCAAGAGGTGCACCTCGTCATAGATGATCAGGCCCCAGTCGTGGCCATCCACCAGTTCCAGATGAGGGTACAGGCCACCGCGTTTGGTGGTCAGGACCTGGTAGGTGGCAATGGTTACGGGGCGCACTTCCTTCAGCGCGCCGGAGTATTCGCCGATTTCATCCTCTGTGAGGGACGTGCGCTTCAGCAGTTCGTCCTTCCACTGCCGCGCGGCCACCGTGTTGGTCACCAGGATCAGCGTGGTGGTGGATCCGGTGGCCATGGCCGCGGCGCCCACCAGCGTCTTACCGGCACCGCAGGGGAGCACCACCACGCCGCTGCCGCCCGACCAGAAGTTTTCGCTGGCCAGCCGCTGGTAGGGGCGCAACTGCCAGCCATCCTCGTTCAGTGCGATGAGGTGTGGGGTGCCGTCAACGTACCCGGCCAGGTCCTCAGCCGGCCAGCCGATCTTCAGCAGGAGCTGCTTCAGCTGGCCCCGCTGCGATGCGTGGACCACTACTGTCTCGCCGTCGATCCGCGGCCCAAGGAGCGGCTGGATCTTCTTGGCCCGGATGACTTCCTCCAGCACCGGATAGTCGTCGGTGCGCATCACCAGCCCGTGCTGGGGATCCTTCTCCAGGCGCAGCCGCCCGTACCTCGACATCGTCTCCTCGATATCGATCAGGAGCGAATGCGGTACGGGAAAGCGGGAATACTTCAGCAGCGTGTCCAAGACCCTTTCGGCGTCCAGCCCGGCCGCGCGGGCATTCCACAGCCCCAGCGGCGTGAGCCGGTAGCTGTGCATGTGCTCGGGTGCCCGCTCCAGCTCCGCGAACGGCGCGATGGCATGCCGGGCCTCGGTGGCGAGCTCGTGGTCCACTTCGAGCAGGATGGTTTTGTCACTCTGGACAATCAGGGGTCCGTCGTTCACGCAGGACAGTCCTTTACTGGTGCAGTTCCTCTGCAGCCTCGATATCGATGATTCGGTGGATGGACAGGACCCGCTCCGTGTCCTTGGCGGGGTCGAAGACACGGACGCGTCCGCCGCTTACTGAAAGCGGAACGACGGTTTCCAGGGTGGCATTCCCCAGGCTGTCCACCACGTTCATGCTGATCCGTTGCTTGAGCCGGATGGCGCGCTGCAGCGCCTCCAGCCCCAGCTGGGTTGCCGCTTCTGCCTTTCGGCCAGCCGCACCGTTGCGGCCAGGCGAGCCGTCCTCCTTGCGCAGCACGGCAAGCTGGGCGTCCACATCGTCGGCCGCCGGTGCAAGGCGGGGCGCCGTGTACACGGGCCGCGGGCTTTCCTGCGGGACCGGTCCGCGCCGGAGCCGGACTGCGGAGTCCTCCACGCCATCCACCGACGGCGAGAGGCCAAGGCCGCGCAGGATCTGCACTGTTTCGCGCGGCGGCAGGGAGGACGCCAGGATGGTGGGAGCGAGCCGGACCAGGCCGAGCGCGGCTGCCCGTGGCCCGGAGAGGAGTTCCTGCAGCGCTTCCTCGTCATCGCTCTGGATGAAACTGGCGGAGGTCCCCACCCGAAGCTGCCCATGGCGGGTGGCGGTGTCCTGGATGAGGTATTCCAGCGGCTGCGGCACCGCGGTGGCGGAGTGGTCGCGCAGGAACTGCAGCAGGCGGCCGGCGTCATACCCGGCGTCCAGTGCGCGCCGGACGGAGGCCTCGGAGAACCGGTAGATCGTGGCTGGTCCCTGGCCCTCGGCGTCGGCCATGGCCAGGAGCTTTTCAGCCAGGTCGGGTGCCAGGTAACCAGGTGCCACTGCTGTCAGGTCGGCCTGGAGCAGCACGTGGTTCAGGGCGGCCGGCAGGTGCTGGCCCAGGAGTGTCATCGCCTCGTCCGGGTTGTCACCGGCGAAGGCGGCTCCCAGTTGGGTCAGGGCCCCGGAGCCCACCAGGCCGAGCAGCTCGGCCTCGGCGAGGACGCCGCGGATCAGGGAGCTGAAGCGCCGCGCCATCCGGGGCTGCGCCCACTCGGCGCGCTGGAGGACCGCCGCCGCGTCCAGCACCGGCGCGGCGCCGTCAGCGGACGCCGCCTCGGTGGTCAGCTCCAGCAGTATCTCCAGGATGCGTTTGCGGATGACGGGGGCGTCGGGCCGCTGCGCTTCCGCAGACAACGGGACAATGGCCCCGCCGGCAGCCGACCGGTGCGCGGCCGGAACTCCGGAGGTTCCGTTGACCGGCTGGCCCACCAGCGACGGTACGCGTTCGCTGGACAGCCAGGCATTGACCAGCCACTGCCATTGCTCCTGCCGGGGCAGCGCCAGCCACTCAAGCTGCGGTGGCAGCACCCAGGACGACGAATCGACGTCCAGGCGGATCAGCCCCGCAAGGCCGCAGAGCTCCAGCAGCAGTCCAACCTGCGGCTGGCTGATCCGCAGCAGCTCACCGAGCCGCCGCGTCTCACGGACCCCTACACCACCGCTGCGCAGCGTGGCCAAGGGCTGGCGCTGGACGGCGTGCAGCAGTTCGCCCACCAGCCGCAGGGTGTCCGAAATGGCACTCAGGGCAGCATTCCGCCGGAGGGCCGCGGTGGTGGTGCCGAGCTCCGGCACCGGCGGCGTCAGGGTGAAGTCGTTGATGATGGCGCCGCCCCGCAGGGACAGCCCTACGCTGTGGGGCAGTTCCACATGGGCGGCGTCCAGCGGAACCAGCAGCCCCCGGGCCAGCAGCCAGTCGATGGGCCCGACGTCGGCGCCCTCGGTGGTGACGGACGCCTTGCGTTGCGCCTGGGGGACGGCACCCATGGCCCAGTTCCGGAACCTGGCGAGCAGCGCCGTCGTCCGCTCCGGGGCAAGGGCGAGGATGTCCTGCACGGCTTCCGGCGAGGACGTCCAGTGCTGCAGGGCCAGCGCCGCCTCCATCGGGGTGGTGGCATCCTGGATCTCGACGCCGCTCCGGTGCAGTTCGGACACAAGCTGAACCGCCCGTTGGGCGAACGCCGGCTGGAGCCGGACAAGTTCCGTGTAGCTGCGGCCCAGCCCCGCGGGATAGATTCCCACCACGTCCTTGAGGCAGCCCACGGGGAGGTAGAAGCGCTGGCGGTTGCCGGCGGGGGTGCCGTGGGGTGGATCGGCCCGGTGCACCAGGGCAAGATCCTGCAGGCGGTCCAGGATCCGTTCCAGGATGGGCACCGAGGAGCCTGCAATCATCTTGTGCAGCGCGGGTGCGCTGGCGCTGTGCCCGGTATCGGTGTTGGTGCACAGATGAAGGGTTTCAAGCACCTGCATCTGTGGCCTGTTGAGCCGCTCCAAGGCACGCTGGACGCTGACCCGCGAGCTGGCCCGGGCCGCCAGGGCAGGGAAGTCAGGCACGGCGGGGGAGAGCAGGTCCGGCCGCGCGGCGAACAGCTCCCGCAGCGAGTCGTCGCTACGGGCTGCCAGGTCCTTGCTGAGCGCGCGAATGAGGGACATCAGTCCAACGTTACCGCTGGTCAGGTTTTCCTGCCCGGCGCCGCCCTGCAACGCCGTCGAGCACCAGGAAAAGCATCAGGACGAATGCGGCGGGCAAGCCGTACAGCGCCGTGTAGGTAACCCACGCAGGAGCCACTGACCCGGCAAAGGCCAGGGCCATGACCGCCGCCACGGCGGCCAGCGAGAGCACTGCAATGACGGCGGCGGCAATCATGATGGGCCGCCGGTAGCGCGAGGGTGTCATGGACGTAACGCTACCGCCCCTCCGGCAGCGCGCGTGAACCCCGGCGTCCGGGGCGGCATGAAGCGGGATTCGGGCGCGGGGCAGGATAACCTTGAAGGATAAAGACCAACACGGTACGCAGCTGCCATACCTTAAACCCGCACAACCGGTGCGGATGCGGTGGCGGCCGGCCGTGTCTCACAACAGCAGAACGAAGAAGGTTGATTCAATGCCTACCGGCAAGGTCAAGTGGTATGACAAGGACAAAGGCTTCGGGTTCCTCGCGGGCGAGGACGGCCAGGAGGTCTTCCTGCCCAAATCGTCGCTGCCCGAGGGCGTAACGGAACTCAAGGCCGGCACCCGCGTGGAGTTCGGCGTGGCCGACGGCCGCAAGGGTGCCCAGGCCCTGGGCCTGCGCGTCCTCGACAAGACTCCCTCCATCGCCAAGGCCAAACGGCCCAGCGCCCGCGACCTTGCCCCCCTGGTCCAGGACCTGGTGACGGTCCTCGACAATCTTTCGGGCACCCTGTCCAACGGCAAGTACCCGGACGGCAACAAGGGCAAGGCCATTGCCGCCGCCCTGCGTAAGGTTGCCGACGAGCTGGACGTTTAGGCAGCAATGAATCCGGAAGCTGAACAGCCCGACGCAGGAATGCAGGCCTCGGAACAGGAGACAGCCGTTACGCCCCAGGCAGCTGCCTCGGAGCGCACTGCCGTCCCCCGCGCCGCCGCGGCCGTGAAGGCGGCCCCCCAACGCAAGGCCGGCGTGCCGGTGTGGCGGACAGGGAAGCCGGACGCGTTTCTGGCCGCCGCCGTCGACGTTGCCAGGACTGCCCTCGAGGGAATCACCTCGGCGTCGGACATCGGTCCACACCTGGCTGCCAAAAGCGAAGGCGACCGCCTGGTGACGCACCTGTTCGAATCCAGGCTGCCTGGCTACTCGGGCTGGCAGTGGTACGCCGTCATCACCCGCAACTCCCGGTCCAAGCTGGTGACGGTCAACGAACTGGGCCTGCTGCCCTCGGAGGATTCGATCCTGGCCCCGGAATGGGTGCCGTGGGCTGAGCGGGTGCGGCCCGAGGACGCCCGGGAAGAGGATCACGAGCAGGAGCGCACGGTTCCCGACGCCCAGGCTGCCGGGGAGTCCGAAGCCGAACCGGAGACTGAAAAGGCAGAGCCTGTGCAGCAGGCCGGGTCCCCGGACGCTGCCCAGGCAGATGACGGGGAGGGCTAGCCAGCCCCCTCATGGTGGTCCCATCGAACCAACCAACAGCAAACGGCGCCGTCCGGGGTAAACCCGGGCGGCGCCGTCGTATGTTCTGTCGCCGGGCCTTGCCGACGGCGGGAGTTACTTGCGCAGCTCGCCCACCACGTAGTCAATGCTGGCCAGCAGGGCTGAAACGTCCTCGGGGTCGATGGCAACGAAGGTGGCGATACGCAGCTGGTTGCGGCCCAGCTTGCGGTAAGGCTCCGTGTCCACGATGCCGTTGGCGCGCAGGACCTTGGCTACCGCGGCGGCATCCACAGAGTCGTCGAAGTCGATGGTGGCAATGACGTTCGAGCGCTCGTCCGGGTTGATGACGAACGGCGTCGCGTACTCAGATGCCTCGGCCCAGGTGTAGATGCGGCCGGCGGAGTCGGCGGTGCGTCCCGCTGCGAAGTCCAGGCCGCCGTTGGAGTTCAACCACTGCACCTGCGCGTCCAGCGTTACCAGCGTGGACAGCGACGGGGTGTTGTAGGTCTGGTTCAGCTTCGAGTTGTCGATGGCGGTCTGCAGGTCCAGGAAATCCGGGATCCAGCGGTCGCCGGCTTTGATCCGTGCTGCGCGTTCGAGGGCGGCGGGGGAGAACAGGCCAAGCCACAGGCCGCCGTCGGAGGCGAAGTTCTTCTGCGGGGCGAAGTAGTAGACATCGCTCTCGGCCACATCGACGTCCAGGCCGCCGGCGGCGGAGGTCGCATCGACCAGTACCAGTGCGCCCTCATCGGCATCCGCTACGCGCTTTACCGGAGCGGCGACGCCGGTGGAGGTTTCGTTCTGCGGCCACGCGTAAACGTCGACGCCGGCCTCGGCCCGGGCTGCCGGGCGGGTGCCCGGGTCCGACGTAATGATGGAGGACGCATCCAGGAAAGGTGCCTTATTGGTGGCTGCGGCGAACTTCGACCCGAACTCACCAAAGGACAGGTGCTGGGCCTTCTTCTCCACGAGGCCGAAGGAGGCAACATCCCAGAACGCTGTGGAGCCGCCGACGCCGAGGACAACCTCGTAACCCTCGGGCGCGCGGAAGAACTGGCTGAGGCCCTCGCGGACCGAGCCCACGAGGTTCTTGACGGGGGCCTGCCGGTGGGACGTGCCCAGGATGGTCTTCGACGCCGCAGAGAGCGCATCGATCTGTTCCTGCCTGACCTTGGATGGCCCGGCTCCGAACCGTCCGTCCCGGGGCAGGAGGTCGGCGGGAATAGTGATGCTGGTTTCGCTCACGGGTGCTCCAATGTCGGCGGGGAGGTGGCTTTAGCCGGTCGGGCGGATAACGCCGCCCGACAGTCGGCAGTGACTGCAATACAGGCCTTTCCCATTCTGCCTGAACAGGCGTAGGCGCGGGAGCCGGAGCCGCTAAAGTCCAAACATTGAGACACGGGAACCTGGAGCCTGCAACTATTAGGACAAAGTCAAAATAGGCTAAGCTTGGCTCCGGACTATGTCGCGCCGCATGGCGGCGGGCCGTGTGGGACAACGCGGAACAACGCAGGGTATTGCGCTCGAGGAGCTGAGCTGGATGACGGATCTGATCGACACTACGGAGATGTACCTTCGGACCATCCTGGAGCTGGAGGAAGAGAACATCGTTGCCCTGAGGGCCCGTATTGCAGAGCGGTTGCGCCACTCGGGCCCTACCGTGTCCCAGACCATCGGCCGGATGGAGCGTGACGGCCTGGTGGTGGTGTCCGGCGACCGACACCTGGAGCTCACCGAGGTGGGCCGCAAACGTGCCACGGAGGTCATGCGCAAGCACCGCCTTGCGGAACGGCTCCTGGCTGATGTCATCGGCCTGGACTGGGCCTACGTCCACGACGAAGCGTGCCGCTGGGAGCATGTGATGAGTGAGCGCGTTGAGCGCCGGATCTACGAACTGCTCAACCACCCCACCGAATCGCCCTACGGAAACCCGATTCCCGGACTGGCCGCACTGGGTGGCCACCCGGACCTGTCCTTGTCCGACGGTGCGATCAGCCTTCTTGAGGCCATGAAGACGTACGGCCCCGCCTCTGCCGTGACCATCAGCCGGTTGGCTGAACCCATCCAGGTGGAACCCGAACTCCTGTCCCAGCTCGACGAAGGCGGCATCCGCCCCGGAGCGGCGGTATCGCTGGAGCGTGTGGGGGACTACATTTCGGTCCGTGTTCCGGGCATTGAAGGCGCCCTGGAACTGCCTCCCGAAGTGGCTGCCCACGTATTCGTAGCCGTCAACTGACACCGTAAAATCCCTGCTTTTACCCCGTGGGAGCTGGATCACGCAAAAATAACGGAATTGTTACTAAGGGACTTAAGCCCCTATAGTTGAACGAAAGCGTTGATACTTAAGCGTTACCTGATCTGGAGCCGAGCTCTGCCAGCGGATCAGGAGCACCAAGTCATAACTGGCAGAGGCGGGGGAACCACAACTGGCAGCGGGGGACTGCCTTGGGGTGAAGTCCGTCAGCAGCAAGCCTCTTCCAGTGAAGGAACCTTCCGGGGATTTCTCTGTGCCGCAGCTTGCTTACGGCGGACCGGGTCTGTGAACTCTCTGACCCGAATCCGACAGCTAACTTCGCAGGCTATCCAGAGAGGAACCCTTCTTGACCATGCAGACCCCCCGGGGCCGCCGCCGCGCGGCGGGCCCCGCTGCTACGCCGCGTGCTGTCGAAGCCGTCCAGGCTGCCGAGACCTCGCGCCCCCGCGATCTCCACCGTGACGCGCGCCGCCGTCGGGGTCCGTTCCGCCAGATAACGGAATTCGCCTCGGCCAGCGGTATCGGCCAGAAGGCCGGCATCGCGCTTGCCGCCACCGGCCTGGTGCTTACCGTTACCGTCCCCGTGACCAGTCCCGTCATGGCAACTGACGCCAGCGGAACCGGTGCCGTTGCCGCCTCATCTGTGACGCCACAGCCCGCGATTTCCGCGGAAGCAGGCGCCCAGATCGACTTCAGCCGCTCCGCCGTGGTCACCCAGGCGGACCCTGACGGCAAGCTCAAGCAGCTGCTCAGCGCCCAGTCCGCAGGATCGGTCTCCCGGGCTGCATCCGCCGGTACCCTGGGGGCCCCGCTGGCCACCATGACCACGGCGTCGCCGTTCGGCTACCGCGTCAGCCCCATCACCGGCGGCACCGGCGACTTTCACCGCGGGCAGGACTATGTTGCCCAGTGCGGTACCTCCGTGATGGCTGCCGCCACCGGAACCGTGACTTTTGTGGGCTGGCACCAGTACGGCGGCGGCAACAGGGTGGTGGTGGACCACGGCAACGGCCTGGAGACCACCTACAACCACCTGTCGTCGTTCAACGTGAAGGAGGGCCAAACCGTCTCCCGGGGCGACGTCATTGCCCTCAGCGGGACCACCGGCGCCTCCACGGGCTGCCACCTCCACTTTGAAGTCCAGGTCAACGGTGAGGTCGTCGACCCCACCGGCTGGCTCTAGCCAAATGATGGTGGACTCTCGAATGGCCGTGACCCGCCGTGACCTGAATGTGACATTCAAACAAAACTGCTGTACCGTCTAAATCGCGTCAACTTTTCCGAAGTTGACGCTCTTGAGTGGATTGCCTAACTCTGCCACCGCTCAAGGTCCGTTCGCATTTCATCGTCTGGCAGGGGCGGGGGAACCAATTTTGGCCTTCTTGTTTCGAAGGCCTTGGGGTTAAGTCACGAAAGCTTCCTTGGAAGCCGTGTGGCCGGGTGACTCCCATCCGAATCCGACAGCTCACCTCGCAGGCATTGGGAGAGGCTACCTTCGTGTCTTCACGCCATAATGCTGCGCGCCACCGTGCGCAAACGGTTCGTACCAACCCTTTGGGCGCCGTGTCCAAGGCTGTAAGTGCCAATGCCGGGACAGTGGGTCGCCAGGCTGCAGTAGTTGCAGCCGCTTCCGGCCTCGTCCTGGCTATGGGCCTGCCGGCCGTCGCGGACACCACCGCGGGCGTCTCGGCATCCACCGAGTCGGGTTCGGCCCAGACCGCCCTGGCTGTCACCGCGGCACCTACCGCCACTGTTTCCTTCGAGCGCCCGGTCATCAAGACCACTGCTGCTCCGAAGCCGGAGCCGGTACGCACCCAGTCCACTGCGTCAGCAGCACGGGATGCCGGCAACGCCGTCACCGCAGCCGCTGGCTCAACCGAAGCTGCTTCCGAGAAGCTCGCGGAAACAGTTTCCTCCGCTGCCACCTCGGGCATCGCGGCCATCGCGTAGACCGGCATTGGCCACCCGTACGTGTGGGGCGGCACCAGCCCCAACGGCTGGGACTGCTCCGGATTCACCCAGTGGGTCTACGCCCAGGCCGGCATCAGCATCCCGCGCGTCAATGCCTGGAACGCCATGAAGCCCACCTCCACCCCCCAGCCTGGCGATCTCGTCATGCAGAACGGCGGCGCACACGTTGGCATCTACGTCGGCAACGGCATGATGATCAGCGCGCTCAACCCGTCCCAGGGCACCCTTCTTCACGCGGTTGCCGCCACGGGAACCTCCTCGTTCTACACCATGAACTAGTTTCTGGGGCCCCAGGCCCCAGAAACTTTTTCTTTGCCCCCGCTTTTCGCTAAATCACACATCCCCGTTCGGGACGCGCCGACGTACCCCCAAGATGCCGGCGCGTCCAAAACCCCCGTGTTGCCTACAGGCCCGGGGATAACGAAAGAGAGAACTGATGACGACTCGTGCTACCGCACGGCATCGCGCCGAAGTCACCAAGACCAACTCAATCGCCATTATCGCCAAGGCTGTTGGCGGCAACGCCGGCGGCGTTGGGCGCCAGGCAGCGGTTATCGCCGCAGCCTCGGGCCTGGTCCTGACCAGCGGCATCGCCGCAAACGCAGCTGACACCAACGTCCAGCGCGACTCCGCTCCTGCATCCGCTTTTGAAGTTGGAACAGCTGTGGAAGCCCCGATCTCCGCGGCTTCCACCATCAACATCTCCTTCGAGAAGCCGGCCGTCAGTACCAGCCCGGCTCCGGTGGTTGAGGCAGAGCCCGAGGTTGAGGTCCAGGAAGCCGCTCCGGCTGCCCAGACACCCGCAACGCAGACCGCTGCAGCGCCGAAGGTCACCGCTACCGTCACGGCGCAGCCCGCATCTGCTCCCCAGGCATCTGCCAGCGGCAAGGGCGCAGCAATCCTGTCCGCAGCGTACGCCCAGCTCGGCGTCAACCAGGACTGCACCATGCTCGTCACCAACTCGCTGGCTGCCGTGGGCATCAACTTCCACGACTGGCCCGCTGGCTACCTCTCCCTGGGCCGCACCGTGAGCGCTGCCGAGGCCCAGCCCGGCGACCTGATCTACTACGCCGACGGCGGCGCCGGCATGGCCCACATCGCTGTTTACGCCGGCAACGGCCAGGCAGTGCACGGCGGCTACAACGGCAACCAGACCGTGGTCTTCAGCGCAAACGTCGGTTCCGGACCGGTCTTCATCCGCGTCAACTGATTCCCCCCGACAGGGCCGGTACGGCCGCCCTTCGGATAAAAGGACCCCTGCCCACGCGGCAGGGGTCCTTTGCCGTTAACGGGCGGTGCGCTCCGGACGCCCTTCCCTGACGATACTTGTGTGCCGTGATTAGCTGATCCTGCATTTCTTTGTTTACTCTTGTGGTGTCGATCCATAGCCCGGACATGCCGAGGGCAGCCGGCCCTCGTGCCCCTGACGGGTGCGGCCGTGAAGAGGTACGTGCATGCGCACTCTCGTTCTGAATGCTGGATATGAACCGCTGGCGGTTATTACTTTCCGCCGGGCGCTGGTGCTTGTGCTCACGGGCAAGGCAAGCGTGGTAGCGGAGGGCGATGATCCCGTGGTGGGTCCGCAGGAAATCCTGGGCCGCCCCTCCGTGATTCTCCTCAACCGTTACATCCGGCCCAGATACAACCATGCCACCGCCGTCAGCCGGCGCGGCGTCCTGAGGCGGGATGGGCACAAGTGTGCGTACTGCGGAAAAGCGGCGCACACGATCGACCATGTGCACCCCAAGTCCCGCGGAGGGGCGGACACCTGGGAGAACCTGGTGGCTGCCTGCCTGCGCTGCAACAACGTCAAAGGCGACCACACACCCGCCGAGATGGGCTGGAAGCTGCGGTTCGAGCCAGCGCCTCCGCACGGCACCATCTGGCAGATCAAGGAATTGGAAAAGCCCACGCCGGCGTGGGACCCGTTCCTCCTGCCGGAGCGGGCAGCCTGACCTTCGCTGACTGCCTGACGCGGGCCGACTAATTGACCTGGGCTGCCCGGTCGACCTGCGCTGACGGGCTGGTGGTCCTGGCGGTGTTGCCTGCGCTGGCCGCCGGGCCTGGGCTGTGGTGGCCGCCTCACCTATTGAGTGCCTGGACTGTCATGACGGCGCCCGGCACTGGCTACGCTTGAACCATGCAAGACGACGTGCCGGCCTTTGATGCCCTCATCCTGGCGGGAGGCCGGTCCTCGCGGCTGGGAGGAGTCCCGAAACAGGGACTGCTGTTTCGCGGAACCACCCTTCTGGAACGCGTCCTTGCGGCAGCTGAAGGAGCCCGGGCCACCGTAATTGTCGGTCCGGACCCCGGCCCGTTGCCCCCCGGAGTGCTCACGTGCCGCGAAGAGCCGGAGTTCGCCGGGCCCGCAGCGGCTATTGCCACCGGACTGGACGTCCTGGACCGGGCGGGGGCGAGTGCTCCGCACACCCTCGTCCTGGCCTGTGACATGCCATTGGTCTCCGGGGCTGTGCGTGCCCTTCTGGATGAGTTGTCCATGGGGCAGGGAGCGGGGACTTACATGGCCTGTACCGAGGATGAACACGGCGCAGGGAGGATGCAGCCGCTGGCCGGACTTTATAGCACAGGCATGCTAAAAAAGTCCGCCCGGGAATTGGCCTCGAACGGCCGGTTGGTCAACGGATCAGTCCGGTCACTCCTTGCTAGTCTGGACGTGCAGCTTGTCGCCGTTCCGGCCGCTTACACGGCAGATGTGGATACGTGGGACGATGCCGCCGCACTGGGGATTGCCGCCGGCAGCCCGGACGTGGAGGACGGGGCCGGGCGCGGCCGCAGTTAACTTGGGAGGCACGTGGTGAAGAGCCAGGACGAAACACTGGAGGAATGGTGCAGGTCGCTGCTCCAGGCCTACGAGCTTGAGGATGTCCAGGTGGACATCAATGCCATCCTTTCCCTTGCCGGCGTCGCGGCGCATTCCGTGGTCCGTCCCGCCGCCCCGCTGACCACCTTCATTGCCGGATTCGCCGCGGGCCTGGCCTCGAACTCCGGCAGTTCGACCGATGCCGTGGCCATGGAAAAGGCCCTTGCCGTCGCCCGCACACTGGCTGCCGACTATGACGCTGAAGCCCCCGGGGCCCCCGGCGAATGACAGAAGCACCCGGGCAGGAAGCAGCATCCCCCACAGGGCATAAACACAGCCATGGTCACAGGCATGAACACAGCCACGACCACAGCAACGGACACCCGCAAGGACAACTGCAGGAACAACCGCTGCGACAGAACGACGAAGGTCAGGCCGGAACCGGCCAGGAACAGGACGCGGGCCAGGGCCACCATCACCTGGCCCACACCTGGGCGGAAGCGCGCCAGGCCGCCTTTGACGCCGCAACGCCCATCCCGCCCGGACCCGTGCCGCTGGATCAGGCCCAGGCCCGCAGGCTGGAGCAGGACATCATTGCGCTCCAGGACATGCCGCACTACGCTTCCTCCGCCATGGACGGATGGGCAGTCAACGGGTCCGGGCCGTGGATCCCCGTCGAAGCCGGAGCCCGCCTGGCGCCGCACCAGGCCAGCCCCATCGTTACCGGCGGACTTATCCCGCCCGGCGGCAAGGGGATCCTGCGCAGCGAAAGCGCCGTCCTCGCCGAGGATGAGGACGGGCTCCCCGTCCTTGCCACGGGTGGCACCGCCCGCCCCGGTGAACCGCGCAACGGCCAGCACGTGCGCAAAGCAGGCGAGGAAGCACAGGAAGGGGACATCCTTGTTCCGGCGGGGGTGACCCTGAACCCGGCGCACCTGGCACTCGCCGCACTGGCCGGATATGACGAGCTGACGGTACAGGGCAAACCCCTGGTGCGCCTGCTGCTGACCGGGTCCGAGGTGGTGGTGCAAGGCCTGCCCGCCCCGGGGAAGGTCCGGGACACGTTCGGCCATCAGCTGCCGGCCGTCGTCGGCATGCTCGGTGGCATCCCGGGCGGACAGCAGCGCATCGGCGACTCCTACGGGGAGTGGCTCGCGGCCTTGGAGGACGTGGTCCCGGAGGGCCCCGGCGCACCCGGGCTCCCGGCCGACGTCGTCATCACCACCGGGGGGACGGGCCGCTCCGGCACGGATCATCTCCGCCGCGCCGTTGCCGAACTCGGCGGCCGCCTGGTGGTTGATGGCGTGGCCATGCGGCCCGGGCACCCGGTGGTGCTGGCCGAACTCCCGGACGGCCGGTTCGTCCTGGGCCTGCCCGGAAATCCGCTCGCCGCCATGATGGCGCTCTTTACGGTGGGCGCGCCCCTGTTGGCCGCCCTGGGTCACGGAACAATGCCGGAGGTGCAGGAAGTGGCCTCCGGAACGCTCATAGACCCGGATCCGGGCCGCACGCGCCTCAAGCCGTTCCGGCTGTTGTACGGGATGGCGTCGCCGGCCCAGCACACCGGCCCGGGCATGATGCGCGGGCTTGCGACGGCCGACGGCGTCATGGTGGTTCCGCCGCACGGCGTGCAGCTGGGGGAGCAGGTACCGGCCTTCGCGCTGCCGTGGGGCCCGCCCATTCCAGCGCCTGCGGAGCCCGCCAAGGCCAAACCGCGAAGCAGCAGGACGTCCCGGACGGCGGCGAAGGCCGGCCCTGCGGGGCCAGTGGACTGGAGCGCCCTTCTCGGCTGAGCCGGGGCTTGGCCGGGCAGGCACCCTGCAGTGCGATGATGGAGACATGAACAGGCAGGACGGTCCATGGGACGCGTGACGCAGCGCCGCAAGGTGCATAAGTATGTCCTGGACGGCTCGCCGAAGGCGCTGGAGTTTCCCGTCCGCTACCGCGAGGATGTCCTGGCAGTGGAGGAACCGTTGGAAATCCGGCTGGGCAGCCTCTCCTATTCGGTCACCATGCGCACTCCGGGCGACGACTTCGACCTGGTAGCCGGCTTCCTGGTGTCCGAGGGCGTGATCTGGACCCCGGACCAGCTGGTATCCCTGCGCTTCTGCGCCGGCGAGGACGAGAACGGTGTCCAGACATTCAACGTGGTGGAGGCCCAGCTGCGTCCTGACGTCCTCCTGCCGGAAACGGGACGGAACGTTTATACGTCCAGCTCCTGCGGCATCTGCGGGACGGACTCCATTGAAGCCGTCCGGAAGTCCTCGCACCACAGCCCCGCGGCGGACCCCCTCACGCTCGACGCGCACGTACTGGCATCCCTGCCCGCACTGCTCCGGAAGTCGCAGCGCCTCTTCGACGATACCGGCGGGGTGCACGCTGCCGGGCTTTTCCGGGTTGAGGACGACGGCGGCGTGCAGCTTATGTGCCTCCGCGAGGACGTGGGACGGCACAACGCGGTGGACAAGGTAGTGGGCTGGGCCCTGCGCGAAGGACTCCTGCCACTGCGCGGCACTGTCCTCCAGGTGTCCGGCCGGGCATCATTCGAGCTGGTCCAGAAGGCGGCTCAGGCGGGTATCCCCGTGTTGGCTGCCGTCAGCGCGCCGTCGAGCCTGGCCGTGGAACTCGCCGAGGCCAGCGGCCTGACGCTTGCCGGTTTCAGCAGGGGAACCAGCCTTAACGTCTACGCGGGGGCAGCCAGGATCATCAGCCCGGTGGCTGCTTCCGCGCCCGCCTGACGCTCCATCAACCCCCTTCGGATGCTGCCGTAAGGGGGTTGGTTTGAGGGCTACCAGCGGGTAGATTTGTCCATCGAATGGACACGATGATCCAATTTTTTCAAGCGCTAAAGAGGGCCCACATTGCATGACGACCGCAGGATCACGGAAGTCCGACTCACCAGGTTTGTGCGTGAGCGCATCGACCCTGCGGTCTACAGCCGGACCGTGCCCCTGACCCTGAGCAGCTGGGACGTACCGGATGAGCCGGTACCCGCCCTCGAAGCGATGCGGCAGCAGTTCCTGCCCCTCGAGCACGGGACGGCATGGGGCAAACCGTGGAGCACCAGGTGGCTCCGGCTGCAGGGCGACGTACCCGAGTCGTGGGGCACCGGCCCGGACACCACGGTCGAAGTGGTGGTGGACCTCGGATTCACCGTCCAGACCCCCGGCTTCCAATGCGAGGGAATTGCCTGGCGGCCGGACGGCACCATCATCAAGGCAGTCTCTCCCCGTAACAGGTACATCCCGCTGAAGCTCCTGGGCACCGGCATGGCGGTGGACTTCTACGTGGAGGCAGCGGCCAACCCGGACCTCGCACAGGACTGGACCTTCGCGGCAACTCCCTACGGTGACAAGTCCACTGCCGGAACGGCCCCGCACTACCGGCTGGGAACCATCGCCATCGCCGAACTCAACCAGACCGTCTGGGAACTGCAGCAGGACGTCTGGACACTGTCCGGGCTGATGGAACAGCTGCCCTTGGAACTCCCGCGGCGGCACGAAATACTCCGGGCCCTGGAACGGATGATGGACGTCATGGACCCGGACGATGTTACCGGGACCGCGGCCGCCGGCCGGGAGGCGCTGGCCGGGGTGCTGGCGCAGCCCGCTTACGCTTCTGCCCACCAACTGGTGGCCACCGGCCACGCGCACATCGATTCGGCCTGGCTGTGGCCGGTACGCGAAACCGTCCGCAAGTGCGCCAGGACCTTCTCCAACGTGGTGGCCCTGATGGACGAGAACCCGGACTTCGTGTTTTCGTGTTCCTCCGCCCAGCAGCTCTCCTGGATCAAGGAGTCATATCCGGAACTGTTCAGCAGGATCCGGGAGAAGGTCCGCGCCGGGCAGTTCGTTCCGGTGGGCGGCATGTGGGTGGAGTCTGACACCAACATGCCCGGCGGCGAAGCGATGGCGCGGCAGTTCATTGAGGGAAAATCGTTCTTCCTGTCCGAGTTCGGCGTCGAGTGCCGGGAGGCGTGGCTGCCGGACTCATTCGGTTATTCCGCCGCCCTGCCGCAGATCGTGAAGTCCGCGGGAAGCCGCTGGTTCCTGACACAGAAGATCTCCTGGAACCAGACCAACCGGATGCCGCACCACACCTTCAACTGGGAAGGCATCGACGGTACCCGGCTGTTTACGCACTTCCCCCCGGTGGACACCTACAACGCCGAGCTCAGCGGCCGCGAGCTTGCGCACGCGGAACGCAACTACAGGGATCACGGCCGGGGCACCGTTTCCCTGGTGCCGTTCGGTTACGGCGACGGCGGCGGCGGACCCACCCGGGAAATGCTCAGTGCCGCCGCCCGCACCGCAGATCTGGAAGGCTCACCCAGGGTTAGGATCGGATCCGCTGAGAGTTTCTTCCGGCAGGCCGAAGAGGAATATGCGGCCTTGCCCGTGTGGGTGGGGGAGATGTACCTCGAGCTGCACCGCGGCACCTACACCAGCCAGGCGCGCACGAAGAAGGGCAACCGGCGCAGCGAGCACCTGCTCCGGGAAGCCGAGCTGTGGTGTGCCACTGCCGCCGTCCGCACCGACGGCGCCTTCGAGTACCCGGCAGCTGAGCTGAAGCGGCTTTGGCAGCTGGTCCTGCTGCAGCAGTTCCATGACATCCTTCCTGGCAGCTCCATTGCCTGGGTACACCAGGACGCCGAGCGCAATTACCAAGCCATCGAGGCCGCCCTGGAAGGCATCATCAGCCAGGCCGCCGCGGCAGCGCTGGGAACAGGGGAACGGACATTCCTGCTCAACGCCGCCCCGCATGCCCGGAACGGAGTTCCGGCGATGGCCGCCGCCGAACCGTCGGACCGGGGCGGAACAGTCCGGGCCAGCAGCGGGGATGGCGGATTCGTCCTGGACAACGGCGTGATCCGGGCGGTCCTGGACGCGGACGGCCTGGTGGCATCCCTGCAGGACTATGCCTCCGGCCGCGAAGCCATAGCACCGGGACAGCGCGGCAACCTGCTGGAGCTGCACCGGGATACCCCCAACGAGTGGGACGCCTGGGATATTGATGAGTTCTACCGGCGCAACGTCACCGCCCTGACCGGCGCGGAATCGGTCCGGCTGGAGGAGGGGTCCGATGGCGCCACTGTTGTGGTGGAACGCCTGGCCGGAACCTCGCCTGTTACCCAGCGCATCACCCTCGCTCCGGGCAGCCCGTCCCTGGCCATCACCACATCAGTGGACTGGCAGGAACGGGAGAAACTGCTCAAGCTCGGATTTGCCCTTGATGTCCGCGCCGACCGGTCGGCGTCGGAAACCCAGTTTGGGCATGTCTTCCGGCCTACCCACACGAACACGTCCTGGGAAGCTGCGAAGTTCGAGATCTGCGCGCACCGCTGGATCCACGTGGGGGAGCCCGGCTACGGCGTCGCAGTTTCCAATTCGTCCACCTACGGCCACGACGTCGCCAGGAACATCAGGGAGGCCGACGGCGGCACCACCACCACGGTGCGCCTCTCGCTGTTGCGGGCGCCGAAGTTCCCGGACCCCACGGCCGACCGCGGCCGGCACGAGCTGACCGTAACCGTCCGGCCCGGTGCTGATATTGGCGCCGCGGTGGAAGAGGGGTACAGGACCAACCTTGCGCCCCGGTTGGTCACGGGTGCCGCGCCGGTTGAGCCGCTGGTCTCGGTGGGCACGCCGGGCCTGGTTGTCGAAGCGGTCAAGCTTGCCGAAGACGGCTCGGGCGACGTCGTGGTCCGCCTGTATGAGTCGCTGGGGCAGCGCACCGCCGGGCGCATCACGGCGAATTTCCCCGTGCGTGACGTTGTGGTGACGGACCTGCTGGAGCGGCCCACCGAGGCTCCCGGGGTGTCCGCGGCTGAGGGTGGCGCGGACCTGCAGCTCCGTCCGTTCCAGTTGGTGACCCTGCGCTTCGTGCGGTAGTACCGGAGGTCATCATCGTCCAGGTCTGGGGGTCCCGCCGGGCCCGCAGACCTGGACGGAAACCGGGGCGTAGACGCGCCTGCGCTGCTAAAAGGACCGTTAAATAGGCTGAGTGGGGGCGGTCCCCAACGGCCGCCACCACTCATCCCCCCAATGCATGCGAAGGCCCCCGAAGCAGGGCGTCGTCCAAGAATTTATCCCCGTTCAAAAACGCGCCGTGCCTCACCTTCACACATTCATGATTGTTTCATATTCTAATGATTTTGTGAAAGGCAGTTTGGTTACTTTTCGGTAAATGACGTCCCGATGCCGGCCCGCTTGTCCTGCCGTATCCGTGCGGCCCAGATCAGTGCCAGGCCAATGACGAAGCACAGCACGGCCGTGTAGTTGACAATGAAGCGCAGCGACCCCAGTTCCGGAGGCACCACCGGGAAGAACAATGTCAGCGCGATGGACAGGCCACCCACCGCCAGGAGTCCGGCGGCAACACGGACCAGGAGGGGCAGGCGGCTTCGCGCCGCGCGGACCATCGCCGGAAAGAGGACGAGTGAAACGAAGGCGGGGTAGGCCCGTCCCGCCGCACCGTAGTACTCCACCAGCACGCCGTTGCGGTGGTCCTTGCCGGAAACTGTCACCAGCCCCGCCGAGGATCCGGCCGTGTCCATCAGGAGGAACACCACCACCACCAGTGCCGAGAGAACAGCCAGCGCCAGCATGCCTGTCCGGCCCGTGATCAGCCGGTATGCATTCGTGGCACCGAAGCCCTTGGTGATGCGGACCCCCACGAAGTAGATGGCGCCGAAGATGACGAACCGCAGCAACAGGTTGGTCAGGTTGATGCCACCCAGCGCCTGGTCGATGGCGACGTAGGGAGCCTCGATGCTGAGCAGGATGGCGAGGGTCATCAGGGCGAAAATATAAAACAGTGACCTGTTCCTGCCGCGCAGGGCGCTGGGGATGCGGGCGATGGCAATCATCGCGCAGATCGCCAAAGTGGTCCATTGAAGGATAGTGATCATCCCAGGTTCTCCCATATTTTTTCCGTCTGTGCCTGGTCCTGCTCCTGTCGGCGCAATACCTTGCCCAATGCCTGCATCCTGTCGCCCACCAAGGCGGTGAGGTCGCCGTCGGACATGCTGTCCAGCGCCTCCTGGCGCGCTCCTGGCGCCCACCCGGCTTCCTCTTCCGTGATCAGGCCGGTGGCTACCAGCCCGCTTGCCGGGCCCACCCCGGCCGCCACCGAGGTGGCCACCGCCAGTTCCGGCGACAACCTGTTGGCTGTCAGCTGGGCGGAGTAATTCTGCGGTGCGATCCCGGTGGCGGCTGACACCCGGTGCCGGACCTCGCCGTCGTCGATCGCATCCACCCAGTTCTTCACCGAGGAGGCATGCGGGACCGGGCTCAGGGGAGCCGGCGCAGCGCCCTGGCGGCCCAAAGGGTCCATGGCCGGACGAGCCAGCGCCGCGCGCAGCAGGTCCGCCGTCGAAATCTGGCTGACCAGCTCACACCGGGTGGGCGGCTGCGGCGGGCCTGCAAGGACGCGATAACTGTCAAAACCCGCAAGGGCGGCCACGGGGTTGATGTTGTACGCGCGGCTGATGCTCACCACCGTGGAGACGGAAACCTTGCCGCGCACCAGTTGCTGGGCGAGCGTGGTCCGCTTGATCCCGGAGACCCGGCAGACGTCTGCCGTGCTGGCATCAGGGGCGATGCCTTGCAGCCAGCGCTGGAACGCCTTGGCGGGAAGGGTCATGAAGTGCTCTCTGCAGGACGGATGGTGAGTCGATTTTACCGTGCCGCGGGACCGCCGATTTTACCCGGGGAGGTGTTTCGACTATGCTTGATGGTCGAGCCCGTTGGTCCGTACACCCCCCAAGTCCGGACCAGCGGGTTCTTTCATGCCCGCGGCCCGGAGCGCCTTTCCCGCGACTGTCCGTACGGCATCGCCGGGCCTGTTCCGGCATGGGACCGGCTGCGCATGCACCCGGGCGAAAGGACGCATCAATGACTGCAACCCTTGTTGCCAAAGACCTCTCCGGCGGCCACGGCCACCGCACGCTTTTCGAAAATCTTTCCTTCACGGTGGCGCCGGGAGACGTGGTGGGCGTAGTGGGCGCCAACGGTGCCGGGAAATCAACGCTGCTGCGTCTCCTCGCCGGCGTCGACCAGCCCCAGGGCGGCTCCGTCAGCCTGGCCCCCGCCGACGCCTTCGTGGGGTGGTTGCCGCAGGAACACGAGCGAGTGTCCGGCGAAACCGTGGCAGCGTACATCGGTCGCCGCACCGGCTGCACCCAGGCCACCGCCGAAATGGAATCCGCCGCAGAAGCCCTAGGCGCCGGAGCTCCCGGAGCGGACGACGCCTACGCCCGCGCCTTCGACCGGTGGATGGCATCGGGCGCCGCAGACCTGGACGAACGCATCCCGCCTGTCCTCGCCGACCTTGGCCTGGCAACGGGCGCCGATGCCCTGATGACCGGGCTGTCCGGTGGCCAGGCCGCCAGGGTCGCCCTGGCCGCGCTGCTGCTGAGCCGGTTCGACGTTGTGCTGCTGGACGAGCCCACCAATGACCTGGACCTTGCCGGGCTGGCCAAACTGGAAGACTTCGTCACCAACCTGCGCGGCGGCGTGGTGCTGGTCAGCCATGACCGCGAGTTCCTGGCCCGCTGCGTCACCACCATCGTGGAACTGGACCTGGCCCAGAACGCCGTGGCGGTCTACGACGGCGGGTACGACGCCTTCCTCGAAGAGCGCGCGGTGGCACGCCGGCACGCCCGCGAGAAATACGACGAATTCGCGGCCACGAAGGCGGACCTGGTGTCCCGTGCCCGGACCCAGCGTGAGTGGAGCTCCCAGGGCGTGCGGAACGCCATGAAGAAGAGCCCGGACAACGACAAGATCCGGCGCGCGGCCAGCACTGAGTCCTCCGAAAAGCAGGCCCAGAAGATCCGCCAGATGGAGTCCCGCATTGCCAGGCTGGACGTGGTGGAGGAGCCCCGGAAGGAGTGGCAGCTCCAATTCAGCATCGGCCAGGCTCCCCGCTCCAGCGCCGTCGTGGCCACCCTGCGCAACGCCGTGGCACGCCAGGGCAGCTTCACGCTGGGACCGGTCAGCCTCCAACTCAACGGCGGCGAGCGCATCGGGATCACCGGGCCCAACGGCGCCGGAAAGTCCACCCTCCTGCGCCTCCTTTTGGGAACGCAGGCACCGGACGACGGCGACGCCTCCATGGGTGCCACGGTGGCCATCGGAGAGATTGACCAGGCCCGCGGGCTGCTGGACGGCGGCTCGCCGCTGGGCGACGCAGTCGAAGCGGTGCTGCCGGACTGGAACAGCGCAGACGTCCGGACGCTCCTGGCAAAGTTCGGCCTCAAGGCGGACCACACCTCACGGACCGTGGATTCCCTGTCCCCGGGGGAGCGGACCCGGGCTTCCCTGGCACTGCTCCAGGCGCGCGGCGTGAACCTGCTGGTGTTGGACGAACCGACCAACCACCTCGACCTGCCGGCCATAGAGCAGCTGGAAGAGGCCCTTGAAAGCTACGACGGAGCCCTGCTGCTGGTCACCCACGACCGTCGGCTGCTGGAAAACGTTCGCCTCGACTACCGGTGGCACCTCGAAGACGGCACGGTCCGGCAACTCCACCACACTGCTAGCCAGGAGAAATAACCATGAGCATGGACCGCGTGGCCTGGAGCTCGCTGTACAACATCAGCACCGCGAAGAGCGGCTCCAAGCCGTTCTCCAAGGAAACCCTGAAACGGGTGCTGGCCTTCGCCGCCCCGCACAAGGGCAAGCTCATCGCCTTCGTGCTCTCATCCATTGCGGCGGCCTTCCTGGCCGTGGCCACCCCGGTGCTCGCCGGCCAGGTGGTTGACGCCATCATTGCCAAGGCAGCCACCGAAACCGTGATCTGGCTTGCCATGCTGATCGCCATCGTGGCTGTGGGAGAGGCCGGCGTGGGGCTGCTGACCCGCTGGTTGTCGTCGATCATCGGCGAAGGCGTCATCGTGGACCTGCGCACCCGGGTGTTCGACCACGTGCAGCGCATGCCCATCGCCTTCTTCACGCGTACCCGGACGGGAGCGCTGGTCAGCCGGCTCAACAATGACGTCATCGGGGCGCAGTCCGCCTTCGCCGGGACCCTCTCCGGCGTGGTGAGCAACTCCGTGGCCCTGGTCCTGACGCTGGCCGTCATGCTCAATACATCGTGGCTGGTGACAGTGCTCGCCATGGTGCTGCTGCCGATCTTCCTGATCCCGGCCCGGCGCATGGGCTCCAAGCTGGCAGACCTGCGCCGCGAAGCCGCCGCCCACAACGCCGCCATGGGCACCCAGATGACGGAGCGGTTCTCCGCGCCGGGTGCCACCCTGGTCAAGCTGTTCGGCCGCCCGGATGAGGAATCCCGCGAGTTCGCTGCCCGCGCAGGCAGGGTCCGCGACATCGGCGTCCGCATGGCGATGCTGCAGTTCACCTTCGTCACGGCCCTGACGCTGGTCTCAGCGCTTGCCTTGGCGCTGGTCTACGGCCTGGGCGGCTGGCTCGCCCTGGGCGGCCAGTTGGCCCCCGGCGACGTGGTGGTCCTGGCGCTGCTTCTGACCCGGCTTTACGCGCCGCTCACGGCGCTGTCCAACGCCCGGGTGGAAGTCATGAGCGCACTGGTCAGCTTTGAACGGGTGTTCGAAATCCTGGACCTGAAGCCGCTCATCCAGCAGAAGCCGGACGCCCGCCCGGTTCCGGCCGGGCCGGTGTCCGTTGAGTTCGACGACGTCCGGTTCGCCTACCCGTCGGCGGACAAAGTCTCCCTGGCCTCGCTCGAGGAAGTCTCCACCCTGGACACCCGCGGCGGCGAGGAAGTGCTGCACGGTGTCAGCTTCCGGGTTGAGCCGGGCCAGACGGTGGCTCTGGTGGGTTCATCCGGCGCCGGCAAGTCCACCATCGCCCAGCTGCTGTCGCGGCTGTACGACGTCGACTCGGGCGCGGTGCGGCTGGGTGGCAACACGCCGGGAACCGGGATGGACGTCCGGGACGCCACGTTTGATTCCCTGCGGGACACGATGGGAATGGTCACCCAGGACGGCCACCTGTTCCACGAGACCATCGCCTCCAACCTTCGGCTTGCGCGCCCGGACGCCACGGATGATGACATGTGGGATGTCCTGCGGCAGGCACGCCTGGAGACGATGATCAGATCGCTGCCGGACGGACTCGAAACCGTGGTGGGCGAGCGCGGCTACAGGCTTTCCGGCGGTGAACGCCAGCGGCTGACCATCGCCCGGCTCCTGATCGCCCAGCCCCGGGTGGTCATCCTGGACGAGGCGACGGCGGCCCTGGACTCCACGAACGAAGCCGCGGTGCAGGCAGCCCTTGGCGCCGCCCTTGAGGGGCGTACCGCCGTCGTGATAGCGCACCGGCTGTCCACCGTCCGCGCGGCCGACGCCATCCTGGTGGTGGAGGGCGGCCACATCGTGGAACGCGGGACGCATACAGAGCTCCTGGCCGCCGAAGGCCGCTACGCGGAGCTCTACCGGACGCAGTTCGCCGAGGCCACGGCCGTCGCAGCAGAAGCCGTCCCCGAGGCCTAGCAGCCTTTCCGCCGCCGGTGGGGCGTCAGGGGCCGGGCGGGGTGGCGTCGGGCGCGGCCAGCGCGGGCAGGATGTGGTCCGTCAGCAGCGGTGCGAGGTCGCCGGGAAGGGGAGCGCCGGCACCCAGCCCGGAAGCGTCCGAACCAGCGGCTTCCGAAACGGCTCCGTCCCGGCCAGCAAGGTCCAGCCAGCGGATCTCCGCAATCTCGGCCGACGGATGGGCCTGCCACGTCCCGGGCGCCATGAACACCGTGGCCTCGATATCCGTATCGGCTTCGTTGGCGGCATCGGCAATCCATACCCCCATCAGCCGGAGCTGGCGTGGCTCGATGACGATGCCCACTTCCTCCTCCAGCTCGCGGGCCGCCGCCTGCACGGCCGTCTCGCCGGGTTCCGGTTTGCCGCCAGGGTGCATGAACATGGTGGTGCCGCGTTTGCGGACGGTGAGGAGGCGGCCGGCATCGTCAAAAACGCAGACGGCGGACACCACGATCCGGTGCTTCATGAGTCCCCATCCCGGGTCAGGTGCGTGGTGAGCAGCAGGTCCTTGTGCGGCCCGGCCACGTCCCAGCTGTAGCTGAACCGGTGCGGGCCCTCGAACGTGTAAGCCACGCGGTAGGTATCGGGATCGCACCAGTGGTTATCCAGGTTGGCCTCCGGGGCGAAGCTCATGCGGTGGAATGGCCGCCCGTCCGGGAAGAAGACGTCCAGGGCGTCCGGCCGGCCGCTGGGCCTGAGCAGGTAGTCGCGGGTGGCGGGGCCGGTGAAGGTGGGCCAGCGCATGGTGCCTTCCTCGCGAAGGTGCAGGCCGGCGTCGGGCGCTGGCGTGAAAAGTACGACGCCGGAAAAGGTTCCGCGGGTGCCGGCCGCCCGGTCCAGCAGGTCCCGTTCGACGGTCCAACGGCCGGGGCTACCCGCATCAGCTGTCCCGTCCGGTGCGCCGGCGGGGCCGAGCAGGTAGGCGCGAAGGTCAAACGCCGGGGACTCGAAATTCAAGTGCCCTCGATTGGAATCGAACCAACGACACCGGCTTTAGGAGAGCCGTGCTCTATCCACTGAGCTACGAGGGCAGGCATCCTGGGGATCGGCGGCGCCGGTCCGGACGGACACGCATACCAGCATACAAGGTACGGAGCCGTACTACGCTCAAGGCATGAGTCCTGCCCCGTCGGCCGCTCCCGCTGCCACCCTCATACCGGACACAGCATCCACCCGGCAGTACATCGGCGCGTGGTCCGTCCTGAGCGTTCTCCAGTACTTTGCGGCGGAGGCCGCCGTGGTCATGGCCTGGGCCGGTCCGCGCCCCTATGACCTGCGCACCGGCTACATCAGCGACCTTGGCGCGCTCAACTGCGGTATCTACGACGGCCGCCAGGTGTGTTCGCCGTTGAACTGGCTGATGAACGCCTCGTTCGTGGTGCAGGGGCTGGGGATGCTGCTGGGCGCGGTGCTGCTGACGTCCGGGCTGTTGTGCGTCGCGGCCCGTCCCGGTGCCCGGGTTGAGCCGGGCCGGCGCCGGCCATGGTTCGCGGCCGCCGCGGTGCGGGTGCTGACGGGAGCGGCAGGGGCGGGAACCGTGGTGGTGGGGCTCGTCCCTGAGGACGCCGGCTCCGGCTGGCACTTCGTCGGTGCCGTTACCTACTTCCTCACCGGCGCGGCGGCGCTGCTGGTGCTGGGCTTCCTCTGGCTGCGGAAGGCCCGCATGGCCTGGTTCCTCCTGGCCTGCGGGGCCGTCTCCCTGGCGGCGCTGGCAACCGGCGGCCTGACCGGCATGGACGTTCCGGAGCCCGGGACGCTGGAACGGCTCATGGGCTATCCGGTCACGGTGGGCATGGCAACGGCGGGCATCGTCATCGCACGGCGGGTCCACAGGCACCGGAAGAACCTGCGGGCCGGGCTCAGCCGGCCGTCGCGGCCTTCCGCTTCCGCGTCCCGATAACCACAGCCGCCGCGCCCGCCAAAAGGCTCAGGACCAGCAGGACCCAACCGGCTACCGTGAGGCCGGACGCGAGGGCCACCTGGCCGGCGTCGGGAGCATCCGGTCCCATCAGTGCGTCAATCGCCACGTTGGCCCAGAGCCGTACCACCACGAACAGCATGGGGAGGGACCACAGCACCCAGCGCAGGGACTTCTTGGCCACATTGGTGCCAATGAGCAGCAGCCAGGTGAACCCGAAGATCAGCGGGAACAGGATGCCGGCGGTCTTGTGGACGTAGTTGAGCTGGCCGCGCGCGTCGTCATTCATGGCGCCGCGCAGATCCTCGATGTAGGCAGGATCGAAGCCGCCCACCAGGGAGTCCGGCATGGGTTTGTCGACAGAGAGCTGGGTGAGCTGGTCCATGGTCAGCAGGTGCAGGTACCAGAACAGGAACAGGCTGGCCACCACGCCCGCGATCAGGATGAGGTTGCTGTTGTTCTGCGCTTTCTCGGGAGTGCGCGCGGTGGTGGGGTTCACCACCGGCGGGAGATGGTGCTGCGGCACGGCAGCCTTTGCGCCGTGCTTCTTGATCCGCTGGGCAGGGGTTTTGGCCATGGCTCCATTATTCCGCCCCATAGACTGAAGCCATGACCATTGGCCGACACAGCGCAGCTGTACTTGACCCTGCACTGGACGACTATCAGCTGGCGGCGGCGCTGGTCCGCGAAGCCGGTCAACTGGCGCTCCTCATGCGGATGGCAGGACTGCAGTCCCAGCAGAAGACTTCTGTTTCCGACGTCGTGACGGCCGCGGACCACGCTGCGGAGGAATACGTCCTCTCACAGCTGCAGAGGTGCCGGCCCGAGGACGGCATCCTGGGCGAAGAAGGCGCCTCCGTGCAGGGGACCAGCGGCCGCACCTGGGTCATCGACCCCGTGGACGGCACCTACAACTTCCTGCATGGCTCCACGTACTGGTGCTCGGCCATTGCGCTCAAGGATGAGCATGACGTCCAACTGGGGGCCATCTTCCAGCCTGAGGAGGACAAGTTGTGGCTGGGCGGCAGCAGCCGGCAGGCCACGCTGAACGGCGACACCATCACCGTCTACAGCGACAACCACGGGGAACGCAACGCCACCGCGGCCGCCCAACTGGGCGCCGCCACCTACATCCACCCCACCTGGCTGATGGACCCGCTCTGCGCCATGCCCTGGCACGCAGCGGCGACCTCCGCCGCGGCGCTGCGCATGCTCGGATCCGGCTCCTGCGACCTGGGCAGGGTGGCCGACGGGCAGCTCGGCTGCTGGTTCCAGCACAGCTGCCCCGAATGGGACTGGCTGCCCGGCAAAGCGATTGTCCGCGCCGCCGGCGGCGCCGTGGACACCGTGCAGGTCAACGGCCTGGAGTGGTTCATGGCCGGGGGCACGACGGCGGTGCGCGAGTTGCGTGCCGCGCTCGAATCAGGCTCGGTGGCCTAAGCCGTTCCGGGCTCTCAGGGGCACGTCATCCACAGGCCGGGAGTGGGTGTCGGTCCCACCGCCTAGACTTGTAGGCACCATGGATATGTTGTTTGACCCGTACTCTGACGGACCGTTCAAGGCCGCCCCCGCATCTGCCACCCATACCAGGACCCGTTCCGACGGCGTGGCCACCGCGGCCGGGCCGGGAGGTTCGGCGTCCGGTGGCCATGCCGCAGGCGGGCACGCGGAGCAGCACCAGTCCGGGCAGCACCACGGCAGGCGCCTGGATCCCGCCAAGCTGACGCAAGGCTTGAACCCCCAGCAGGAGGAAGCGGTCAAGCACGCCGGAACGGCACTGCTGATCGTGGCCGGCGCGGGTTCGGGCAAGACCCGTGTGCTCAGTAACCGGATCGCCTACCTCATCGCCACCGGGCGCGCCCACCACGGTGAAATCCTGGCGATCACCTTCACCAACAAGGCCGCCGCGGAAATGCGGGAACGCATCGAAGCGCTGGTGGGCGGCCGCGCCAAGATCATGTGGATCTCCACGTTCCACTCCTCGTGCGTCCGCATCCTCCGCCAGGAGGCCGCCAACGTGGGCCTGAAATCCAACTTCTCCATCTACGATGCCGCGGACTCGCTGCGCCTGGTCACCCAGGTGTCCAAAGCCCTGGACCTGGACCCCAAGAAGTTTGCGCCCAAAGCCATCCAGCACAAGATCTCCGCGCTGAAGAACGAGCTCATCGACGCCGATTCCTACGCCTCGGACGCCAACTACAACGACCCGTTCGAGCAGGCCGTTGCCGAGGTCTACAAGGGGTACACCCAGCGGCTGCGCCAGGCCAACGCCATGGACTTTGACGACCTCATCGCCGAGACCGTTTACATGTTCCGGGCCTTCCCGGCGCTCGCGGAGTCCTACCGGCGGCGGTTCCGCCACGTCCTGGTGGACGAATACCAGGACACGAACCACGCCCAGTACGCACTGGTCCGCGAAATCGTGGGGGAGGGCCCCGGGGCCTCGGAACTGACAGTGGTGGGCGACTCGGACCAGTCCATTTACGCCTTCCGCGGGGCGGACATCCGCAACATCGTGGAGTTCGAGAAGGACTACCCCGAGGCCCGCACCATCAAGCTGGAGCAGAACTACCGCTCCACGCAAAACATCCTCAGCGCTGCCAACTCGGTGATCTCCCGCAACCCCAACCGCCCCGAAAAGCGGCTGTGGACGGCCGAGGGCGAAGGCCACAAGATCATCGGCTACGTGGGCGAAAACGAACACGACGAAGCCCAGTTCATCGCCAAGGAAATCGACCGGCTCCAGGACGAGGACAACCTCCGCCCCGGTGACGTTGCCATTTTCTACCGCACCAATGCCCAGTCCCGCTCCATTGAGGATGTCCTGGTGCGCGTCGGGTTGCCGTACAAGGTGGTGGGCGGCACCCGCTTCTACGAGCGCAAGGAGATCAAGGACGCCCTCGCCTACCTGCGCGTCCTGGTCAACCCGGACGACGACGTCAACCTCCGGCGGGTGCTCAACGAACCAAAGCGCGGCATCGGCGACCGCGCCGAAGGGGCAGTGGCGGCGCTCGCCAGCCGTGAGCGGATTTCCTTCATGGCCGCTGCCCGCCGCGCCGAGCAGGCGCCCGCCATGGCCACCCGCTCCGTCAACGCCGTCCTGGGCTTCGTGAAGCTCCTGGATGATCTCGCCGAGGTAGCGGCTGGCTCCGGTGCTGCCGCTGCCCTCGAAGCAGTCCTGGAACAGACCGGCTACCTCGCGGGCCTGCGTTCCAGCACCGACCCCCAGGACGAGTCCAGGGTGGAGAACCTCGCCGAACTCGTGGCCGTGGTCCGCGAGTACGAACAGGAGAACCCTGAAGGATCGTTGGGGGCATTCCTGGAGCAGGTGTCGCTGGTGGCTGATGCGGACCAGATTCCGGATGCACCGGGGGCGGATATTGATGCAGCAGTGGCCGAGGCCAAGCGGCTGGGCGTGGTCACGCTGATGACCCTGCACACCGCCAAGGGCCTTGAATTCCCCGTGGTGTTCCTGACCGGAATGGAGCACGGCCTGTTCCCGCACCAGCGGTCCGCTACGGATCCGAAGGAACTGGCCGAAGAACGCCGGCTGGCCTATGTGGGACTGACCCGGGCCCGCAAACGCCTCTACGTCACACGCTCCGAAGTCCGCAGCATGTGGGGCCAGAGCCAGTACAACCCGGCCAGCCAGTTCCTCGAAGAAATCCCTGCGGAGCTGCTGGAGTGGAAGCGCGAGGGAACCAGCCAGCAGGCTGCCTGGGGCGGGGGATCGATCAGTTCCGGCCGGTACAGCGGCTCGTTCTGGGGTGCGGGCACTTCCCGCGGCGCCGCCGCCGATCCTTCGGCAGGCTTCAACGCCGACGTTCCCGCGGCCATCGCCCGGAACAGGGTCCAGCCGCAGAAGGAAATCATCGCCGTCAACGTGGGAGACAAGGTCAACCACACCAGCTTCGGCAATGGAACCGTCCTGGCTCTTGAGGGCGCCGGCGACAAGACCGTGGCGAAGGTGAAGTTCGACGTCGGCGAGAAACGCCTGCTGCTGCGCTATGCTCCGCTGACCAAGGTCGAGGTCCAGTAGTCCGGGCGATGTCGGCTGGCCCCGGCGGCCGGAAGAGCCGGGCGGCCCTTGCCGCCGCCCTGCCGCAGGGCTACAGTTCAGGAAATTTCTGACGCCGAGCCCGGAGCATCGGAGCGGACCATGCGGATTCTTTTCGCCAGCCAGGCCATTGACGGGCACTTCAACCCGATGACCGGCGTCGCTGTCCGGCTGCGGGAGCGCGGCCATGACGTGCGGTGGTACACCGGCCCGGTCTTCGGACCGAAACTCGAAGGGCTCGGGATCCCGCTCCTGCCATTCGAGCGAGCCATCGAACACCGGGCAGACAACCTGTTGGAGCTGTATCCCGAACGGGCGCAGCTCAAGGGGCCCAGGGCCATTGGTTTTGACGGCGAAAAGATCTTCGCGAGCAACGTCAGCCATTTCTTCGAGGACATCCGCGGGCTTGCAGGCGAATTTCCCTTTGATGCGGCAGTGGTGGACAGCACCATGTTCATCCACCGGATGCTCTCCCGGCTGCTGGGCAAACCCGTGGTGAACTTCGTGGTCCTGCCCAACATGGAGAGCGATCCGCTGGTGCCGCCGCTGTTCTTCGGGTTCATGCCGCCCCGGAATCCTGCGGGGAAAGCCCTGCAGGCCACTGCCGGGATCCTGTCCGACCATGTCATCCTGCGCCCCGCCGGCCAGAGCTACCGGCGGCAGCACGCAGCCTACGGGTTGGCGGTGCCCCGCCGCGGCCGCCTCATCGACGAGCCGTACCGATGCTCCGACGCCGTCATCCAGACCGGCCCCGAGGCCCTCGACTTTCCCCGGCGCCACGCCAACCCCAAAGTCCACTATGTGGGAGCCCTGCTCCCGCACCGGGTCCAGAATGTTGCGTCCTCCGGGCCGGACGACGAGTGGCCGCGCTACCCAGCCACAATCCTGGTGACGCAGGGAACGGTGGACAACGCTGACCATGGAAAGCTCATCATTCCCGCATTGGAGGCCGTCAAGGATATGGATGCCCTGGTGGTGGTGGCCACCGGCGGCCGCGGCACAGAGGAACTCCGTGCCCGCTACCCGCAGGCAAACGTCGTGGTCCGCGACTATGTGGACTTCGCCAAGGTCCTGGAATTCACGGACGTGTTTATCAGCAACGGCGGTTTTGGCGGCGTCCAGCTCAGCCTCTCCAAAGGCGTGCCCCTGGTGGTCTCTGGAATCAACGAAGGCAAAAGCGATGTCAACGCCCGCGTTGAGTACGCCGGCGTGGGCATCAACCTCAAAACAGAGCATCCCAGTCCGGCCGCCATCGCCCGGGCGGTGGCCGCCGTCCTCAGCGAACCCCGCTGGAAGGCCCGTGCCCGGCACATGCGGGACCAGTTCGTTGGCGCCGACCCCACAGCGGCCGCCGCCGACGTCGTGGAAGGTGTGCTCCCGCCGTCGTCCGCCTGATTCCGCCATGGAGCATAATGGAGCCCATGCGACGGACTGCTTTGGGGATGCTCGCCGCCCTGCCTCTTGTGACCCTCCTGTTCACCGTTACTGCGTGCAGCGTCACCACTGAGGACCCTGACTACGTCCCGCCGGCGCCGCTGGCACCCATGGCCCAGCTCGAACAGGCCCCGCTGGCCAACCCCGAGGACTTTTCCGGCGGCGGGGAGGACGTTCTGTCCTTCGCCACTGAAGACCGGAGCATCGTCTGCTCGCTCACCTCGGCGCGGGGGGAACACATCAACCTTCCGTACGAAGAGAACAGCTTCAGCGACACCGCCAACAACAAACTCGCAACCGTCCCCGTGGCCCATTGCGAGCTTGCCACCTACGCCGAGCCGGCCCGCGGGGACGTCAAGGACGACTGCGCGGGAACCAACCTCGGCTACCTGGGCGGCGTGGCACTGCTGACCCCGGACGCTGCCCGCTACGGGGAATGCCGTTCCGGCGTCACCCAGACCGAAGCCACGTACGGGCCGGGCGGCAGCAAGGCCGGTCCACTGCTCCAGATACGCGCTTTGGCGAACGGGCAGAACCTGGAACGCAACGGCCTGCGCTGCTCGGCCTACAACGGTGGCGTGGCATGCGGAAACGTCTCGGCCGGGGTGGGGTTCTTTGTCACCCCGCAGAAGTATGAACTGATTTCCGCCCCCGCACCCGGCACCGCCACGGCGCCCGCAGATGCCCCAAAAACCCCGTAATTCCGCGGTTTTTCTACGCCCCATAGAATAGTGTCGTTACTCACATAAGCGGTACTCTGGAACGGCTCCGTCCTTCCAAAGGACTAGAGTTCCCCATGGAGCAACAACGCCGCGTGGCTCGTTTCCAACAGGCCGCCCGTGCGTGCATTCCGCAGCCCGGCCACCGTCTTTCGATGGTGTCCGGCTGTATAGAAACTACTTCGACGTAGAAGGACACTAAACCGTGGACCTGTTTGAATACCAGGCGCGCGATATGTTCGAGGCGCACGGTGTACCCGTGCTGGCCGGCATCGTGGCGTACACCCCTGAAGAAGCAAAAGCAGCTGCCGAAAAGATTGGCGGCGTTACCGTCGTCAAGGCACAGGTCAAGGTTGGCGGCCGCGGCAAGGCCGGCGGCGTCAAGGTTGCAAAGTCCGCTGACGAAGCACTTGAGCACTCCACCAACATCCTGGGCATGGACATCAAGGGCCACACCGTCAACAAGGTGATGATCGCCCAGGGTGCGGACATTGCCGAGGAATACTACTTCTCCGTCCTGCTGGACCGGGCCAACCGCAACTACCTGGCCATGTGCTCGGTTGAAGGCGGCATGGAAATCGAACAGCTCGCCGTCGAACGCCCCGAGGCCCTGGCGAAGATCGCCATCGACCCCGCCGTCGGCATCGACCAGGCCAAGGCTGACGAAATCGTCGCAGCCGCGGGCTTCGCTGAGGAACTGCGCGGCAAGGTCGCCGATGTCATCCTCAAGCTTTGGGACGTCTTCAAGAAGGAAGACGCCACCCTGGTGGAGGTCAACCCTCTGGTCAAGACCGGCGCCGGTGACATCGTCGCCCTGGACGGCAAGGTCTCCCTGGACGAGAACGCCGAGTTCCGCCACGCCAAGCACGCGCAGCTGGAGGACAAGGACGCCGCTGATCCCCTCGAGGCCAAGGCAAAGGCGCAGGACCTCAACTACGTCAAGCTCGACGGCGAAGTGGGCATCATCGGCAACGGTGCAGGCCTGGTCATGTCCACCCTGGACGTCGTTGCCTACGCCGGTGAAAACCACGGCAACGTCAAGCCCGCCAACTTCCTGGACATCGGCGGCGGAGCCTCGGCAGAGGTCATGGCCGCAGGCCTGGACGTCATCCTGGGCGACGAGCAGGTCAAGTCCGTGTTCGTCAACGTCTTCGGCGGCATCACCGCCTGCGACGCCGTCGCCAAGGGCATCGTGGGTGCGCTGGCCGAACTGGGCCACACCGCCAACAAGCCGCTGGTAGTCCGCCTCGACGGCAACAACGTCGAGGAAGGCCGCCGCATCCTCAACGAGGCCAACCACCCGCTGGTTACCCTGGCCGCCACCATGGACGAGGGCGCCGACAAGGCCGCCGAGCTCGCCAACGCAGCTAAGTAAAGGGACGCACCATGTCTATCTACCTCAACAAGGACTCCAAGGTCATCGTCCAGGGCATCACCGGCGGCGAAGGCACCAAGCACACCGCCCTGATGCTCAAGGCCGGCACCAACATCGTCGGTGGCGTCAACGCCCGCAAGGCCGGCACCACGGTGCTGCACGGCGAGAAGGAAATCACCGTCTTCGGCACCGTCAAGGAAGCCATCGCGGAGACCGGCGCTGACGTCTCGATCGTCTTCGTGCCGCCGGCATTCACCAAGGCTGCCGTCGTTGAAGCCATCGAAGCAGGCATCGGACTGGTCGTCGTCATCACCGAAGGCGTTCCGGTCCAGGACTCCGCCGAATTCTGGGCCCTGGCCCAGGCCACGGTTGACGCAGACGGTAACCAGGTCACCCGCATCATCGGACCGAACTGCCCCGGCATCATCACCCCCGGCGAAGCACTGGTGGGCATCACCCCCGCCAACATCACCGGCAAGGGCCCCATCGGCCTCGTCTCGAAGTCAGGCACCCTGACCTACCAGATGATGTACGAACTCCGTGACCTTGGCTTCTCCACCGCCATCGGCATCGGCGGCGACCCCGTCATCGGCACCACCCACATCGACGCCCTGGCTGCGTTCGAAGCCGACCCCGAGACCAAGGCCATCGTCATGATCGGTGAAATCGGCGGTGACGCTGAAGAGCGCGCAGCCGACTTCATCAAGGCCAACGTCACCAAGCCGGTTGTCGGCTATGTTGCAGGCTTCACCGCCCCCGAGGGCAAGACCATGGGCCACGCAGGCGCCATCGTCTCCGGCTCCGCGGGCACCGCACAGGCCAAGAAGGAAGCCCTCGAAGCTGCAGGCGTGAAGGTCGGCAAGACGCCGTCCGAGACCGCCAAGCTGCTGCGCGAGGTCTTTGCAACCCTTTAGGCTGCACCAGCACGAAAAAAGCGGCGCCTCCTGCTGTCCTTCGGGACGGCAGGAGGCGCCGCTTTTTTGGTTTAAAGGACGACGACGGGTGGCAACTTGGCGGCCTGAAGGTGCCGTCCCGCCGTCGCACCCGTTCGTCGGTGCCCGTCAGACCTTGGCGCCGCTCAGCAGCTCGTCCAGCCGCTCGTAGCCTTCGGTCATGCCGCCCTCCATGCCTGACTGCGCCATGCCGTCCCGTGCTTCAAGGCTGGGGTAGACGGAGTGGCCGCGGAGCCTGCACCGGCCGCTGCCGAGGTCCTCGAAGGTCATGAACTCCAGGCTGACCACGTCCGGGTAGCCGCCGAACTCGAAGGTCTGCAGCGCGAACTCATTTTCGCGGACCGTGTGGAAGATCCCGCGGCACTCGTAGGGCACCCCCTCCGGCCCGGTATGGATGTAACGGTAGGTGCCGCCGCTGCGGAAATCGTAGTGGTCCATCTCCATCTTCATGCCGCGCGGGCCCAGCCACTGGATGATCAGGTCCGGTTCCTTGTGGGCGCGGAAGACATCCGCTACGGGAAAGTCGAACTCGCGCTCATAGTCGATGAAGGGCAGGCCTTCGGGGACGGAAAGCTTCAGGGAATTGCTCATCATTTCTCCTTTGCCTTGGCGCCGCGTTGCCCGGCGCTGGATTGAAGTACGGCATCGAGGCTGCGGAACTCACCCTCGCGGACCAGCCGGTACTGGTCGATCCACGCTGTGAGCGCCTCAAGCCGTGCAGGGTTCAGGTGGACGGGCCTGCGCTGGGCGTCCCGGGTGCGGGTCACGAGTTGCGCCTGCTCGAGTACCTGGATGTGCTTTGAGACCGCCTGCTTGGAGATCTCGAATGGTTCCGCCAGTTCATTCACTGTGGCCGGGCCACGGCTCAGCCTGGCGATGATGCTCCGCCGCACGGGGTCGGCCAAGGCCAGGAAGGCCGAGTCCAAGGCCGTGCTGTCGGAGGTCATCGGGAATCCTTGCTGAACTGGGTGGAAGGGTATTCAACCGTTTTGTTGATCAACCTTTCGGTTGATTAAGAGTAAGCCTGCGAGTTGCGGGATGCAAGGGCTGGGTCTTGTTTTCGAATTTCAAAGTTTGTTAGTATGTCAGTACAAACTTTTCGAAGGAGAACTCGAATGCCATTGGTTCGCATTGATGTTAATGAAGGCCGCACCGCGGATGAGCTGCAGCGCCTGAGCCGCGGCATCCACGATGCCATTCTCGCCGAGTATGGCATCCCGGAGCGCGACTACTTCCACATCCTCACCGAGCACCGCCAGGGCCAGATTTTCGCCCAGGACGCGGGGCTTGGGTTCGAGCGTACGGGTGGAGTGGTCATGATCCAGATCTTCACGCAGGCCGGCCGCTCCCAGGAAGCCAAGCAGCAGCTGTTTGCCGCCGTCGCAGGCAAGCTCTCCGAGGTGGGCGTCGCCGGTGAGGATGTCTTCATCGGCTACGTGGAAAATACGGCAGTCGACTGGTCCTTCGGCTACGGTCGCGCCCAGTACGTCACCGGCGAACTGGCCGTCCCCAAGAAGTAGTCCGCTGGCCCCGGCATTGGGGGCGGGGCCACGGAGAAATGCATGTTGTAAGTATGTCAGTACAAACCTTTGACAGGACATTCGATCTAGGGCAAAGTAGTGCCTGTGGCCCACACCACGGCCTTTACGGCCCGGACCACCAGCCTTCCGAAGGTGCCACGTTCCACACCAGAAAGGTCCACGATTACCGTGACCCATGAGCTTCTTACGATCGGGCGCATCAGCGTTGATATTTACCCGAACGACATCGGGGTTGGCCTGGAGGACGTTAACTCCTTCGGCAAGTACCTGGGCGGTTCGCCCTCGAACGTTGCCGTTGCCGCCGCCCGGCACGGCCGCCGGACCGGCGTCATCACCCGCACCGGGGATGACGCGTTCGGAACCTACCTGCACCGCGAACTGCACAAGTTCAACGTCGATGACACGTTCGTGACGCCGGTTCAGGACTGGCCCACCGCCGTCACCTTCTGCGCCATCAAGCCCGCCACGGACGAGTTCCCGCTCTACTTCTACGGGCGCTTCCCCACGGCACCGGACCTGCAGATCAAAGCCGGCGAGCTGGACCTGGACGCGATCCGCGAGGCAGGGATCTTCTGGTCCACTGTCACGGGCCTCTGCCAGGAGCCCAGCCGCAGTGCCCACATCGCCGCGCACGAGGCCCGCCCCCGTACCGGGCTCGCCGAGGGCCAGTTCACCATCCTGGACCTGGATTACCGGCCGATGTTCTGGGCCTCCGAGGAGGAAGCCCGGGCGGAGGTAGCCAAGATCCTGCCGCACGTTACCGTCGCCATCGGCAACGACAAGGAATGCGCCGTCGCAGTGGGGGAGGGAACCCCCGACGAGCAGGCGGACCGCCTGCTGGCCGCCGGCGTGGAGATCGCCGTCGTCAAGCTGGGCGCCGAGGGCGTCATGGCCAAGACCCGCACTGAGCGTGTCGTCTCCGCACCAGTCCCGGTGGAAACCCTGAATGGACTCGGCGCCGGGGATTCGTTCGGCGGTGCCTTCTGCCACGGCCTGCTCTCGGGCTGGCCGCTCGAACAGGTCCTGGACTACGCCAACGCCGCCGGCGCCATCGTCGCCTCCCGCCTCTCCTGCGCTGATGCCATGCCGACGCCGGAGGAAGTCACCTCCTTGCTGGCCGAACGCGGCCGCACCGTGCCGGGTGCCGTTTCCGGCGCCTCCATTCCCGAAGGAGCAGCACTGTGACTCTCACCCCCGTTAGCACTGGCCGGGCCGTGGACGATGATCCCCGCCGGTACGAGCACCTAAGCACTATCCGGCTGGAAGACCCTGAGGCCGTTGCCCGTGCGGCCAAGTCCCGCCGCCGCCACCCGGGCCTGAAGGCCGGCCGGCAGAACTTCATCGTCGCCGCAGACCATCCCGCCCGCGGCGCACTGTCCGTCGGATCGGATCCCGTGGCCATGGCAGACCGCCGCCAGCTGCTGGACCGCCTGCAGATCGCCCTGGCTAACCCGGCCGTGGACGGAGTCCTTGCCTCTCCGGACATCATGGATGACCTGCTCCTGCTGGGCGCCCTCGACGGCAAGCTGGTGTTCGGGTCGATGAACCGCGGCGGCCTGGCCGGCCTGGTCAATGAGTTCGATGACCGGTTCACCGGCCACACCGCGGCCGCCCTTGAAGCCCTCGGTGCCGACGGCGGCAAGATGCTTACCCGCATCTGCTTGGGCGACCCGGATACCGTCGCAACCCTCGAAGCCACCGCCAAAGCCATCGATTCACTGGCTGAGCGGAAGCTGATCGCCATGGTGGAGCCTTTCCTGTCCGTCCGTGAAAACGGCAGGGTCCGCAATGACCTGTCCACCAACGCGGTGATCAAATCCATCGGCATCGCAGCGGGCCTCGGCTCCACCAGCGCCTACACGTGGATGAAACTCCCGGTCGTAGCGGAAATGGAACGCGTCATGGCTGCCACCACCATGCCCACAGTCCTCTTGGGCGGGGACCCGGCAGGGTCCCAGGACGAAGTCTTCGCCACCTGGGGAGCTGCCCTGTCCCTGCCTGGTGTCCAGGGCCTCACCGTAGGCCGGACGCTGCTCTACCCCGCGGACGGGGACGTTGCCGGCGCCGTCGCCAGCGCAGCCTCGCTCCTGCACCACACCACAGAAATTCCGGAGTAAACCGCCATGGGCACAACTACGCGCAGGATGACGGTGGCCCAGGCCGTCGTCGAATACCTTTCCAAGCAGTACACCGTGGACACGGTGAACGGGGTTGAGTACCGCGAGCGGCTCATCCCCGGAACCTTCGGGATCTTCGGGCACGGGAACGTGGCCGGTGTGGGCCAGGCGCTGAAGCAGTACCAGCAGCTGGACCCGGCCATCATGCCGTATTACCAGGGCCGCAACGAACAGGCCCAGGTCCACCAGGCCGTGGGCTACGCGCGGCACACCCGCCGCCGCCAGACCTATGCGATCAGCACCTCCATCGGCCCCGGTTCCTCGAACCTGCTGACTGGTGCCGCGCTGGCAACCACCAACCGCCTGCCCGTGCTGCTGCTGCCCAGCGACACGTTCGCCACCCGGGCCGCGGACCCGGTACTGCAGCAGCTGGAGCAGCCCTACGCCTACGACATCACGGTCAATGACGCGTTCCGGCCGTTGTCCAAGTTCTTCGACCGCGTGAACCGGCCTGAGCAGCTGTTCTCCGCCTTCCACCACGGCCTGCGGGTCCTCACTGATCCGGCCGAGACCGGTGCGGTGACCATTTCCCTGCCGCAGGATGTCCAAGCTGAGGCCTTCGACGTCCCCGGGGAGTTCCTGGCTGAGCGCGAGTGGCGGATCCGCCGCCCCGACGCCGATGATGAGGACATTGCCCGCGCCGTCGCAGCGATCCGCTCCGCGAAGCGTCCGCTGATCATTGCCGGCGGCGGTGTCCTCTACGCCTACGCCAACGACGAACTGGCGAAGTTCGCCGAACTGACCGGCATTCCGGTGGGCAACACGCAGGCCGGCGTCGGCGTCCTGCCCTGGGACCACAAGCAGTCCCTCGGCGCGATCGGTTCCACCGGCACCACGGCGGCGAACGCCATCGCTGCCGAGGCTGACCTGATCATCGGCATCGGCACCCGCTACGAGGACTTCACCACCGCGTCCCGGACCGCTTTCCAGAACCCGGACGTACGCTTCGTGAACATCAACGTTGCCCCGATCGACGCGTACAAGCACGGCACCACGCTGCCGATCGTCGCCGACGCCCGCAAGGCACTGGTCAAGCTCAACGCTGCCCTGGGCGGCTACCGGATCGGCGCCGACCTCGAACAGCAGATTGCCTCCGAGAAGAAGCGCTGGGACGCCACCGTGGACGAGGCATTCGACACCCGCTACACCCCGCTGCCGGCCCAGAACGAGATCATCGGTGCCACCTCGCGGGCCATGGACGCCCGCGACGTCGTGATTTGCGCCGCCGGGTCCCTGCCCGGTGACCTGCATAAGATGTGGCGCGTCCGCGACCCGTTCGGCTACCACGTCGAATACGCCTACTCCTGCATGGGCTACGAGATCCCCGGCGGCCTCGGCGTCAAACGCGCAGCCCTCGCCGAAGCGGCGGGCACGACGGCGGCAGGCGGCTCAGCCGGGACCGGCGCGGAAGAGGTGCGGGACGTCGTCGTGATGGTGGGCGACGGTTCCTACCTGATGATGCATACCGAACTGGTCACCGCCGTCGCGGAGCGCATCAAACTGATCGTGGTGCTGATCCAGAACCACGGCTATGCGTCCATCGGCTCGCTCTCCGAGATGCTGGGCTCGCAGCGCTTCGGCACCCAGTACCGGGCACTGAACGAAGAGCAGCACAGCTTCGACGCGGGGGAGACCCTGCCCGTGGACCTGGCCCTCAATGCCGAGTCCCTCGGTGTGAAGGTCATCCGGATCGAACCGGGCGAGAAGGTCATCGCCGAACTCGAACAGGCGGTCCGCGACGCGAAGGCTGCCCCGGAAGGAACCGGGCCCATCCTGATCCATGTTGAATCCGACCCCCTGCTGGACGCGCCGTCATCGGAATCCTGGTGGGATGTCCCCGTCTCCCAGGTGTCCGAACTGGATTCCACCAAGCAGGCTTTCCAGACCTACGCCGACCACAAGTCCCGCCAGCGCAAACTGCTCGGCTGACCCTGTACCTCCATCCCCTTCGAACCACTCAAGGAAGAGTCCCATGACTGCCACAACCACCGAAACCACCGTCATCAACCACTTCATCAACGGCGCCGAAACCGCAGGTGTTGGTGACCGCACCACCCCGGTCTACAACCCGGCTACCGGCCAGGTCTCCGCCGAGCTGCGCCTGGCCAACCGCGCCGACCTGGACGCCACCGTCGCGGCCGCCCGCGCCGCTGCCGATACCTGGGGCGACATTTCCCTGGCCAAGCGCACCGCTGTTCTGTTCAAGTTCCGTGAACTTGTCGCCGCCCACGTGGACGAACTCGCCCAGCTGATCACCGCCGAGCACGGCAAGGTCCTCTCCGATGCCAAGGGCGAAATTGGCCGCGGCCTCGAAGTCATCGAATACGCCTGCGGCGTCCCCACCCTCCTCAAGGGCGACTACTCCGACCAGGTCTCCACCGGGATCGACGTCTTCTCCTTCCGCGAACCCCTCGGCGTGGTCGCCGGCATCACGCCGTTCAACTTCCCCGTCATGGTGCCGCTCTGGATGGCGCCAATGGCCATCGCCACCGGTAACGCGTTCATCCTCAAGCCCTCCGAACGCGACCCCTCCGCCTCCCTGCTGCTCGCCAAGCTCTGGAAGCAGGCCGGCCTGCCCGACGGCGTGTTCCAGGTCCTGCACGGTGACAAGGAAACCGTGGACGGGCTGCTGACCCACCCGGACGTGGACGGCATCTCCTTCGTCGGGTCCACCCCGATCGCCCAGTATGTCCACGAAACCGCCACCAAGCACGGCAAGCGCGTCCAGGCCCTTGGCGGGGCGAAGAACCACGCCATCATCCTGCCCGACGCCGACCTCGACAACGCCGCCGACCACCTTGCCGCAGCAGCCTTCGGCTCCGCCGGCGAACGCTGCATGGCCATCTCCGTCGCCGTCGCCGTCGGCGAGGCTGCCGACGCCCTCGTCGCCAAGGTCCAGGACCGCGCCGAAGCCGTCAAGGTCAACAACGGCACCGAACCCGACGCCGAAATGGGCCCGGTCATCACCCCCGCCTCCAAGGAACGCATCCTTCGGATTGTCACGGAAGCCGAGACTGCCGGCGCCGCAATGGTGGTTGACGGCCGCGACCTCGTGGTCCCCGGCCACGAAGACGGTTTCTGGGTTGGCCCCACCGTCCTGGACCACGTCAAGACCGAAATGACCGCCTACCAGGAGGAAATCTTCGGACCCGTCCTCGTCGTGGTCCGCGTCGACACTCTCGAAGACGGCATCGCCCTCATCAATGCCAACCCCTACGGCAACGGCACCGCCATCTTCACCTCCTCCGGCGCCGCCGCCCGCAAGTTCCAGCGCTCCGTCACGGTCGGCATGATCGGCATCAACGTGCCCCTGCCCGTCCCGGTGGCTTACCACTCCTTCGGCGGCTGGAAGGCTTCCCTCTTCGGCGACAAGCACATCTACGGCCCCGAAGGCGTATCGTTCTACACCCGCGGCAAGGTCATCACCTCCCGCTGGCCCGAAACCCACCACGCCTCCGGCGCCTCCTACAACTTCCCCTCCAACTGACACCAGAGAGAGACAACGCTGTCATGACTGAGAACAAGCTGATCATCGGCACGGCACCGGACTCCTGGGGAGTCTGGTTCCCGGATGACCCCAAGCAGACCCCGTGGGAACGCTTCCTGGACGAAGTGGTGGAGTCCGGCTACAAGTGGATCGAACTGGGCCCGTACGGCTACCTTCCCGCGGATCCGACCCGTCTGGCCGAAGAGCTCAAGGCCCGTGACCTGAAGATCTCCGCCGGCACCGTGTTCACCGCCTTCCATCGCGGCCTGGACCAGTGGGAAACCGCCTGGGAGCCGGCACGTGAGGTCGCCGAACTCACCGCGGCAATGGGCGGCGAGCACATCGTGGTCATCCCGGCCATGTGGCGGGACGACGTCACCGGTGAAGCGGTGGAAAGCGGCACCCTGACTGAGAAGGCCTGGAGCGACCTGTTTACCGGACACAACCGCCTGGGCAAGACCCTGCTCGAGGACTTTGGCCTGCAGCAGCAGTTCCACTCCCACGCTGACTCCCACGTGGGTGCGCAGCAGGACATCGAAACACTGCTCGGCGCCACTGACCCGCAGTACCTGAACCTCTGCCTGGACACCGGGCACGCCGAATACTGCGGAGCCTCCAGCCTGGACCTGATCAAGAACTACCCGGACCGGATCGGCTACCTGCACCTGAAGCAGATCAACCCGGACATCCTCAAGAAGGTCAACGAGGAAAACATGACGTGGGCAGCTGCCAACCTGGCCGGCGTCATGACCGAACCGCCCAACGGCCTGCCGGACCTCCGTGCAGTCATCGAAGCCGTGGAAGCGCTGGACCGGCCCATCTTCGGCATTGTGGAGCAGGACATGTACCCGGTGGCCTTCGACGTGCCTATGCCGATCGCCAAGCGCACCCGCAACTACCTGCTGTCCTGCGGTTCCCGCACCGCCGTCAGCTGACGGACCAGCACAGCCCACTCCCTCCAGATCCTTAAGGACAGAACAATGACTGAAACCCTCCGCGTCGCCGTCATCGGTGCCGGGCGCATGGGCGCCGACCACATCCAGCGGCTCCACCAGCGAATCCACGGCGCCGAAGTGGCCGCCGTCGTCGACGTCGACCTCGCCCGTGCCGAGGCCGCGATCGAAGGTATCCCGGGCGCTGTGGCCCTCGCTGACGCCGAGGAAGCGCTCAACAACGGTGACGTCAACGCCGTCCTCATCGCCACCCCCGGCTTCCTGCACGAGGAGATCCTTTTCAAGGCCATCGCCAAGGACATCCCTATCCTCTGCGAAAAGCCGCTGACCCCGGATGCAGAGTCCTCGCTGAAGATCGTCGAGGCTGAGGTGGCGCTGGGCCGCAAGCGCATCCAGGTAGGCTTCATGCGGCGCTTCGACGCCGAGTACGCCGCGCTCGGCTCCATCATCCGGAACCAGGAACTCGGCGAACTGCTGATGTTGCACCACCAGCACCGCAACCCCACCACCCCGGCGGGCTTCACCAACGAGATGCTGATCAACGACTCCGTGGTCCACGAGTTCGACGCCATCCGGTTCTTCACCGGCGAGGAGATCACGTCCGTCCAGGTCCGTCTCGGCAAGGCCACCAAGAATGCCCCGGCCGGCCAGCACGACCCCCAGCACGTCCTGATCGAGACCGAATCCGGCGTCCTGGCCGACGTCGAAATCTACGTCAACGCAAAGTACGGCTACGAAGTGGCCACCCAGGCGTCCTTCGAAGAAGGCGTCGTCAGCATCGGCGGTGACAAGGGCCCCTACACCCGCAGCGCCGGACGCTGGGGCGGCAGCGTCACCCCCGGTTTCGAAGAGCGCTTCGGCGCGGCGTACGACGTCGAAATCCAGGCCTGGGTTGACGCGGCACTTAAGGGCGAAATCGGCGGCCCCTCCGCCTGGGACGGGTATGCCACCGCAGCGTGCTGCGAAGCCGGCGTCGAGGCACAGAAGAACGGCGAGAAGGTTGCAGTGAAGCTGGCCGCAAAGCCGGACCTCTACAGCTAGTTCCACCTTTTCGGCCTTCCTGATCCACAATGGAGTGTTTACGTGAAAATCGCACTTGACCCCACCCCGTACCACCACTCGCACAGCCTCCTGGAGTTTCCGCGGGTGGTGGCGGACCTTGGCTACAAGTACATGCAGATGACCCCGCACGGGGACTTCATCCCGTTCTACAACCACCCCAAGGCGGACGACGAGCTGGTGGGCCAGCTGGGCAAGGCGTGCAAGGACGCCGGCATCGAGATCGCCTCCATCCTGCCCGTGCTCCGCTGGTCCGGACCGGACGAGGACGCCCGTGAAGCGGCAGTCCGGTACTGGAAACGGGCCATCCAGATTGCTGTGGACCTCGGCGTCAGCACCATGAACACAGAATTCAGCGGCCGGCCCGAAAAGGCAGAGGAATCCGAGCGGGCGTTCTACCGGTCCATGGAGGAACTGCTGCCCATCATCGAACGTGAGGGCATCGACCTGCTGATCGACCCCCACCCTGACGACTTCGTGGAGGAAGGCCTCGCGGCCATCCGCGTGATCCGGGGCGTGAATTCGAAGAACGTGGGCATGGTCTACGTGGCCTCGCACAGCTTCCACATGAAGAACCAGCCGCTGGAGATCATGCGGGCGGCGGGGGACAAGCTGCGCCTGGTCCACGTGGCCGACACCATGGACCACCACGCCTCGCACGGCCTGCGCTACATCACCAACCCGCCGGGCAACCCGGTCCGCGTCCACCAGCACCTGAAGGTGGGCGACGGCGACGTGAACTGGGATGAGTTCTTTGGTGGCCTCAAGGAAATCGGCTTCCTGGACCGCGAGGACACCGTGATGGTCTCCAGCGTCTTCGCCGAGGACGACAAGGCGGATGAGGTGTCCCGGTACCAATTGGCCACCATGGAGCAGTATGTCCAAAAGGTCAGCGTATGAGTTCGCCTGCTCCTGCCCCTGCCGCAAAAGAAGCGCGGCCCGGAAACCACAAGAAGGCGCTCCGGACCGTCACCATCATCTCCACGTTTGGTGGCCTGCTCTTCGGCTACGACACGGGCGTCATCAACGGCGCGCTGCCGTACATGCAGGAGGACCTGGGGCTGACGCCGCTCACCGAGGGGCTGGTGACGTCGTCGCTGCTGTTCGGTGCGGCGTTCGGTGCCTTGTTCGGCGGCCGGCTGGCTGACCGCAGCGGCCGCCGCAGGATGATCATGGTCCTGGCCGTCATCTTCCTGATCGGGACGCTCGCCTGCACCTTTTCGCCGACCACTGAAGTGATGATCGCTGCGAGGTTCATCCTGGGCCTGGCCGTGGGTGGTGCCTCGGTTACGGTCCCGGTTTACCTTGCGGAAGTATCACCGAGCGACCGCCGCGGGCGGATCGTCACGCAGAACGAGCTGATGATCGTCACCGGCCAGCTGCTGGCGTTCATCTTCAACGCCTACCTCGGCAACACCTTCGGCGAGGCCGGCGGCATCTGGCGCTGGATGCTGGTGATTGCCACCCTTCCTGCCATCGCGCTGTGGATCGGGATGAACTTCATGCCCGAGAGCCCCCGCTGGCTCGCTTCCATGGGCAGCTTCGGCGAAACGCTCAGCGTGCTGCAGCGGATCCGGTCCCAGGAGGAGGCCAGAAAGGAGTTCGAGGAAGTCAAGGCCATGGCCGTGGAGGACTACAAGTCCAAGATGGGCACCTGGAAGGACCTGGGCATACCGTGGCTCCGCCGGATCTTCTTTGTGGGCCTCGGGTTGGCGGTGATCCAGCAGATCACCGGCGTGAACTCCATCATGTACTACGGCACCCAGATCCTGTCGGAATCCGGATTCGGCCGCGAAGCGGCCCTGACCGCCAACATCGCCAACGGCGTCATTTCGGTGCTGGCCACGTTTGTCGGCATTTGGTTGCTGGGCAAAGTGGGGCGCCGCAGGATGCTCATCACCGGACAGGTCGGTACGACGACGGCGCTGCTGCTGATCGGGCTCTTCTCACTGATCCTGCCGGAAGGCTCCGTCCGGGGTTTCGTGATCCTGGCGCTCACCGTGACGTTCCTGGCCTTCCAGCAGGGCGCCATCTCACCGGTCACCTGGCTGATGCTGTCCGAGATTTTCCCGCTGAAGATCCGCGGCCTGGGCATGGGCGCGTCCGCGTTCCTGCTGTGGATCGTCAACTTCCTGGTGGGCTTTGGGTTCCCGCAGCTCCTGGCGGCCATCGGGCTGTCCAACACGTTCTTTGTTTTCGCCGTACTGGGTGTGGGCGCCATCGCGTTCGCCGCGAAGTACGTTCCGGAGACCAAGGACAAGAGCCTCGAGGACCTGGAGCACTACTTCAAGAATGTTGCCGGACAGAGGCCCGGGACCGCCGTCGGGAAGGCGAACTAGCCCAGACCGCATGTCGTAGCCCGCAGACAGGCGATGCCCCTCCGGTGAATCCCGGAGGGGCATCTGCTGTTGGTGCCGGAAGGTGGGCCGTGGCTACGCCGGAACGTGAAGCGTGGGCAGTGCACCCACCAGGGGTGCAAGTTCCGGCAGCGCCTGCGCCTGTTCGAGCGCCCGCTCCAGCGTTGCGTCGTGGACCGGGCGGGCTTCGGCCAGCAGCGTGCTGCCGCTGGGGGTGAGCTCGGTGTAGATGCCCCTCCGGTCGTCATCGCACAGGATCCTGGTGAGCAGCCCCCGGTCCTCGAGCCGGTTCACCAGGCGTGTGGTGGCACTGGGGCTAAGGGCCGTGGCCCGCGCAAGCTGCTGCATGCGCATGTGCCAGCCGTCCTGCCGGTTCAATGCGTCCAGGACGGTGTACTCCACCACGGACAGCTTCGACTCGGCCTGAAGGGACCGTTCCAGTTCGCCCTCGATCAGGCCGTGCAGGGCGGCCAGGGTGCGCCAACCCTGCGCCCGGACTTCGACGGCGTCGTCCTTGATACCCATGGTTGCTCCTTCCGGGAAGCCGGCGACAGAGGGTCGGCGGCGGTGCACACAAGTAGTTGCTTGCGCGGTATATTTGCATGTGCAACAATAAATACCGCGCTTGCAACTATTTTAGGCGCCATCCCCCCACAGAACAACCAGAACAGCTCAAAGGAGCATCACCATGCCTGTAGGCCTGATCGCCCTCGCCCTCGGAGGGTTTGGCATTGGACTCACTGAATTCGTCATCGCGGGCCTCCTGCCTGACGTTGCCGCCGACTTCGGGGTCAGCGAAGCGTCTGCCGGGTGGTTCATCTCGGGCTATGCGCTCGCCGTGGTGGTAGGCGCCCTGGGGTTGACGGCGGCCGTGACCCGGCTGGAGCGCAAGCCGGTCCTGGCCGGCCTGCTGGTGCTGTTCATCGCCGGGAACCTGCTGTCCGCAACGGCTGCGGACTACTGGCCCATGATGTTGGGCCGGGTCATCGCCGCGCTCTCGCACGGCGCCTTCTTCGGCATCGGGGCCGTGGTGGCTGCCGGCATGGTTCCGCCGAGCAAGAAGGCCGGTGCCATCGCCCTGATGTTCACCGGGCTTACTGCCGCCAATGTGCTGGGCGTCCCCTTCGGCACCCTGCTGGGCCAAGCCGCTGGTTGGCGGGCCACCTTCTGGGCCATCACCGTGATCGGTGTGGTGGCGCTCGCGGGCATCCTGGCGCTGGTGCCCAGGCAGGCCGGCGCAGCCGAAGCCGGCGGAAGCCTGCGTTCAGAGCTTGGCGCGTTCCGCTCCGGCCAGGTGTGGCTGTCCATCGTGGTGACGGTCCTGGGCTTCGGCGGCATGTTCGGCGCGTTCACCTACATTGCTTACACCCTCACAGAAGTGTCGGGATTCGCTGCCTCAACCGTCCCGTGGCTCCTGATCGTCTTCGGCGTCGGGCTATTCGCCGGCAACACCCTTGGCGGCAAGGCTGCGGACCGGAACGTGGACCGCACCCTGCTGGTGGTGCTCGCCGTCCTGGCTGTGGTGCTGGTGGCGTTCGCCCTGGTGGCAGCCAACCCCGTGCTGACCGTGGTCTCCCTGGTGCTGATGGGCGGTTTCGGCTTCGCCACCGTGCCGGGGCTGCAGATGCGTGTCATGAAGTACGCCCCGGGTGCGCCCACCTTGGCCTCCGGCGCCAACATCGGCGCCTTCAATGTGGGGAACGCCCTGGGCGCCTGGCTGGGCGGCGTCACCATCACGGCCGGCTTCGGCTACACGTCGCCCATCTGGGCCGGAGCTGTCATTACCCTGGCGGGCGTGGCCGTCATGGCCTTCGCCGCGTCGGCTGCCAAGCGGAGCGAAACCCGCATAGGCACGCCGGCCGAAACCCCGGACGGTGCGACGGCGGAGGCCGCAGGCGCGGTCCGCGTCTGAACTATCCGCCAGGTACGCGATGGAGGCCCGCTTTCCGGGATTTTAGGTGGCCTGGTCCCGAAAGAACATTCAGCGGTCGTCCCGCCTCAGCAAAGTGCGACGGGGGGAAAGACGCGAAACGTAGGAGCAAAAAATCTGGACTCCTATTGGCGCTCTAAGGGTATCTATAGGGCCGGCACCCGGCGCGCCTCGCACGATAGGAAATCATTTTCCGGACACCACGATGCCAGCCAGTGTCCCGCTGTTCCGCTGCCGTAGCTGATCGAGGCGTCAGCCGTTCCATCGGTCAGGATAACGTCAGAATTATGCGCGAACCGTTGATAGTGGCCCTCAGCCTGTTCTTTGTTGTCGGATGCATAGCGACCTTCCTATGGATCCGCGCGTTGGAGCGCAGGACAAGCCACCTCGGATGGTCGGATCGACGTCAGGGGTTCGGTAAGCGACGCCAGATTCAGTTTGCCCTGTGCGCGGCAGCGGCGGCGGCCATCTATTTGCTTGCCGTCTACGGGCCCCTGCGGTTCCCGGGGACCGTAGGAGTTAGCGGAGCTGGGCTGGTACTCCTTCTCGTGTCTACGGTTTGGTTCATATTCCGCAGAGACATAGCGCAGTATCAGTACCAGACCGTCATGACAATGTTCAACCGCAACCGACCCGAGCAGGATGAAGAGCAACGACAAGTCAAAGCCATGGAATCCCTTGGAATTGGTTTCAGTATCTTGTTCTTCTGCACCGGGATTCTGTTGATCACCCTAAGCATCGCGTTTTCTTGACGCTGACCCTCCATCTGCCCGCCGAAGGATCCTCCAAAGGTCGCCTCCCTGTCTTGTGGAACCAAGAAATCGGGTAGGCCAGACTCGGCTGACCCGCCGGCGGTATTTTGATGAGGGGACAGAGTTGGTTTCACCGTTGTAGCTGGTCAGGATCAAAGGAGTTGCAGAGATGAATGAGCGTCAGAGGCTGACTGTTCCCGATCTCGTTGGCCAGCCTGTGCACATTGCCCAAGAGATAGCTGCGAACATTGGGTTTGGTCTCGCCGCCGGGGACCCTGACGGGCCTGGACTTCGTTCGCGGACCTGGCCAGGGTTGTTCTGGGTGACCTCCCAAGATCCGTCCCCTGGGTCGATTCTTGGGCAGGGGAGCCAGATTCGAATTACTTTCGTTCAGGACGGCCAAGCCCGAAGTGACGTGCCGGAGCAGACAGGCGGGCCTAACCCCTCACTTAGGAGTCATGCGGAGCCTGAGACGAACGAGTGAGCCATGTCTGGAGAGGGATCGGCTTACGGGCGCGAGATCCTCTATTGCTGGTAGGGCGTCTCCAACTATTCGAGCTGGCCAAAGTCTCTCGTCATTACCAAACTTTCCCAATGCCAGACGTGCGAGACGTTACGCTGTGGTCAGTCGTAACGTCATAGGTTAAACATAGGAAGATTGATGTCCTCTATCGCAATCGCCGGATTAGCCGTGTTGGCCGTCGGCGGGTTCCTGTGGATGCTCTCCGGTCGAATGGCGAGATTTGGCGCCAGGACCAGGCCGTTTCCCCGACCAGGGTCTGATCCCGAGGCATACAGGAAACGGACGCTTGCTATTGTCCGATTTGTAGCGACCGCCTGGGTCATCATGGGTTTTGGTCTGCTCGTCTATTCGGTCGCCCAGGGGAAGTAGGGGCACGTCGCAAGTAATGAACAGCGGTCACCATGATTGGAGTCTTTTATGGCCTACCGCAGTTCGCAGAAGCGCCCGCAAGCCTATGGCGCACCGCAGCGACGACGCCGCAGGCGGCTCCGGCCAGTCTTAAGTGGGGATCCTTCTTAGGCCTTCGGAGGCTTGGCTCTTGAATTCTTTCCTCTGAAGCGCCACCACAGGTAAAGACCACAGAAGCCGAGTGCAACCGCGAATAGGGATGCAACTCCACGCCACCAGACAAAGGGCTGCCACAGTGCGAACAGGACCGCCCAGGCGAAGAATGAGGCACTTATCCAAGGGTTTGGAATCTTGTTGGCCATGCTGCCACCTTTCGACGCTAAGCCCCCAGTTTTTTTGATGCGACGAACCTACGGCGCAAGTCTCAGAGGCTAGCACTGTCCACTCTTTGATAGAGAGTCAACACCGCCCCCGGTTCTTCCCCCGGAATAAGTGAAGGCCAAACCTAGGGACGGCATGTGCCCATGCCCAGCCACTCCGACGTGTGCCCGTAATACGATCGGTTTACGCGCGTGACAGAACCTTATGAGTGCGGTGGCGTCTATCAGGGCTGGTCTTATCAAAGCGCCGCCGCACTCAATGCTGTCGTGACGCACCGTGCCAGGACCTTGGTCGCAGTTACACGATGGAAGCCCGGTTGATTTCCCAGTAGCGAAGACCGGCTTCCTCAAAGCGTGACTCCAGCGCCTCAAGACCGTCGGCGATTTTGTGGTCCCGTTCGGCTTTTGTAATCGGTAGCAGCCAAAGGAACTCCACGTGACGGTCGCCGACGTGTGCGATCTCCAAGTCAGGGCCAAACGGGTATGGCAAGGACACCAAGAAGTAATCGCACTGGGAGCCGGCCATCCACGGCTCCCCTAAAGGAAGGGTATGCCCGAGGCCCAGCTTTCCTCCTTCGTGGTAGAAGACAGTCATCGCGAGGAGTTCGACGGCTCGAATGTCTTCGGTAGCCGTGCAGAGTATGAATTCAGTCCCAACGTTCTTTGCGTCGGTGGCAGCCCAACCACCCACAGATATGTAGGTCCAGAGTTTTTTGGGACTTGAGGGGGCTACTCTCAACACTCGGAAGTGGGGGTTGTGCTCCAGTATGGGGCCTGAAGGCCAAGTAAAGGCTTGAATTTCGCGCCCATCAAAAAAGTTGCGCACATGCTGTTCGAGCGTCCCGCAGACGTCGTCACAAGGGGGGAAATCGGCCACGGCTACACACTAACCCAGCGGTAGAGAATTCTTGCCGCACCGGCCTATCAACCATGTCCGCAGCTTATTAGTAAATGCTTGCGCGCAGAGGCATCTGCCGCGTCGGTAGAGGATCGGCTTACGGACGAGGTTCCCCTAGGGGGCGACGTCAAGCTTGGTGTTGCTGTGTTTGGAATGGAAGCGTTAGGTCCGGGGCGTGAATTGGACTTGGATGTGCTTGAGCTCAGTGCGGGGAAGCACCGCGGTCACCACGCCGCCGCCTGCCAGTTGGGCTCCGATACCGTAGACGAACGGGTCCGTATCGACCTCTGCACCGGGCATATCGACTCCGTTGATGACGGTCCTGGCCTGGCTGTTGACCATCCGGCCGGTAACTGTGGGGGCGTGCTGGTCCCACGGTTTGCTGCCCGGCCAGAGCTCTTGCCGATATTGGTTCATGAGGATGTGGTTGACATGGTCAACCAACAGGCTTCGAACCGAAGAACGCTCGGACGGATCGCGGTGCCAGGTGGTTCGCACGGCATCCTCAAGTTGCGGGTAACGCAGGCGCGCCACGAAGGGCTGGGACTGGTAGACCCGGCGAGCAGCGAGAGTGTATGTCCTCCTGTTGCTGCAATCTGGCAGACCAGCGAGAGGCGCCCGTTAGCCGATTCTCATACGCGCCACTCCCAAGTCGGTGCCCTGGCCCATCCGAGTGCCACTGAAGAGGTGGACTCAGCGTCCCTTACCCGGGCGAAGTGGGACTTGCTGATTGACTGAACCATGATCAAGCTTGAAGTCAGAATCAGGTACCTCATCAGCGACCTATGGGTAGATCCGAGTTTGATGGGGTGGACCCGCCGCTTCGAAAGTGGAGGCGAGAGCATTGAGATCAGGTTTCCCGAATCGCCGGACGAATTCACAGCCGCTGATTGGGAAACAGAAACGCCGCCCACACCATCGGTTGTTCCGGTGCCGGGTGTGTACGACGAACCCGGCTGGGACAGTCGGACCCTTGCCGTGCGGCTTCTCGCTGTCAGCGTGACACTCGAGGCCGACCTTCCCTCTGAGCGCCCTGAAGATCCTTTTGAAGGCGAATATGGCACTGCTTTGCAGCAGGCATATGAACGTGGGCTTAAGCGCTCCGAAAAAACGATGCAGGCATTCCTTGAATGGCTCCGCGCACTGAGCCGCCAACCTTGGTTGGGGCTTGTAGCGGATGCTCCTCGTCAGTATGGGCGGGGCGGCGTCTACTACGCCGCAACAGGTGAGCCAATAGCTGGATTCGGTCGCGGGATCAGTAGAACTTTCACATCCTCACGCAGCCGGGTCAACTACTCTCAACTAGACGAGGCAATCAGGGGAATTGAACAAGGTAATCCGGTCCCCCCGTCTCAGGCCCTTCTGGCGGACGCCTGGCACTTGATGGACGGTACGGATCGACCTGACCGCATCCGCGCCATAATTCTTGCGGCGATTGCATGCGAAATCAGGGCCCAGGAACACCTTCGGGCGGCCGCGAATGAACACAACGAGAGCGCGATCAACCTTCTACTTCGCAAAGGATCCACACTGCAATACCTTCTCAACGACGTCATGACGGTTGTCTGCGACACCTCACTCAAAGAGTCCGACCCAGAGCTTGCGCGCCACGTCCAGTCACTTTCGGCCAACAGAAACTCCCTCGTCCATGAGGGGATCACAAGTTTGCGGAGTCCTTTGCTTCTGTCCGCCCCAGAAATCGGGCAGCGTGTTTTCAACTGGCTTGAGAGTCACGCACATCAACAGACTGCAGCAGCGGCTCGAAAGTCCCCAGCAGCACAAACATGACCAGAGACCTACCACAAGTTCGATGAGGACCCGCATGAGGGGTGAACATTCATCCGACCCATACAACGAGGATCACTCCCCTGCCGAGTTAAACCCGCCCGGAAAAGCGCACACTGGAGGATCGCCAACCGGACGCCTGGCCGGTCTAATGGCCATCGGTCCGAGTGTTCGGTCATTCTTCTTGGCCTCATGCATCATCGGGCTGAGGCGGCCGTAGAGCCAAGCAAGCAATCGATGGGTGACCCGTGGAACACCTACGCCGCCCACCAGACCGCCGATAGGATCTTAAGGAAGAAACGTCCCCGATGTCCCGGTTCTGCGCACTTATCGGCGCAGGCGATTTTCTACAGAGTGGATTTGGCATGGCTAAACGAAGAATGCACGGCACGTGGATCCTTTATCTCATCCCCCCATTTCTCGTGGCCTACGGACTTGTTTGGCTTATGAGAGACGTCTGGAACTGGTTCTAAGCAACTGACGGCGGAGTGGCAGCTAGTGATGCACCACTAATAACGGCACTGCACCGTGGGTCTCCGTAAGACGATCCTCTACCGGGCGGGCGATGATTTACGTGTGGTCTTCCCACACGATCGACTAAATGTCATGATCGATGCGAGGTGTTAACGCCAACCGAAGATAGGGCCAGTTTTGCCGACTGAAAACAGGGCCACGGGTTGCTGTTCTATTGTGCCTGAAGCTGGGTTCTTGTCTTGTTCCGGAGTCGGTAGCTGCTGCCGGTGAGGTTCAGGACTTCTGCGTGGTGAACGATCCGGTCGATCATCGCCGAGGCCACTGTCGCGTCGCTGAAGACCTCGCCCCACCTGCTGAAGGCGAGGTTGCTGGTAAGCACTAGAGAAGCGTGTTCGTAGCGGGATGAGACCAGCTGGAAGAACAGGTTGGCCGAGTCCTGGTCGAAGGGGATGTAGCCGACTTCGTCAACGATAAGGAGCTTGTATCGGCGTAACTTGGCCAGTTCCTGGGGCAGGCGGCCGCGGTCGTGAGCTTCGGCCAGTCTCGATACCCACCCGGTCGCGGTGTCGAACAGGACGCGATGACCGGCGCGTGCGGCCCGGATGCCGATCCCGACGGCCAGATGGGTTTTCCCGGTGCCAGGCGGACCGAGCAGGACCACGTTCTTGGCTTCTTCCAGGAAGGCCCCGGTTCCCAGATGGGCAACGAGGTTCCGGTCCGCGGCGGGCTGGTGGTCGAAGTTGAACTCTTCCAGCAGCTTGTGTCCGGGGAACCTCGCGGCTCTGATCCGAAGGGCGGCCCCGGAAGCTTCGCGTTCGGCGACTTCGCGGGAGAGGACAGCAGCTAGGTATTCCTCGTGTGACCAGCCCGCCTCCCGAGCCCGGTCGCCAAGGGACCGGTAGCTGTCGGCGACCCGCGGGGCGCGCAGTGCGCGGGCGTAGTACTCGATGTCCTTCACCGCAGCGCTCACCGTGCTGCCCCGGAGAGTTCGCGGGCATCGTCGGGGATTGCGACACCGAACAGTTCGTCATAGATCGACAGGTCCCGTTCCTCCACGACGGTGGACCGTCCGGCCTTGACGCTGCGGTGGATTCGTCGGAGGGAGGCGGCCTTGTCGACATGCCCGGGGTCGGTGAAGATCTGGTGCCTTGCCCACCGCCGCTCGTGCGTGGCCAGCAGCCGGCCATCTGCGCTCACAGTCACCTTTTCCAGGTCTGCTTCGACGTTCACGATCCGCCCGATCGCGCCCGGATCCACGGAATAGTCGTTGGAGAAGACCCGCACGTAATAGTCACGTGGAAGCCGGACGCTGCTGCGGAAGGCGAACTCGGGCGCCACCGGCGTCAACGGCCGCATTGCATCCCGGTCCCGGACGAAAAGCTCGACCGGGCGCCCGTGCCGGGTCCGTGAGTAGCGGGCGTTCGCCCGCGGCAGCCAGTCCGCGAGCTGGTCGTTGAAATCCAGCGGGGACGCGAACGTCCGGCCGGGCATGAAGCCCTGGCGGAAGTAACGGTTCATCCGCTCCACCATGCCCTTGGATTCCGGATCCCTTGGCGGCAACTGCCGGATCTCGCAGCCCAGCACGCCAGCGAACGCCGCCGCAGGCTCGGTCAGCCGGCCCTGGCCGATCCCCGATTCGTTGTCCCAGACCAGCTGCTTGGGCACTGCGCCGGCCTCCTGCAGCAGCGACCACATCCCGCCCAGCAAATCAAAGGTCGTGCGGGTCGGCAGCATCCTGGCCTGGATGTATCCGGAGAACGCGCTCGTCATCACCAACACCGGAGGCTTGCCCTCCTGCCCGTGCCCCAGAGGCAGCGGCTCATGCGGAAACCACAAATCGCACTGCATCGCCTGGCCCGGTTCATGAACCAGCCGGTCCACCGGATCCGCCGGCATATACTCGGGCCGGAGTCCACGGACCTTGTCCCGGAATAAGGATGCAGAGCCCGTCCAGCCGACGCGTTCGGCCAGTACCGAAGCCGGCATCGTCGGCGTCTGCACCAACAAGGCACGCACCTGCGCCGCGTAAGCATCAAAACTCGATCCGGCCGGCCTCCGCTCATACTTCGGCGGCCGCTCCGCCTCCAACGCCCGGTCCACCGTCCCCCGCGAAACCCCGAGCTGTTTAGCCAGCTCCCTCTTGGAGATCTTCTCCGTCGCGTATCGGTGGCGTATCTGCGCCCAAACATCCAATGTGATCACCTTCCATAATGGTCAGTGGCCTCATTTTCAGTTGGCGTTTTTGGCCCTATTTTCGGTTGGCGTCAACACGAGGTCGGCCGAAGGGGCGGTAATGCGAAAGAGGTTTCTAACTCCAGCGCTTATTCTGCTGCTGGCTTCGTGCGCTGCAACCGCCGATCCGAAGGATTACCCACGTATCGCTTCCGCAGATGATCGTTGGGGCGTAGGCGTAGCTGACCCGGTGTTCGCGTCGTTAGCTGAGTGCGAAGACGATCCGAGCGTGGAGTCAGCTATGCAGAGCGGAGACCTGCCGTCCTCTCGACTCGGTTTTCGATTGAAGGCTGGAGCCTCTGAAACAGATGCTGTCCGAGTAGCGGACTGCGTCGCCAGGCTTTTGAGCGGCGGCGAACTCGCGATCGTGTCCCCTGACGCTTAGTTAACTCAGCGGGCTTGGCCACCCGCGCGTAAAAGGATTGGCTAACGGGCCCCCGTTGAACCGCTTCGCTCACGACGTTTCAGTTCCATCCAAGCAAGCGTCGCTTGGTAGAAGCAGACAAGGGCACAGGCAAAAACTGCCACAGCCATCCATGTTTTCAGCGAGGTGTTCCATTCGAACAACAGGACGCTGCCGAGAAGGAGGCTAGTACCACTGAGAAAGCTGCTCAATCTCAAAGAACTCAATTGAGCAATTGACGATCGACGAATCTTTTCACGATTCATGCCTAAAGATAACAGGGCTGTTGCGGAACTTCGACAGCTTCTAGCGGAGACCAGGCAGGTGACCATTAAGCCGGTGGCGCCTACCGTCCGAAAAGTTGGCAACCCGCCGCCGTATGCCAATAGGGGCTGGCCCACCGAACACCAAGCGGCCGTAAAGGGATCCCTAAACGCACGGGCTCGCGTTTCTTCCCCACGCCCACGCCCGGAACCGAGCCGCAAAGGCAGATCCGAGCTTTCGGGTATTTCACAGGAGATTTACAGGTTAAACACACCTTATCCTTATGCCGGGTTCGAAGGATGAATTGTGGACCTGGCACAGGAGAGACTGAAGAAACTGCGTTTCTGCCGAAGTGGAAGTGATAGTCGCAGCCGGCTTTTCGGGACGTTGCGAAGCCGGCTGGTAGGTCTGTCGGCGGCCGCGATGCTGGTCGTCTTTGTATTGCTGAATCTAACAATGGGAGTTCTGCTGCGAGGGTATCTGGTCGATGAGATTGATAGCCGACTCCTTACATCCTTCCCAGTCCAGAGCGCGCGCCATCAGCCGACGGAACGCTTCGGGCCGCCTGACTTTATCGCGGCCCGCCAGCCACCAGATTCCCTGGGGGCGATAACTGTCAATGGCACCGTAGTTCAAGCTGGCATCTACGACCGGACGGGCAACCTCCGCACACTCAGCGACCCGGACGTGGTCGCAGTCGCGGCCGCTGGGCCCACGGAACGGCCCTCGACCCTCAGGCTTGCCGCCGGCTCGTACCGCTACATCTCAAAGCGTCTGCCAGGGGACGGGAGCACAGCAATTCTCGGGTACTCGCTGGAACCCGTGGACAACGTCATACGTCAGCTGACGATCTTAGGCGCCGTTTTATCCATTGGCGCATTGTTGGTCGCCGTCCCCGCTCTCTACGTCCTTTCCGGACTCGCTCTCCGATCGTTGGAACGACTGACCTCGTTTGCCAAGTCGATAACCAAATCAGATCTGAACGAAAGGCCCTTCACCATCGAGCCTCCACGCACCTCGCCCCGGGACTCGACGGAAGTAGTGGCCCTCTCCCGCGCAACAGGTGACATGATTCGAAACGTCGCTCAAAGCCTGGCTGCACGGGAGCGAAAGGAAGAGCAGCTTCGCCGCTTTATCTCCGATGCGAGCCACGAACTTCGAACCCCACTTGCCGTCATACAGGGCTATGCCGAAATGGCCGGGCAATTCGCTCATGCCGCACCACAGATCGCCCCGCTTCTGACGGAAATCAACTCTGGGACAGAAAGGTTAGCCGGCCTCGTCAGCAGTATGCTGACTTTGGCCAGGGCTGATGCTGCCGAAAATATGCGCCAAGAATCGCTGGATCTCGTGGCCCTTCTTGAAGAACGTATTTTCCGCGCGATCGAGCAGCACCCAACCCACTCCTGGAGCCTCACGCCTGTCGATGACCCCGTTCCCTTCATCGGGGACTTAGGGCAGCTGACCTTAGCCTTCGACGCAGTAATAGATAACGCCGCGCAGCACAGTGGTTCGTCATCGGCCATCCACGCCGAGGCCACGACACTCCCCGATCAGGTAGAACTATCCATCGCTGACAACGGGCCCGGGATTCCCGATGAACTAGGCGAGAAGGTCTTCGAACCATTCGTGACCGGTGAAACTTCCAGAGCACGAGCCAAAAGCGGGACCGGACTCGGACTACCAATCGCCCGAGCGATTTTCCAGGCCCACCACGGAAGCCTCACAATGTCATCCCGTCCAGGCTGCACAAGCTTCACCATTCGACTTCCACTTGAGCGGTAAAGTCCCGGCCACGTTGTCTTGAAGGGCCTATCCACGTTGGGCGATCCTCTACCGGGCGGCCAACCGTGGATTTACAGGGGGGACAGGCACTGGCCGGCTTGTCAGGATTTAGGCGCTGACCACCTGCAGATGCACATTGCCCGGTTCCCGAAGATCATCTACCCAGATGCCGATCCTCGATGTGCCAGCCGGAACCTCATATTGCGACAGCTTTTCGCCGTACACCGTCTCCAGGGTCAATTCTCCTGTCGAGCACATAATCACTTGGGATGCGAGCGGGATAAGTTCCTGCGCGGGCTCCTGTCCAGACAGATGAATTGTTGTGTCTCCGTCCATGTCGTTAGTCCCACCGATTATTAGAGCGTCCTCGCTCGCCCAAACGAGCCCCTCCGCGGTGACATCTGGAAGCGTCGCTTCCTGAGAACCCAGCACGAGAAAGATCGCGTTAGGCAACGGTGCATGGACTGTAACGTTCATTGTTTCTCCTCTTGGTTGGCCACATCATTTCACCTTGCCAGCGGGAACTCTTGCTGCGGCTCGACGGCACGCAAAGGGATCCCTAAACGCACGGGCTCGCGTTTCTTCCCCACGCCCACGCCCGGAACCGAGCCGCAAAGGCAGATCCGAGCTTTCGGGTATTTCACAGGAGATTTACAGGTTAAACACACCTTATCCTTATGCCGGGTTCGAAGGATGAATTGTGGACCTGGCACAGGAGAGACTGAAGAAACTGCGTTTCTGCCGAAGTGGAAGTGATAGTCGCAGCCGGCTTTTCGGGACGTTGCGAAGCCGGCTGGTAGGTCTGTCGGCGGCCGCGATGCTGGTCGTCTTTGTATTGCTGAATCTAACAATGGGAGTTCTGCTGCGAGGGTATCTGGTCGATGAGATTGATAGCCGACTCCTTACATCCTTCCCAGTCCAGAGCGCGCGCCATCAGCCGACGGAACGCTTCGGGCCGCCTGACTTTATCGCGGCCCGCCAGCCACCAGATTCCCTGGGGGCGATAACTGTCAATGGCACCGTAGTTCAAGCTGGCATCTACGACCGGACGGGCAACCTCCGCACACTCAGCGACCCGGACGTGGTCGCAGTCGCGGCCGCTGGGCCCACGGAACGGCCCTCGACCCTCAGGCTTGCCGCCGGCTCGTACCGCTACATCTCAAAGCGTCTGCCAGGGGACGGGAGCACAGCAATTCTCGGGTACTCGCTGGAACCCGTGGACAACGTCATACGTCAGCTGACGATCTTAGGCGCCGTTTTATCCATTGGCGCATTGTTGGTCGCCGTCCCCGCTCTCTACGTCCTTTCCGGACTCGCTCTCCGATCGTTGGAACGACTGACCTCGTTTGCCAAGTCGATAACCAAATCAGATCTGAACGAAAGGCCCTTCACCATCGAGCCTCCACGCACCTCGCCCCGGGACTCGACGGAAGTAGTGGCCCTCTCCCGCGCAACAGGTGACATGATTCGAAACGTCGCTCAAAGCCTGGCTGCACGGGAGCGAAAGGAAGAGCAGCTTCGCCGCTTTATCTCCGATGCGAGCCACGAACTTCGAACCCCACTTGCCGTCATACAGGGCTATGCCGAAATGGCCGGGCAATTCGCTCATGCCGCACCACAGATCGCCCCGCTTCTGACGGAAATCAACTCTGGGACAGAAAGGTTAGCCGGCCTCGTCAGCAGTATGCTGACTTTGGCCAGGGCTGATGCTGCCGAAAATATGCGCCAAGAATCGCTGGATCTCGTGGCCCTTCTTGAAGAACGTATTTTCCGCGCGATCGAGCAGCACCCAACCCACTCCTGGAGCCTCACGCCTGTCGATGACCCCGTTCCCTTCATCGGGGACTTAGGGCAGCTGACCTTAGCCTTCGACGCAGTAATAGATAACGCCGCGCAGCACAGTGGTTCGTCATCGGCCATCCACGCCGAGGCCACGACACTCCCCGATCAGGTAGAACTATCCATCGCTGACAACGGGCCCGGGATTCCCGATGAACTAGGCGAGAAGGTCTTCGAACCATTCGTGACCGGTGAAACTTCCAGAGCACGAGCCAAAAGCGGGACCGGACTCGGACTACCAATCGCCCGAGCGATTTTCCAGGCCCACCACGGAAGCCTCACAATGTCATCCCGTCCAGGCTGCACAAGCTTCACCATTCGACTTCCACTTGAGCGGTAAAGTCCCGGCCACGTTGTCTTGAAGGGCCTATCCACGTTGGGCGATCCTCTACCGGGCGGCCAACCGTGGATTTACAGGGGGGACAGGCACTGGCCGGCTTGTCAGGATTTAGGCGCTGACCACCTGCAGATGCACATTGCCCGGTTCCCGAAGATCATCTACCCAGATGCCGATCCTCGATGTGCCAGCCGGAACCTCATATTGCGACAGCTTTTCGCCGTACACCGTCTCCAGGGTCAATTCTCCTGTCGAGCACATAATCACTTGGGATGCGAGCGGGATAAGTTCCTGCGCGGGCTCCTGTCCAGACAGATGAATTGTTGTGTCTCCGTCCATGTCGTTAGTCCCACCGATTATTAGAGCGTCCTCGCTCGCCCAAACGAGCCCCTCCGCGGTGACATCTGGAAGCGTCGCTTCCTGAGAACCCAGCACGAGAAAGATCGCGTTAGGCAACGGTGCATGGACTGTAACGTTCATTGTTTCTCCTCTTGGTTGGCCACATCATTTCACCTTGCCAGCGGGAACTCTTGCTGCGGCTCGACGGCACGCAAAGGGATCCGTCAGCGTGCCAATGAGGAGGGGCTGTCAGGAATGCCGCCAGGCTGCTATCCGGGTATGTCCTGGAAGTACTGCGCTACGTCATAGTTGCCAATGAGCCTTGCTAGGCCGACCGGCGTCTGCCCGCTTGCGTTGACGTGCAGCGGGTCAGCGCCGTGGGCACGGAGCAGTCCGATCAGCTCACCCCGACCTTTGGAATTAAATACGGCGATCCAAAGTGATGTGTTGCCGAAGACGTTCTCCGCGTCGACCTTTGCTCCTGCATCGATCAGAGAGGCAGCCGCCGCAGGGGCGAATTCCTGCGCTGCGAGATGAAGCGGCGTGAAGCCCTGGCGGTCCACAACGTCAGGCGACGATCCCGCGGCTAGCAACCGTGCTATTGCCTCGGCATCGTCTTCCAGCGCAGCGTAGTGGAGTGGAGAACGGCCGGCAGGGTCCACCCGGTGCCTCGGCTCGTTGTCCACGTTCATTCCTTGTTCTCGATAGCGCCAAGTCGGGTGCGCACTTCCGCTGGTCTGAAGTCATAACCTGTCGCCCGAGCACCGGTCCAATTGAGGCCCACGAGAATCCCGTCACCCTCGAGGCCGTCGATCCAGCGGGTGCGCCACGCGTCCAAGCGGATGGCCATCGGTTCGAAGTCCCTGTAGTCGGGGACATTCGCGATAACGCGCTCTGCTCTGCTCCGAAGGGACCAGAAAGGCATGCTGCGATCACCATCCCCGTTGAGCGGGGCCGGGAGGCCACCTGCATCGCGGATCGCCCACACCTCACCGTTCTTGAGGATCTCTTCGTAGAAGACAGTTGCATGCGCTGCGCTGACACTCATTCCCACAGCCTATGACGCAAGGCAGGCCAGCAAGCAGCCCACGAAACCCTCATCGGCGCCGGACCGTGGACAGGGCCAAGGCGCGGCCCGGTGAAGGATCTTCATCTGCACGTGTCGCCAGAGCCCACGCGGATCCCGAAGTAGGTCAATCGAAGCTGTGGAGGTACCTCTCCACATCGCCCCAAATCTCAGCATCGGTCCTGGGTGGGTCGTAGGTGCTGCCGAGCGCGTCCCACAGGTACCAAAGTTCCCAGGCTTCCTCGGCGTCCCGGTCTTCATATTCGACTTCTTGAAGGTATTTAACGGCGTCTCGGAGAACTTGGCCTTTGGTTCGCTCGCCAGCTTTCCACGTGGACAGTTCGTATGCCCAGATCAGAGGCCAGCGGTTTTCAAGTGGTACGGGCTGGAATGCGAGGTCGTTTAGGGTTGCTGTCCATAAGTCGCGGATGTCGTTAGGATCCTGGTTGTCGGCGCCAGCAAGCATGCGAAGGTTCTCCGAATCCATGCCATCTACCAGCCACTGGGCAGCAATGTCGGGAAAGGCCTTGACGTCTAGCAGTCCCGAGGCCAACAGGGCCATGGCCTGGGCAGGGGTCGGCTGCAGCTTCATCTGATCAGCTTTACATAGGTCTCGCGCGATATGAGCACGTCATGCGCCCGGCAGGGATCGTCTAACGGGACCGCTGGTTGCGGCGCCGACGCCATAGGGCAGGTACGCCGAGTGAGATTCCTAAGGCGGCTATGATCATGAGCCAGCTTGTGAAGTTGCCAATCGAATCGCGCGCCAATACAGCAGCTGTGATGAGGAAACCGCCCACCAGGATTAAAATGACCGTCAAAAGAATGAGTTTGCGGCGTCCCGAGTCGTCATCCATTCCCGAATCCTAGCTTCATATGGAGGCTCATTCAGCGGTTGATCGCCGGCCGGCTCATCTCGATTGCCAACGTCCGGTAAAGGATCCTTGACCGGGTGCCGAGCAGTCCGCAGCACCACAGGCTTACGGACAAGCAGTTGCTTCTGTGAATCGTGAGAACATCATCGAGTGACCGACACCACTTCGCTTGAACTGCCGCCCCTCTATGAGTCCCTGACCTGGCTTACCCCGCTCTCCGAGGAACGCGCTGCACACCTTGTGGCGTTCCTGTCCGACCCGGCGCCGGCTGAGGTTCTGGACATGGGGTGCGGATGGGGTGAACTACTACTTCGGGTTTTGTCGTCGGCGCCGCAGGCACGAGGACGCGGAGTGGACAGTGCTTCCGCGTTCATTGACCGAGCGAGGCAACAAGCATTGACTCGTGGGCTGCTCGACAGAGCGACGTTTAATTCGATGCCTGGGCTAGAAGCCCAGGATCGCCCCGCAGACGTTGTCATCTGCATCGGCGCGAGCCAGATCTGGGGGCCGCCGGTAGAGGACGCGCAGCCGCTCGACTACGCCGCAGCCCTGCGCGCCCTTCGATCTCTGGTGCTTCCCGGTGGCCGACTCGTCTACGGCGAGGCGATCTGGTCAGCAACACCTCATCCGGCGGCCACCGCCCCTCTGGCTGGACGTGATGACGAGTACCTAACAGCAGATGCGCTGCGCGAGCAGATCCACGCCGCTGGTTTCGAGGTGGTGGACGACGATCAGGCAAGCGTTGAGGAGTGGGACGTCTTCGAGGCCGGGTTTCGCGACAGGTTTACCCGTTGGCTAGAGGCACATGATGCCGACCATCCCGCCGCAGAGCAGGTCCGTCGGCGATATGAGGAACAGCGCGCTGCATATGAAGAGGGCTACCGAGGCGTACTCGGAATGGCGTATTTCTGCCTGAGGGGGTAGAAGTCCACTGCGACTCACCCCTCATGTGACGCACAGACATGCTGGCGTTCCACCAGGGGGGTGGCCCACCGCCCGCAAGCCGATCCGCTACTGGGACAAGATGGGGTTGTGCGGACAGTCCTCGGCGGACTACCAAACAGTCAGGGCCGTGCGAGCAGCGGCCACGATCTGACCGCAAATGTCTTCACGGTTTCGCGGCATATCATCCCAGTCGTCCATGAGGACAACCAAGTGATCCAGTTCTGTGGGCTGGCCTAAGGCCAGCCAGCCCTCCCGGAAGGTCAAACCCGCACCGGTGCGCGGCGCCAAGGTCCCGTCAACGATTTCATGCAGCCAGTTTCTGACCAAGACGCGGCGGGCAACGGAGTCATCCTCAAATGGCCTGCCCAACTCTTGCCTGGCTTGGAGCCATAAGTCGCGTGCGCCGAGTGGATCACTGCGCGGGTGTCCGGCCAGTTCCCGGAGGGCCGGGGAATCATAGCCATGCACTAGCAAATCTGCCGCGATATCCGGATACTGTTTGCTTGGAACGTGGCCAATTTGGTCGCGGAGAAACACCATGCGCACGCTGTCAGTTTCCCTGCCATCCATGGATAAACCATAGTCACAGTGTCCACTAAGTCTGGATCTCCAAAAACCCCGAAATCTGTCCGTTTAAGGATCCCGTAGTGGACGCATTCCAAGCGCCCACGAGAGACGGGCTTTGATTCAGCGGGAGCTCGGCGGAGAGCTTTGTTGTTCAGGTTGACGTCGCTCACGACGTTTCAACTCCGACCAAGCAAGGGCTCCCTGGTAGAGGGAGAAGGCTGCGCAAGCAAAAGCCGCAACGGCAACCCAAGTTTTCAGCGTCACATCCCACTCAAACAGCACAGTGCTGGAGAGCAGGAGGCTTATACCAATGAGAAATCGACTCAATCTCAAAGAACTCAATTGAGCTACGGAAGACTGCTCCAACTGTTCTCGATACATAGCTCAAATTAGCAAGACTTGCGACAAAGAACGATGGGTACCTGTGCGGCTGCCCGTAAGGCGGTCGATCATCGTGCGCAGAAGCCCGCCGCCACGTTCCGCGCGGTCGCTGACCCCCGGCCATGTGCGTAAGACCCGCACGGTGAAATGCGCGGTGATGGGGGGATTACTGCAATCATGATCCTCATGACTGGAATGAAGATCGGTTACGCCCGGGTCTCGACGATCGACCAGGACCTCACCGCCCAAAGAAACGCTCTCCTTGCCCTTGGGGTTGATGAGAAGCAGATCTTCGTCGATCACGGACTGACCGGCGCCAATCGGGTACGCCCGGGGCTCCGTGAAGCGATGGCTGCGTGCCGGGCCGGCGATACCCTCGTGGTGACGAAGCTTGATCGGCTGGCGCGCTCCCTTTCGGATGCCAAGGACATCGCCGACGAGCTGACAGCCAAAGGGGTAGTCCTCAGCCTCGGGGGCAGCACCCACGATCCGACGGACCCGGTAGGCCGGCTGCTGTTCAACGTCCTGGGAATGGTGGCCGAGTTTGAAGCCGATCTGATCCGGATGCGCACCCGCGAAGGCATGGCCGTTGCAAAGGCGAAGGGGCGACTGAAGGGCAAGCAGCCGAAATTATCCAAGACACAGCGGAAGCACCTTCTGACACTGCACGATGCCGGAGAGCACACGCAGGCCGAGCTGGCCGAGTTGTTCAGCGTGTCACGGACGACGGTATACCGCGAACTTAAGAGGCGCACCATATGAATCTTGAGCGGCGCCCCTGCTTAGCGTCAGGGGATCAGGCTGCGGGGTCCGAGGAACGGCGGACCATCAGGGCCGGTTCCAGTTTGCGGGTCGTCGCCGGCCCGGCGGTCCCGGCGATCCGGTCCAGCATGGCCCTCGCAGCCACCTGACCCAACTCCCTGGCGTGCTGGTATATGGACGTCAGGCCAATCAGCGGGGAAGCGGCAAACTCAATGTTGTCGCAACCAACAATGGCAACGTCACCAGGGATGGACAGCCGCCGGGCGGTGAGGGCCTCCATGACACCGATGGCCGTAAGGTCGTTGTGCGTGAAAATCGCGGTGGGCCGCTCCGCCCCCGAGTCGAGGAACTGCTCCATCACCGCGCGTCCGCCGCGTTCGGTCATGTCGCTGTGTACCAGCTGGGGCGCCAGGCCGTGCTCCTTCATGGCGTGCAGGTAACCTTCGCGGCGGGCGGTATACGGGAGCCAATCGGAGATGTCCACGTGCGCAATCCGGCGGTGCCCCAGGCCGACGAGGTGCTCCACGGCGAGCACCCCGGAACGGAAGTCGTCCGTCAAAACCGAGTCGACGCCGTCGGCCTCCAACTCCCGGGTGATCACCACGCAGGGTGTCCCGCGCAGGGCGGCCGCGAGGTCCTCGGACGTGCCGGTGTACCCGGCCAGGATTACCCCGTCCACGCGCAAGTCCACGAACGAGCGCACCGCTTCGATCTCCGTGCGCGGATCCGCGGAGCCGACGGCGACCATCACCTGGTTGCCGCTGCCGGCCAGCCCCGCGCTGAGGCCGTCATAGATGTCTGCGAAGACGGAGTTGTGCAGGTCCAGGAACAGCACGCCCAGTGTGTGGGTACGGTGGCTGGCCAGCCGGCTGGCCAGCCGGTTGGGGGAGTAGCCAAGGGCGGCTGCGCTTTCCAGCACCGCAGTCCGCTTGGCGGGAGAGACCTTGGGGGAATCGCGCATCACCAGGGACACCAGCGCCCGGCTGACTCCGGCCTCGCGCGCCACATCCTCCATGGTTACGGACCGCGGCGAAGGGGAAATCTGTTTCACAAGACTCCACTATGCCAGCCGGCGGCCCGGCCCGGCCTTAGGCTCCGAAGGGCAGCCGCGGGTCGATGTTTTGGGTGTCCCAGGTCTGGCGGACCCAGCCGTGGTGCGGGTCGTCGCTGATCAGCCATTCCCGGACGGGGCCGGGGCCCGCCATGACGTTGAGGTAGTACAGGTCGTAGCCGGGGGCCGCCATGGCAGGGCCGTGCCAGCCGTAAGGGACCAGGACGACGTCGCCGGTGCGGACCTCGGCGGAGACGTCGATGGGCCGTTCGTCGGAGGCGTAGACGCGCTGGTAGCCGATGGCATCGGCGTCGGACGGTGCTCCGGATCCGTCGGCAACCTGCGTCTCGAAGTAGTAGATCTCCTCGAGGTGGGTCTCGCCGTCCTTTTCCTCGTCGTGCTTGTGCGGGGGATAGGAGGACCAGTTCCCGGCGGGAGTGAGGACTTCGCAGACGATGAACCGGTCCGCTTCGAGCGCGGCCGGTGTGCCGAAGTTGTGGACCTGCCGGGAGCAGTTGCCCGCGCCGCGCAGTTCCACGGGGGTGTCCGCGGCCGGTACCAGCCGGGTGGGGTATGACGCCTTGGCAGGTGCCGTCGCGATGGCGACCCGGCCGCCGTCGGCCGAGCTGATGGTGACGGCGCGCCCGGTGCCGGTATAGAGCACGTCGCTGGGGCCGGCGAATACCGATGCGCGGCCGGCGAGCGGGTAGCCGGTGCCGTCCACGGTGGCGGTGAAGGACCCGTTAAGGGGCACCACAATGCGTTCTTCGTCCGCGGCGGGAAGTTCGACGGCGGCGCCCGCGGCCAGGGTGGCCACCTTCAGGCCCGTGTGGGCCCACCCATCCACGGAGAGGGTTGAATCAGACGTTCCGATCGAAACGTCCCAGGTGCCGTCGGCGGCAGTGCCCAGGGGGTAGACCCAGTTGGTCATGGAGTGTTCCTTGCGGTTTAGCGTTGTACGAGAGTCATTTCGAAGCTGTAGGAATCGGCGCGGTAGACGTGGTGCCCGGTCTCGATGTGCCGGCCGGTGTCGTCCACCGCGGTGCGTTCCATGGTGACCAGGGCCGAACCTTCGGCCGCGTCCAGCATGGAAGCCTGGTACTCGTTGGCCGTCACGGCCCCGATCCGCTGCGTGGCCAGCCGGAAGTTGACGCCGCCGCGACGGAGGATCGAGTAGAGGCCTTCGGCTGACAGCATCGCTTCGTCCATGGAGGCGATGTCGTCGCGCACCCAGTTCTCCATCAGGGCCAGCGGCTTTCCGCCCACTTTCCGCAACCTGGTGAAGTGGTACACCTTGGACCCGGCGGGCAGTTGGAGGATGGCCAGGGTGGCGTCGTCGGCCTCAATGTGGGAGAAGCTGAGCACCTCGGTGGTGGGCTTCTTGCCGTTGTTGGTGAGGTCGTCGTAGAGGCTGGAGAGTTCCAGCGGGCGGCGGACCTGGCTGGAAACCACCTGGGTTCCGACGCCGCGCTTGCGCACCAGCAGGCCTGAGCGCACCAGTTCGTCCATGGCCTTGCGCATGGTGGGCCGGGAGAGGTTCAGCTGCGCCGCGAGGTCGATCTCGTTATCCAGCCGGCTGCCCGGTTCCAGCACTCCGCTGTGGATGGCCGCCTCGATGCCCTGGACCACCTGGTGGTAGAGCGGCACGGGGGAGGAGCGGTCGATGCTGAGGCCCAGGTTGTTCGCCACGGTGTGTTCCTGTTCTCGGTCGCGGCGTCCGGTTCCGCCCGGATGGGGCGCAGCCGCTTTGCCGCCATATGTTCTCTTGATAGGACATACTTTCTGGTTCGATCGTAGCAGGCGGGGTTGTTGGGTCAAGGCTGCATGCGCGCCGGTTGGCCCAAGAGCTCACAAATTAAATTGTTCTGACATTAAGACTTTCTCTTGACCGCAGAGATTAGAGCGCTCTAATCTGGTGGCACGCATCACATTCCGGACCGTTCGGTCCCTAAAGAATCTGAGAGGCAACAATGCTGTTGCAGAAACCTTCCCCCAGTGCCGCCGGGTCCACCCGCCGGGGCTACCTGGCCCGCCTGACCGTCATTTCCACCCTCGGCGGCCTGCTGTTCGGCTACGACACCGGCGTGATCTCCGGCGCCCTGCTGTACATGAACGACTCCCTGAACATGACCGCCGTCGAAGAAGCCACAGTTGTCAGCGCCCTGCTCTTCCCCGGTGCCGCCGTTGGAGCCCTGGCCGGTGGCCGGATGGCGGACAAGCTGGGCCGCCGCGGCTCGCTGCTGGTCTGCGCGCTGTTGTTCCTGGCTGGCGCGATCGGCTGTGCCATCGCGCCCAACGTCACGTTCATGGTCGCCGCCCGCATCATCCTGGGCCTGGGCGTCGGTGCAGCTGCGGTCACCTGTCCGCTGTACCTCGCCGAAATGGCGCCGGCCCACCTTCGCGGGCGGATGGTCACCATCAACGAACTCATGATCGTTACCGGCCAGATGCTGGCCTTCGCCATCAACGCCCTGCTGGACGCCCTCATCCACGACACCGAAGTGTGGCGCACCATGCTGGGCATCGCCTCGCTCCCCGCCCTGGCGCTCCTTGCCGGAATGCTCATGCTTCCTGAATCGCCGCGCTGGTATGCCATCCGCGGACGGCTCGAAGACAGCCGCCGCGTCCTGGCCATGAGCCGCACCCCGGAACAGGCCGCTGCCGAATTCGAGGAAATCGCCCGGACCGCCCGCACCGCCAAGGAAGAGCGTGGCCACGCCTGGCGCGGCCTGAAGAACAACCCCTGGATGCGCCGGCTGCTATGGATCGGCATCGGTCTGGCCACCGTCCAGCAGGCAACCGGAATCAACACCGTCAACTACTACGCACCCACCATCCTTGAAAAGAGCGGGCTCGGCGTCAGTGCCTCACTCGTGGCCACCATCGGCGTCGGCGTCACCTCGGTGCTGATGACCATCCTGGGCATCTGGCTGCTGGGCTTTGTGGGCCGCCGCAAAATGCTGGTCATCGGTTTCTCCGGCGTGGTGGGCTCACAGGCACTGCTGGCTATCGTCTTCCTCCTGCCCCAGTCCGACCTTGCCAGCTACATCATCCTGGCCGCCATGATGCTGTTCGTGGCTTTCGTCCAGTGCTTCATCGGTACCTGCGTCTGGCTCCTGCTCTCGGAGATGTTCCCGCTGGCCATCCGCGGCTTTGCGATGGGAATCGCGGTCTTCGCCCTGTGGACCGTCAACGCCGCCATCTCATTCCTGTTCCCCATCGTGGTCAACGCCCTCGGCTCCACCGGAACTTTCGGACTGTTCGTCCTGGTCAACGTCGCGTCGCTGGCCTTCGTGGCGAAATTCGTCCCGGAAACGAAGGGCCACTCGCTTGAGGACCTTGAGGCACACTTCCGTGACGGTGCGGTGCCGGCAAGGGTTTCCGCCTAGCACTCCGGCGAAGACCGCCGCATCCTGATATCCGCCTGCAAGCATCGCGGGGTCGGACCCAGCCCTTCCGGTACCAGCCGGTCGGGCAGGGTCCGGCCCCGCGTTCGCGCCCGCTGGCCTAGGCTGAACCCATGACCAGCGGCGGACGACGACGGCAGCCATGAGCCATTCCGGAAAGCTGGGGCCAACGCCCCGCAGCCTCGAAGTCGAGGACTTGGAGAGCTTCGACCGGCTGGTCGCCGCGGGGGCGGTCCATGCCCACGGATGGCATGCGCAGTCCCTGGACCTGCGCGGCAGGTCGGCGGCGCTCAACGGCCTGGTCGTGGAAGACGCCCTGTTCCTGGGCTGCACGTTCGACGACGGGATGGAAGGCAAGCTGCGCGGCAGGGGAGCCCTGATCTTCCCGCGGCTGCAGGGGGTCCCCTTCGATCCCTACCGCTCAGCCCTCTACTCGCCTGCCGAACTGTACAAAGGGCTGGCCGACGCTCCCTACGAAGAGCTGCCGGATGCGCGGATCTACCACTGGAGCATCCAGCCGGGCCGGGAACACCGCGTGGAAGCCACCCTGGCATCTTCCCTGCACGACCATGCCATCGGCGATGCGCTCGACGAAGTACTCCGGGCCGGCCCCTGGTCCGGGAAACGCATGGTGGGCGTCATGGGAGGGCACGCGGCGAAACGGGGGAGTGCGGACTACGCGGAGGCCGCGCGGCTGGGACGGCTCCTGGTCAGCGGCGGACATGCAGTGGCCACCGGCGGCGGGCCGGGCGCCATGGAGGCCGCCAACCTGGGCGCCTACCTGGGCGGGCACGACGACGGCGTGCTGCAGACCGCGCTTGGCCTCCTGGCTGCCGTCCCCGGCTTCCGCCCTTCCGTGTCCGCGTGGGCACGCGCCGCGGCAGCCGTCGTCGAACGCTACCCCGGCGGTACACCCTCGCTGGGAATTCCCACCTGGTTCTACGGGCACGAGCCGCCCAACTACTTCGCCACCCACATCGCCAAGTACTTCGCCAACTCCATCCGCGAGGCCGTGCTGCTGGACGTCTGCCGGGGCGGCATCATCTTCCTCCCCGGCGCCGCCGGAACGGTCCAGGAAATCTTCCAGGACGCCTGCGAGAACTACTACGGCGCACGGGAAAAGGTGACGCCCATGGTCCTGGTGGGCACCCAATACTGGACCCGCGACTACCCCGCCTGGCCCCTGCTCCGGCAGCTCGCGGCGGGCCGCGCCATGGAGGACCGGATCTTCCTGGTGGACACCGTGGACCAGGCCGTGGCGGTGTTGCAGGACTGACGGGCACTGAACTTTTCCCGGGCGGCCTACGGTACGTATGGGGCTAGAGGTCTTTCCGGCACTGCGCCTTGCTCAGCTCATACAGGCCGTTGCGGTCCCCGTCTGCGAGGCTCCCCGAGGCGCCAACCGAACCGCCGATTTCCGGATACATCAGCTGGGCGGGGTCGGCCACATGGTCCAGTCCCATCACGTGGCCCAGCTCGTGCAGGATGACCGCCGCGGCGTACAGCCTCCCGTCCGGCTGCCGCAGTTCATCGGTGATCTGCGGGGCATCCAGGTCCAGGCTGCCGGTGACAAAGGTCTTGGGACCGCCGTCGAAACTGAAGTGCGTGCTTCCGCCTGTGCCGATCACCTTGCCCGCAAGTTCCGGAGAAGCTTCCGGCGTGGTCCAGGCGATCAGCAGCGGCGCCCAGCGCTCGCCATAGGCTGACGGCTGGTACGCGGCGCGCTGCGGCGAGGGCTGTTCGCCGGTGGTGCCGTCATAGACGAAGGTAATGCCGGTGGCGGCCGAAATGATGCTGATGGCATTTGGGACGAGCCGTTCCGACCCCTCAGGAGCCAACTGGTCATTCACCTCGTAGTGGAGGGGGCGGCAGGGCGAGTAGCCCACGGGGGTGCCGTCGCCGTTGACCGCCAGGAAGCGGTAGGAGTCGCTGCCCGCTGCCGGAACCTCCGGCTCGGCAAGCGGAACCGGCTCCTCCTCGTACCCCGGAGGGGGCGCTTCCGTACTGGCCGCGGATGGTTCGCCGGCGAGCCCGGGGAGGGGGTCCTCCCGGCCAGCTTCGGGTTGTGCTTGCGAGTGTTCGGGGACCTGGCCGGGTCCCTGACCTTGGGTCAGCAGTTGGCTGATCCGCGGATCGCCCAGGGCCAGGGCGCCGCCCAGTACCGCGGCGGTGCACAGCGCGACCACAAGCACGGCCCGGTAAACCAGGCCGTGCTTGCGTTGGGGGCTGCTCCCGGCATGCCTGGGCGGGAATTCCTCCACTAAAGGCCTTTCACGGCAGGGCCGCTGCTAGCCGACGACGGTGCCGAAGACGAGCCCCAGCAGGTAGGTGACAGCGGCAGCGCCCAGGCCGATGCCCAGCTGGCGCAGGCCCCGGGTCAGGGGCGACGTGCCGGACAGCAGGCCGACGACGCCGCCGGTTGCCAGCAGCGCCACGCCTACCAGGGCGCCGGCCACCACCAGGGCGGTGACCCCGGTCAGGCCGAACAGGAACGGCAGGATGGGGATGATGGCGCCGGACGCGAAGAAGCAGAAGCTGGACAACGCGGCTCCCCAAGCGGTGCCCACGGCCTCGTGCTGGTCCTCCTCCTCCGGCAGCTCGGGCTGGAGCGACAGGCTGGGATCGCAGTCGCAGGAGAGCAGGCCCATGCGTTCGGCCACCCGGTGTTCGGCTGCTTCGTGGGACATGCCACGGGCCAGGTACACGAGCAGGAGCTCGTTGTGTTCCAGATCCAGCTTGGGGGCGGCAGCCAGCGTGACCTGCGTGGGGCGGGTGGCGGCCAGGAGTTCCCGCTGGGACCTGACAGAGATGAACTCACCGGCGCCCATGGACATGGCGCCGGCCAGGAGGCCCGCGATGCCGCTGAGCAGCACCACGCTGCTGGCGACGCCGGACGCCGCCATGCCCATCACGAGCGACAGGTTGCTGACCAGCCCGTCGTTGGCGCCGAAGACCGCGGCACGGAAGGTGCCGGCAAGGCGGTTGCGGCCCCGGGTAGCCAGCCCGCGGACCACTTCCTCATGGATCTGTTCGTCCGCGGCCATGGCCTCGGTGGCGTTGGGGTCCTTGGCGTAGGGCGAGCGCCCTTCGGCCCGCTGCGCCAGCGCGAGCACGAAGACCGACCCGAAGTGGCGGGCCAGGAAGCCGAGCATCCGGCTGCGGGCCGAGGCAGGGCGCGGTTTCCCGGCCTGGTCGCCGAGCAGTCCCAGCCAGTGGGCTTCGTGGCGGCCCTCGGCCTCGGCGAGGGCAAGGAGGATCTCGCGTTCCTCACCCTCGCGGTTCTGGGCCAGGTCCCGGTAGACGGAGGCCTCGGCCCGTTCGTCGGCAAGGTATTGGCGCCACCGCTTGAGGTCCGCGGACGACGGTGTGGGGTGGTGTCCCGCTGCGCCGGTACGGGGCGTGGACTCCGGGCTGGAATGGTGCGGGGTGGAATGGTTTGGCGTGGACTGGGCGTGCTGCGACACGAAAACTCCTGGGCTGGTGGGACATGGTATTCGGCCCCGTTGCAGAGCCAGCCTACTGCGAATTTCCGCGGTATTTCGGCTGGCATTCCTCGCTTCCGGGTTTCGGTATGCCTTAATCCGGTGGCGCTCCCGGCGTTCCCGGAGAGGCCGTCCCGGCACTGTCCACAGCCGGCCGTTGGACCCTTGACCCGGCCCATCCGCGGTGTTGAGATGAAAGTACGGCGCAGCCCGGCCGCCGCCAACAAGAGCACGTCAGGCGAACACACGGAGGTTGAATCATGGGCACCACCGGACAGCACCCGGACATGCCGCACCTGGACGCCGTGGAGGCGGACCCCGCATACGACTACGCCGAAGACACACCGGCCGCCAGCGAGGACTGGGACACCGAGGACGAGTTCCTGGACCAGGAGGAGCCGGTAGTCCATGCAGCGCCGGTGGTGGTCGACGCCGAGGACCGTGTGGTCCCGCTCGATCCGGACGAGGTCCGTGAAGACGGGTAAGCCGCGCCAAGGGGCGCAGGACGGACGACGGCGGCGCCTCCTCCCGCTGTCCGCGAAACGAGGCGCCGCCGTCGTGCGTTGCCTTGAACCAGTGCGTGCAGGAAACCCTTCGGCTTCTGCGGGTCCGGTCAGTTGGCGGCAATCCGCTCAGCGGACTCTTCCTGCGAGTCCTGCCCTGCCACACGCCGCTGCCAGTTGCGCATGACGTGCGGCTCGGTGGGACGGGTGAGCAGGGACGTGGCGATGTACACCACCGCGGAGCTGATCAGGCCGAAGTAGATCGGTTCGTTGGCGAAAACGCCTGCCAGTGGTTCCACGGCGTTGACCTCCAGGATGATCATGGTGCCCAGCGTCACCACGGAACCCACGGCCATGGAGGCTGCCGCGGCAATGCCTGTGCCGCGCTTCCAGACGAGCCCGCCCAGGATGGCCACGAGGAGGCCGCCCACCAGGATGTCGTAAGCGATGGTGAGCGCAGCCACCACGTCCTTGGTGACGATGGCGATCAGGATGGCCACGATGCCCAGCCCCAGGACCCACAGGCGGTTGGCCTTGACGTCGTGCTCGGGGTTGTCGGAATCGTCCGTGTTGACGGTTTTGCCGAACCAGCCGGCAACGAACGGCAGCACGTCGGCACGGGCCACGGTGGCGGCAGCGATGAGGGCGCCGGAGGCGGTGGACATCATGGCCGCAACGGCTGCGGCGAGGACCAGGCCGCCGATGCCGATGGGGAGCAGGTTCTGGGCCACCTCGGCGTAGACCACGTCCTTGCCTTCGGTGGCGACGTCGATGCTGGGCAGGGCCACGCGTGCGCCGAGGCCGATGAGGGCGCCGGCAGCACCGTAGAGGATGCAGTAGATGCCGGCGGTGGCGCCGCCCCAGCGGGCTACCTTCGGCGTCTTGGCGGTGAACACGCGCTGCCAGATGTCCTGGCCGATCAGCAGGCCCAGGGTGTAGACCACAAAGTACGTGATGATGGTTTCGACGCCGATGCCGTCGATCTGGAAGAAGCTGGCTTCCACGCGGCTGCGGATGCCGTCCAGCCCGCCCGCGGCGTTGAGCGTGAAGGGCAGCATGAGGAAGAAAATGCCCACGGTCTTGATCACAAACTGGACCTGGTCGGCCAGGGTGATGGACCACATGCCGCCGATGGTGGAGTACACCAGGACGATGGCGCCGCCGACAGCGATGGCCAGGGCCCGGTCCCAACCGAACAGCACCACGAAGATGGTGGCGTAGGCGCCGGTGGACGTGGCGCACAGCATCAGGGTGTAAGCGAGCATGATGATGCCGGAGGTGCGGGTGGCCTGGCTGCCGTAGCGCAGTGACAGCATCTGGGAGACGGTATAGATCTTCAGCTTCTGGATGGTGCCGGCGAAGGCGAGGCTGAGGAGCAGGACGCCGGCGCCGATGGCCACCACCAGCCACATGCCGGAAATGCCGAACTTGTAGCCCAGGCCGACGCCGCCCACGGTGGAGGCACCACCGAGGACGACGGCGGCCATGGTGCCCGTATAGAGGAAGGGTCCCAGGCGGCGGCCTGCCACCAGGAAGTCGCTGTTGTTGCGGGTGCGGGACTTGCCCCACCAGCCGAACGCCAGCATTGCGACGAGGTACACCACCACGATGGCGATGTTGATGACACTTGCATCCATGTTGGGTTCCTTGGAGCTGATTGGCAGCCGACGTGCCCGGCGGGGATCCGGACTGAACTGCGGGAGATGGAAAAAGGGGAGGAAGCTCCCGATAATTGCCTTATAGGCAACAGGTGTTTCCAAAGATTAGGCTGTGACCGCAGTAACAGTCAAGGGGAAGTTCATGGTCTGGGCCCGCGCGCCATGGAGGCGTCACACATGGTGGTGGCCATTAGTATTGCTGCAGAGCGGGGCCGGACTGCCGGCTATGAAAGGTTCGTGAATGAAGGCACTGCCAGTTGAGCCCAGCAATGTTCCGGTTGCCATCGGCTCCCGGATTCGCGCGGCGCGGCAGTCCCAGCGGCTCACCATCGAGCAGGTAGCGGACGCCACCGGGCTGACCAAGGGCTTCCTCAGCAGGGTGGAGCGTGACCTCACCTCGCCTTCTGTTGCCTCGCTGGTGACGCTGTGCCAGGTCCTCTCCATTTCCATCGGCGACCTTTTCGTGTCCCCGGAAACCCATCTCACCAAGCGCAATGAAGGCCCGCGGATCTCCCTCGGCGGCCAGGGGATTGTGGAACGCCTGCTGACGGCCCGGTCCGAGCGGCGCATCCAGATCATCCAGGCCGTCATCGAGCCGCACGGCCGCGGCGAGTCCGAGCTCTATGCCGTGGACTGCGACGTCGACGTCCTGCACGTCACCAAGGGCAGCATCCGGCTGATCCTTACCAATGAGGAATACGACCTCAGTGCGGGGGATACCGTCACCTTCCCCGGCCGTGAACCGCACACCTGGATCAACCCCACCGACAAGCCGGTGGAAGTGCTCTGGGTGCTGGTGCCCGCCGCCAGCCGTTAACTTCTTCCCTCCATCTGCGGGCCTTCCTGCCCGGTAACTCTTGCTCGTCCCTGTCAGAGGCCAGTCTGTCTCCCCGGATTCCGCAGGCCGCAGTGCATCCGCGTCGGAGTAACCGGGGTGGAGTGCACGATCACCAGCCCGCTTTGCGCGGCTCTGCAGCCAGCACTGGGAACCCCGCGTCCCGGAGTTGGCCGGAACGGGCCACGCCGCCCGACTGCCGAACGTATTCGAGGATGTCCATGTGGCCATTGGACGGTGTAGCGAGAGTGCGCGGAACCTGGTTGCTGGCGTAAGTGGGCAACCGGGAGCTCGGGTGCGTGTGCATTCCGTCCCGGTTTCCTGCGGTCCGTTGGCCGTCCGCGGCCGGACTGGCGCGGATCTCCGGTGTTACCGCGTAGAGACAGCGGCGGTAAGTGGGCAGGAGTGCACAGAGCTGCCCGGTGCTGAAGGTAAACACTTGATGCGCATTGGAAAACAGGGGTGTATGATGGCAGTCACATCAGCCCCTCACTCTTCAAAGGAGAAACCCGCATGGAAGAGCTGCGCATCGAAGCCAACGGCAACCTTGGACCCATCGACTCGTCCCGGATTCCGCGCTACGCCGGAGCGGCCACGTTCGCGCGCCTTCCGCGGCTGGACCAGGTGGCCAGGGCTGACGTCACGCTGGTGGGCGTGCCCTTCGACTCAGGCGTCTCCTACCGGCCGGGGGCCAGGTTCGGGGCCAATCACGTCCGCGAGGCCAGCCGGCTGCTGCGCCCGTACAACCCGGCCTGGGACGTCAGCCCGTTCGAGAACGTCCAGGTGGCCGACGCGGGCGACATGGCAGTGAACCCGTTCAATATCAACGAGGCCATCGAAACCATCCAGCAGAACGCCCTGGACCTCACCGCCGGCGGCAGCAAGTTGGTGACGCTCGGCGGCGACCACACCATTGCGCTGCCCCTGCTCCGCGCCGCCGCTGAACGCGCCGGCGGTCCGATCGCCATGCTCCACTTCGACGCGCACCTGGACACCTGGGACACCTACTTCGGTGCTGAATACACCCACGGCACCCCGTTCCGCCGTGCCGTCGAAGAAGGCATCCTCGACACCGAGGCCATTAGCCACATCGGCACCCGCGGTCCGCTCTACGGGAAGAAGGACCTCGACGACGACCACCGCTTCGGGTTCGGCATCGTCACCTCGGCGGATGTCTACTACCAGGGGGTCCTGGAAACCGTGGCCAAGGTCCGCGACCGGATCGGCAATCGCCCCCTCTACATCTCGGTGGACATCGACGTCCTCGACCCGGCGCACGCACCCGGCACCGGAACCCCCGAAGCGGGCGGCATCACCAGCCGCGAACTCCTGGAGATCATCAGGGGCTTCCGCGGCATGAACCTGGTGGGCGCCGACGTCGTGGAAGTGGCCCCGGCCTACGACCATGCGGAAATCACCGGCGTCGCCGGAAGCCACGTAGCCTACGAACTGGTGACGCTGATGGCAGACAACGCCGTGCCCGGCGACCGCTTCGGCGCAGCCACCGGCTACGCAAGCCAGGCCCTCGGGCAGGAAGTCCGCCGGCCGGCAGGGTTCGCTGCAGCGGGCAAGGAGTAGGCGGCCATGATCGACGTCGATCCGGGCGCGGCGGCACCGGGCGCAAGTGCAGAACCCGGCACAGGCGCCCGCAACGGCGGGGACCTCGTCGTCGAGACCCTTGAAGCCCTGGGCGCAAAGACCGTCTTCGGCATTCCCGGCCAGCACGCGCTGGGACTCTTTGACGCCATGGGCCGCGGAAACCTGCAGTTTGTCTCCTCCCGGGTGGAGAACAACTCCGCCTTCGCCGCCGACGGATACTCCCGTGCCACCGGTGAAGTGGGCGTCCTGTTCCTGTCCACCGGCCCCGGCGCTCTGACCTCACTGGCCGGGCTGCAGGAGGCTTACGCCACCGGTGTGCCCATGGTGGTAGTGGCCAGCCAGATCCCGTTGGAGGGGCTGGGTGCCCGGCGCAAGGGCATGCTCCACCAGCTCGATGACCAGAAGGCCTCGGCCGCTAACGTCACCAAGAGCCAGCGGCTGATCCAGCACGCCTCGGGTATCCCGTCCGCCATCCAGGACGCCTGGACAGAGGCCATCTCCTCGCCCCAGGGCCCCGTGTGGATCGAGATCCCGCAAAACGTCCTGCTGGATCCCATCATGGTCCCGCCGGTGGAGGACGCGCTGGCCGAGGCCGCGGACAACCCGCCGCGCGTCGAACTGGTCCGCGAAGCCGTGAAGTGGCTCCAGGGGGCCAGGCGTCCGGCGATCATCGCCGGCGGCGGCACCCGCCGCGGCAATGCGGAGCAGTCGTTGCTGTCCATTGCCGAGAAACTCCGTGCGCCCGTCATCTGCACTCCGGGTGGCAACGGCGCGTTCCCCTGGACCCACGAACTGTCGCTGCAGTCATGGATCGAAGACCGGTACATGACCGACGTCCTCGAGGACGCGGACGTGCTGGTGGTCATCGGCTCGTCCCTGGGGGAGGTCACCTCCAATTACTTCACGTTCGAACCCCGCGGCCGGATCATCCAGATCGACGCCGAACCCCGCGTCCTGGAATCCAACCGGCCCGGCCTGGGCATCCGGGCCGACGCCGGGCAGGCGCTCGCAGCCCTGGACGAAGCGCTGGCGCCGGCCGAAGTTGCAGTTGACTGGCATGGCTCCACGCCCGAAGAGCTGGTGAAGGAATCCCTCACCAAGGTAAAAGCCAGGCTGGAGTCCCAGGACCTCGCCAAGGAACTGGCGTTCATGGCGGACATCCGCGAGGCCGTCCCAGCGGACATGCAGACCTTTTGGGACATGACCATCGCCTCCTACTGGGGCTGGTCCTGCTGGGACTCCCGCGAGGGGCAGTTCCACTCGGCCCAGGGCGCCGGCGGCCTGGGCTTCGGCTTCCCGGCTGCCATCGGGGCTGCCGTAGGCCTGGAAACGCTGGGGAAGACCGCTGGTTCTGCCCGGGTGCTGGCTGTATCCGGCGACGGTTCGTCCATGTACTCCATTTCGGAGCTGGCCACGGCAAAGCAGCACAACGTCCCGGTCACCTGGCTGATCGTGGACGACGGCGGCTACGGCATCCTGCGCGAATACATGGTGGGCGCCTTCGGTAAGGCCACCGCCACGGAGCTTGCGCGCCCGGACTTCGTCAAGCTCGCCGAAGCGTTCGGCGTGCCCGCGGTCAAAGTGGCCCCCGGGGATGTGGGGGACGCGCTCAAGGCAGGATTCGCCGCCGACGGCCCCAACGTCGTCGTGGTTGAAACGCTCCTGAAAATGTTCGGACCCACGCACCTGGGCGACTAGCAGCGCATCGTCGCAGCGACGCTCCCGCACCCTGCCATGGCAGCGGTGTGGGGGCGTTTGCCGTTTAAGGACGGCAGTCGGCCGACGGCGGCGGGACAATTCGTTTCCCTAAGCAACCTTTTCCTGATACAGTTGCTTGCAGCAACTAATTCTTTAGGGAGGGTCATGTCTGTCGCACCGGCTACCGCCGCCGATCTCGTCGGCCATATCTTTGACCTCCAGCGCGCGCTGCGCTGCGTCACCATGATGAACGTCAAAGGCCAGGACACCGGCATAGCCCTCCAGGGCGTGCTCAAGTTCATCGGCGAAGGGGAAACCCGCGCGGCGCACCTGGCAGAACGCCTCGGCGTCAGCCCCCCGGTGCTCAGCCGGCACATCGCTGAGCTCGCCGACGCAGGCCTGGTGGTCAGGACTCCGGATCCGGACGATGGCAGGGCCCAGCTGCTGGCCCTCTCTCCGCGGGGCAAGGAAAAACTGGCGGAGCTCATCCGGCACCGGGCCGAGACGCTGCAGGGCTACCTCTCCGACTGGAACGAAGACGATGCCATCGCAACAGCCGCGATGCTCAACAAACTGACAGCCTCACTGAAGAATTCCATCCGGGCAAGGGCGGCCGGAACCACCACCGAACACCAGACCATGCAGGAGTCCCTCAATGGCTAACGTCACCGCCGCCGCGGACCTGGAGGAGCGCCATCGCGAACGCTCTGCCAAACAGGAATCACGGCAATCCAAGCGCCACGAACCCGGCGCACCCATGAACCACCGGCAGATCATGGAGGCCCTCACCGGCCTGCTCGCTGCCTTCTTCACCGCCATCCTCAGCAGCACCATTGTGGCCAACGCGCTGCCCACCATCATGTCCGAGCTCAAGGGCACCCAGACGGACTTCGCGTGGGTCATCACGGCGGCACTGCTGGCCAACGCGGCCACCACCCCCATCTGGGGCAAGCTCGCAGACCTCTTCGACAAGAAGGTCCTGGTCCAGCTGAGCATCGTGATCTTCGTGGCCGGCTCGGTCATGGCAGGGTTCTCGGAAAACATCCCGTTCCTGCTCACCGCCCGCGTGATCCAGGGCATCGCCATGGGTGGCCTCACCGCCCTGGCCCAGGCGATCATCGGCTCCATTATCCCGCCCCGCGAACGCGGCAAGTACTCCGGCTACATGGGCGCAGTCATGGCCGTCGGTACCGCCGGCGGCCCGCTGCTGGGCGGCTTCATCGTGGACAGCCCGCTGGGCTGGCGCTGGACCTTCTTCGTCTGCGTGCCGCTGGCCGTGGTCGCCCTGATCCTGCTCCAAATCACGCTGAAGATCCCGCACGTCAAGCGGCCCGCCAAGATCGACTGGCTTGGTGCCATCCTGCTGACCTCCGGCGTCAGCCTGCTCCTCATCTGGGTGTCCTTCGCCGGCAAGGCCGACTACTACGACTGGTGGTCCTGGCAGTCGGCACTGATGGTGGGCGGCGGCGTCCTGCTGCTGGCACTGCTGGTGCTGGTTGAGTCCAAGGTGTCCGCACCGATCATCCCGCTGAAGATCATCTCCGACCGCACCACCGCTCTGGCCATCGTGGCCTCCGTTGCTGTTGGCGTGGCCATGTTCGGTTCTTCAACCTTCCTGGGCCAGTACTACCAGGTGGCCCGCGGCGCCACGCCCACCGAGGCCGGCCTGCTCACGCTGCCCATGATTGCCGGCAACCTCGTCGGTTCGGTGGTTTCGGGCCAGCTGATCAGCCGCTACGGCAAGTGGAAGGGCTTCCTGGTGGGCGGTACCGTCCTGCTGATCGGCGGCCTCGCGATGGCCGGAACCATGGACCACACCACCGAACTCTGGCTCACCGGCATCTACACGGGCATCTTCGGCATCGGCCTTGGCATGCTCATGCAGAACCTGGTCCTTGCCGTCCAGAACACCGTCCGCGCCCAGGACATCGGTTCCGCCAGTGCTTCCGTTGCCTTCTTCCGCTCCGTCGGCGGCGCCATCGGCGTCTCCGTGCTGGGCGCCGTCATGGCCAACCATGTCAAGGACCTGGCCACTGACGGTCTGGCGAAGCTCGGCATCGAGTCCACCGGCAACAGCGGTGCCACGCTGGACCTCAAGGACCTGCCGGCGCCGATCGCCGACGTCATGCGTGCGGCTTACGGTGACGCCACTGCCGGGATTTTCATGATCTCCGCCGTCGTTGCCGTGGTTGCGCTGATCGCCGTCCTCTTCATCAAGGAGGTGCCGCTGCGCAAGACCGTGGACATTACTCCTGAAAAGGCCCTGGAGGCCAACGCCGCCGGCGAGGCGGGGATGACCGCCATGACTGGGCAGCTGCCCATGGTTTCCCCCGATGCTCCCCGCGACGCGGATGGCGGATACAGCACCGCTGAAGCTGCGCGGCCGGCGGGAATCCACGCAGGACCGGGGACAGGCGCCGCGCCGGCAAAGACGTACGACGGCGGCAAGGCAGCGGCCGCAGCCGCGTCCAGGTCCGTAGCAACCGAGGACTTCGAGGAGGCTTTTGCCCGGACGTTCGGCAGCGAAGGGTTGGACCTCAGGTCCGCCGACTCTGTCGAAAAGGCGGCCGACGCCGTGGCCAGTGCCGCCGACACCCTCCGGAAGCTGCAGGACACCCAGCACCTGCTGGCCCGGCAGCAGGCCGAACTGGGCGGGCTGGTGCTGGACATTCAGGAGCAGCTGCGGTCCCAGCGGGACCTCGCCGCCCAGCAGGAAGCGACGGCAGCTGAACTCCGCAGGGTGCAGCGCAAGCTGCTCAAGGAACGCAAGCTGCAGGCAGCTGCCGCCCTGTACCTGGCCGGACGCGGCAAGCACAGTGCCGCGAACCCATCGTCCGCAACACCTGCCGGGACCCCTCGGGACCAGTAAGGCGCTGCGCGTCACCAGCCGCGCGTGAACAACAGGGCCGCCGCCCGCATCCGGACCGTAATCCGGGTACGGGCGGCGGCCCTTTTTCGTTAGGGACCGCCGCTGGTGCCGGCAGCGTTAACCGGATCGAAAAGGTGGATTAAATGGGACTCCAATGTCAGTGGGCAACACTAGAGTTGAAACCATGCTCCTTACGCTCATACGGCGCTATTCCAAACCGTATTTTCCCTACATCGCCGCCGTCATCATCTTCCAGCTCGCATCCACCATTGCGGCCCTCTACCTGCCCAGCCTGAACGCCCGGATCATCGATGAAGGCGTCACCAGGGGAGACACCGACTTCATCTGGCGCACCGGTGCCGTGATGCTCCTGGTGGCCTTTGCCCAGGTGGCTGCCGCCATCGCCGGCGTCTACTTCGGTTCAAAGACGGCCATGGCCCTGGGCCGCGACCTGCGCCGGGCGGTGTTCCGGAAGGTCACCAGCTTCTCCGCCAAGGACGTCAACGCTTTCGGCGCCCCCACGCTGATCACGCGCGGCACCAATGATGTGCAGCAGGTGCAGATGCTGGTGCTGATGGGCCTGAACTTCATGGTGGCCACGCCCATCATGTGCATCGGCGGCATCATCATGGCGCTGCGTGAGGACATCAACCTGTCCTGGCTGGTCTGGGTTTCCGTGCCGCTGCTGACCGTAGTGGTGGGGTACCTGGTGGTCCGGCTCATGCCGCTGTTCAGGTCGATGCAGAAGAAGATCGACCGCATTAACGCGGTGCTCCGGGAACAGATCATCGGCATCAGGGTGGTCCGGGCTTTCGTCCGGGAACCGTACGAGACCGGCCGTTTCGGCGAAGCCAACAAGGAGCTCACCGATGTTTCGCTGAAGATCGGTGCCCTGTTCGTCCTCATGTTCCCCGCCATCAGCATGATCCTGCACCTGTCCACGGCTGCGGTGCTGTGGTTCGGCGGCCAGCGCGTCGACTCGGGCGACATGCAGGTGGGCGCCCTGACAGCGTTCCTCCAGTACCTGCTCCAGATCCTGGTGGCCGTCATGATGGGCACGTTCATGGCCATGATGATCCCGCGCGCCTCCGTCTGTGCGGACCGCATCGGCGAAGTACTCGACGTCGAACCCTCCATCCACGATCCCGAACGCCCGGTAGCCCCCTCGGAGCTCAGCGGCGTAGTGGAATACCGCAACGTCACCTTCGCCTACCCGGGCGCCGAGTCCCCGGTGTTGAGCAACATCAGCTTCACCGCCCGGCCTGGCCAGACCATCGCCATCATCGGTTCCACCGGTTCGGGCAAGACCAGCCTGCTCTCGCTGCTGCCACGGCTCTACGACGCCGCGGAAGGCGAAGTCCTCCTGGACGGCGTCCCCGTTACCAGCCTTGACCACGCCGAGATCACCAAGCGCGTGGCCCTGGTGCCCCAGCGGCCCTACCTCTTCTCCGGCACCATCGAGCACAACCTGCGCTTCGGGAAGACCGATGCCACGGACCAGGAACTGTGGGAAGCGCTGCGGGTGGCGCAGGGAGAATCGTTCGTCCGGGAAAAGTCCAAGGCGCTCGAATCCCGGATCTCCCAGGGCGGCACGAACGTTTCCGGCGGGCAGCGCCAGCGGCTCTGCATCGCCAGGGCCCTCGTGACTAAACCCCGGGTCTACCTGTTCGACGACTCGTTCTCGGCGCTGGACGTTGCCACCGATGCCCGCCTCCGTGCGGCGCTGAAGGACACAACTGCCGACGCGACGGTCATCATCGTTGCCCAGCGCGTTTCCACCATCACCGAGGCGGACCAGATCCTGGTGCTGGACAACGGCCGGATCGTGGACCGCGGAACGCACGAGGAACTCCTGGAAACCTCACCCACGTACCAGGAAATTGTTGAATCGCAGCTGAGCGTGGAGGAAATGGCATGAGCCCCCGCAAGAAAGACCCCGCGAAGACTGAGCAAGACGCCGTGGCAACAGTGCAGGGCACCGGCAGCTCCGCTGAAACCGCAGTGGTGGAGGACGACGACTTCTACGAGGAGGAGTTCACGCCCTCCGAAGCCGACGGCGACATGTTCGGCGGCATGCCCGCCAAGAAGGCCCAGCATTTCTGGCCGTCGGCCAAGCGGCTGATGGGCCTGCTGAAGCCCGAAACCCTGGGCATCTGCGTGGTGGTGGCCATGGTGGTGGTGGCCGTGGTGCTGAACGTTATTGCGCCGAAAATCCTCGGCCAGGCCATGGACGTTATTTTCGGTGGTGTCGTGGGCAAGCAACTGCCGGCCGGCGTGAGTAAGGACCAGTTCGTGGAGGGACTGCGCCAACAGGGCCAGGACAACTTCGCGGACATGGTCTCCCGGATGGAACTGGTGCCCGGCACCGGCATCGACTTCAACAAACTGACCATGCTCATCGCCATGGTCCTGCTGATGTACTTTGTGTCCAATATCTTCCTGTGGCTGCAGGGCTACGTCCTGAACCGCATCGTCATGAAGGTGATCCGCAAGCTCCGGGACGACACCGAAAAGAAGCTCAACCGCCTCCCGCTGAACTACTTCGACACCCGCCAGCGCGGCGACGTGCTGTCCAGGGTGACCAACGACGTCGACAACATCCAGCAGGCGCTCCAGCAGGCCTTCGCGCAGCTGATCAACTCGCTGCTGACAGTGGTGGGCATCGTGATCATGATGTTCATCGTCTCCTGGCAGCTGGCCCTGATCGCCCTGGTGGCCCTGCCGCTCTCGGGCGTCGCAGCGGGCCTCATCGGCGTGCGGAGCCAGAAGCTCTTCGCGGCGCAGTGGAAGAACACCGGCACGCTGAACGGGCAGATCGAGGAATCCTTCTCGGGCCACGACCTCGTCCGGGTCTTCGGCCGCGAAGCGGACATGCTCGAACGGTTCGACGAGCGCAACGAAGCCCTGTACAAGGCCAGCTTCGGCGCACAGTTCGTCTCCGGCATCATCTTCCCGGTGATGCAGTTCGTGTCCTACCTCAGCTACGTGGGCATCGCCGTGGTGGGCGGCCTGCGCGTCGCCTCCGGCTCCATGTCGCTCGGTGACGCCACGGCCTTCATCCAGTACTCCCGCGAATTCACCCAGCCGCTGGGCCAGATGGCGGGCATGGCCAACATGCTTCAGTCAGGTGTTGCCTCAGCAGAGCGGGTGTTCGAGTTCCTCGACGCCGACGAACAGGACCCTGAGACCGCTACGGAGCACCTGCCGGCCAGGACCGACGGCCACGTGGAATTCCGGGACGTCACCTTCAGCTACACCGAGGACCGGCAGCTCATCGAAAACCTGTCCTTCACCGCGGAGCCGGGGAACACCGTGGCCATCGTGGGGCCCACCGGCGCCGGAAAGACCACCCTGGTGAACCTGGTAATGCGTTTCTACGAGCTCAACTCCGGTTCCATCACCCTGGACGGCGTGGACGTGACGCACCTCAGCCGGTCCGAACTCCGCTCCAAGGTGGGCATGGTGCTGCAGGACGCGTGGCTGTTCGGCGGGTCCATTTACGACAACATCCGTTACGGCAACCTCGACGCCACCGAAGAGCAGGTCATGGCAGCCGCCAAGGCCACGTTCGTGGACCGCTTCGTCCGCGCCCTGCCCGAGGGCTACAGCACGGTGATCGACGAGGAAGGCAACAACGTCAGTGCCGGCGAGAAGCAGCTGATCACCATTGCCCGGGCATTCGTGGCCAACCCGTCGCTGCTGATCCTCGACGAAGCAACCAGTTCGGTGGATACCCGTACCGAGCTGCTGGTGCAGAAGGCCATGGCCGCACTGCGGTCGGACCGCACCAGCTTCGTGATTGCCCACCGGCTCTCCACCATCCGCGACGCCGACACCATCCTGGTCATGGAGAACGGCAGGATCGTGGAGCAGGGCAACCACAAGGTCCTGCTTGCGGCCGGAGGCGCCTACTACCGCCTGTACATGTCCCAGTTCGCTGGAGCCGACGCCGGTGACGTGCCGGTGGATGATTCGACGGCGGTGCACAGCTGAGCGGGCACGACGGGAACGGCGGCCAGCGGATCGAGGTCCCCGTTCCCATGCGCTGGGGCGACATGGACGCCTACGGACACATCAACAACGTGCAGATCGTCCGCATGCTTGAGGAAGCCAGGATCGGTGCCTTCGGACCGCCCCGGGGAGCGGGCCTGCCCGGCGTTGAGCCGCAGGTCTCGCTGTTCAACGATGTCCCGGACGGCATCATGGCGCTGGTGGTGGACCACAAGATCCGCTACGTCAGAACCCTGGAATACCGCAACGTCCCGGCCGTGGTGCAGGTGTGGATCGGTGCCGTGAAGGGCGCCAGCTTCGACATCCATTACCTGGTCCAGGATCCCGTCACAGGGGAGGATTGCGTCAGGGCGAGCAGCCACCTTGCTTTCGTGGACGAGGCCACCGGCCGGGTGCAGCGGCTCACGCCGGAACAGAAGGAACGCCTGGCGCCGTACAGGCACTAAGCCTCTGGACAGGACCCCACGGGGCACACTGGACTGGAACCACACCACACCGAAAGGAAGCCAGATGGGCAAGAACAAGACCCGAGTCGCCAGGAAGAAGAAGACCTGGAAGGAGATGTCGCCGTCCTCCAAGGCCGGCACCATCATCGTGGCCATCGTCCAGCTCTCGCTGCTGGTTGCGGCGCAGCGGGACATCTCGAAGCGGCCGGCGGCACTCATTAACGGGCCTAAGGGCGCCTGGCGTGCGGCATCCTTCATCAACTTCGTCGGACCCATGGGGTACTTCATCTTCGGGCGGAAGCGGTCCGCTCCGCGCACGTAAATTTCCGGGCTAACGGCCAGGAGCCGTCCGGCGGAAACCGGACGGCTCCCCACCGGGCGGCCAAGCGGCTTTGAGCAGGCGTCCAGTTAGACCCTGTAAATTTGAATCCATGACCCCCGCCACCATTGCTGCCATGACCCGCGCCCTCGGCATCTCCAAGGAGATCGAGGACGCGGCATGGTTTGTTTTGAGCCCGGGGCTGCAGGGCAAACCATCGGCCCTGGACGGGCGGACACTGACCTGGACCTCCGAGGCCGCCGCGGAACTGCTGGACCGCCTGGAACGGGGCACGCCGGATCCCAAAGCGCCCATGATGACCAACCTCCGGCAGAACCTCGACGGCGCCTCCCGCGAAGCCAAGCAGCTGGCCGCCGAGCTTTTGTTCCTGCAGTCCCTGCCGCTGGCGCATGAAGTGAAGTCGCTCAAGGTCAAGCGGGCCCGCGTGGCCGAGGCCGCCTCCTGGCTCGAACCGCCACTGGAACTGCCTGAAGAGCTCTACCAGGGCATGACGGACCACGGCGTGATCCGGGACCGAACGGCCGAGTTCAACTGGACCATCTGGGACCACCTCCGGTGGCTGTGCCGGTTCGTGCAGCATGTGGACCAGCAACCGCCCACCACCATCACCGCGGCACTGCTTGACCCGCTGAAGTTCCACGCCCTGGCAGCCGGCACCCCGGCGGACCAGCCTGCCATCCGCCGCAGCATCGAGTTCCTGGCGTGGCCCAGCTACTTTGAACCCGTGGTGGCGGACGTGGAGCGGCAGGAAATCCGGGACGCCTTCGCCTCGCTGGTGGGTGGCGCCAAGGGGGATTCCGAAGAAGACATCACCGCCGACATCCACCGGATCCGCCTGCACCTTGATGAGCAGGCCGGCCAGCGCATCGACTGGTACGCCCGCCAGCTGGTGAGCCAGTGGCGCAAGGTGGGCGACCCCGGCCGCCGCGCATGGCTGCTCCGGACCCACCACGACAACGCTGAGTTGCTCACCGCCTGGCAGGGCGAGGAAAAGGTGACGCTCGACGTCGAACACCTCCGCCTCCTGGAGCCCGGCGTCACCGCCGGGCTGGTCCAGCATGCCGTGGACGAGGACTACAAGCACCTTGGCTACGTGGAGCGCGAGGACACCAAGACCGCCGTCTTTGCCTTCCTCACCGTCATGAAACCCGGCGACCTGGTCCTGTACCAGCACGCCGGCACGGTCCGGCTGGGCGGCGTGCTGGGCGAACCCGAGTACAACGATGACAACCGCCGGCTGCGACGGAAGGTGCGCTGGTTCGACGAAGGCCACGCCACCGCCAGCCTGCCCCGGCACGTCCAGCGGCAGCTGGCCACCCCCGGCATCGTGGTGGACGCAACCCGCGTGGTGCAGGCGCTCCAGGCACTCCTGCCGGCCGAAGCCGAGACCGAGCCCGACGGCGAAACGGAAGCCGCCGCCGTCGTGGAACCTGTCCAGGAGGGCTTCCGGCCGCTGACGCCGGAGTTCGCGGAGTCCCTGCACATGGACCTCGAGCCCCTGCAGGAGATCGCGGACCTGCTGGAGGAGAACCGCCAGCTGGTCCTGTACGGCCCGCCTGGCACCGGCAAGACCTACCTGGCCAAGCACCTGGCAGCGGAGTTGGCGGACGACACCACTGACGAACGCGTCAAGCTGGTCCAGTTCCACCCCTCCTACGCCTACGAGGACTTCTTCGAGGGGTACCGGCCGGACAAGACGGACGAAGGCCAGGTCTCCTTCAAGCTTGTTGCCGGCCCGCTGCGCCGCCTCGCCGAGGAAGCCGCCAAGCCCGGCAACGAGAAGAAGCCGTACTTCCTGATCATCGACGAGATGAACCGCGCCAACCTGGCCAAGGTCTTCGGCGAGCTGTACTTCCTGCTCGAATACCGAGACGACCGGATCTACCTGCAGTACAGCCCCAACGAGCCGTTCACGCTGCCGGACAACCTGTACATCATCGGCACCATGAACACTGCGGACCGGTCCATCGCCATGATGGATGCCGCCATCCGCCGGCGCTTCTCGTTCATCGAGCTGCATCCGCAAACCGAACCGGTTAAGGGTTCGCTGCTCCGCTTCCTGGAGGCCCGCGGGCTGGACACCACGCCGGCGCTGCTGCTGGACGTTCTCAACGGCGCCATCGACGAATGGGACCGGGACCTGATGATCGGCCCGTCCTACTTCATGAAGCCCGCGGCGCAGACACCGGCCGGGCTGCGGCGGATCTGGAAGTACGAACTCATGCCGCTGCTGGAGGAGCATTATCACGGCCAGCTGACCCGCGCGCAGCTGGAGGAACGGTTCGGGCTGGAGCAACTGCTGGGACGCCTTGCGCTCCGCTGACCCCGCCAGGGCCTTCACTCCGGACGGCAACGCCGGCGCGCGCGGCCCGGGAGGCGCCGCGCGGCACCTGGTGCTGGACGAGCTGTCCCGCGGGATCGTGGAGCGGCTGGATCCTGCCAGTGCTTCGTTCCTGAATTCGAGCGGGTTGGCCAAGGCCTCGCCCATGGGGATGGGGCTGTACCGGATTGAGCCGGTGGGCAAAGTGGGATCGGTGCGCACTGCCTCGGTCCAGCTGGACGTCAGGCCCAAGGACCGGCTGGGCCTTGGCCGGCTGCTGTTCCTCCTGAGTTACGCGGGGGAGCAGGGCTTCCGGCCGGACTCGGTGGCTGCCTTCGAGGAGCGGGAGCTGTGGAGTGCGCTGGCCGAGTCCCTGGCGCAGCTGGCCGAACGGGCGCTGGGACGCGGCGTCCTGCAGGGCTACCTGGCCGTGGACGAATCCCTCCGCACGGTCAAGGGACGGATCCGCATCTCGGACCAGATTTCCCGCCGGCCGGGCATGCTGGTGCCGCTGGAAGTCTCCTACGACGAATTCACCGAGGACATTGCCGAGAACCGGATCCTACGGGCGGCCCTGGAACGCATGGGCCAGGTGCCGCGGGTCCGGCCCGAAGTACTGAGCCGGCTGCGGCTGCTCAAGGGAAAGCTCGACGGCGTCACCCGGCTCCCGTCCGGTGCGCCGCTGCCGTCGTGGAAGCCCAGCAGGATGAACCTCCGGTACCACGCGGTGCTGCGGCTGGCCGAGCTCATCCTCCGCAACGCCTCGGCTGAGGCAGGGCCGGGACGGCAGCAGACGGCCGCGTTCGTGGTGGACATGGCCCGGGTGTTCGTGGATTTCGTGGGCACCGCCCTGCGTGAAGCGATGGCCGCCTACCCGGGGGAGCTGCGGCTCCGGTACAACGCGCTCCTGAGCGAAGCCGTGCGGGACTCTGACCGCCTCACCGTGCAGCCGGACGCCGTGCACATGCTCGGTGGCCGTCCCGTGGTGGCCTTCAACGCCAAGTACAAGGCCGCCACAGACTCCGGTGCTTCCCTCACCGCGGACCACTTCCAGATGCTGGCCCACTGCACGGCGCTGGCCGTGCCAACAGCGTGGCTGGTATACGCCGGATCCGGTGACATCAAGCTCCGCCGGATCCTGAACACGGATATCGACATCGTGGAGTTTCCTCTGGATCTCTCTCTGCCGCCCGCGGAGGTCCTGGCCGCCGTGCAGGACTTGGCCCGGCAGTCGTGGGGCGAAGTGGTCCGGCAGGCGCGTGCCGGCGAACCTTAGACCGGCACCCGGAACATGAAGGTGGTGCCCTCGCCCAGGGTGCTGTCCACGCTGATGGTCCCGCCGTGGGCTTCGACGATCGCCTTGCTGATGGGCAGCCCCAGCCCCACACCCGGGATGGCCGTCCGGCGGACGTTGCTGGTGCGGAAGAACTTGGCGAATACCTCGGAGGCGTCCTCGGGGGTCATCCCCATGCCGGTGTCCGTAACGCGGCATTCGAGGTGGCCGTCTTCGCGGGCCAGGCTGACCAGGACGTTGCCGCCGTCGGGGGAGTACTTGATGGCGTTGGACACCAGGTTGTCCAGGACCTGGGAAATCCTGGCCCCGTCCACGTGGGCCTCAAGCTGATCCGGGGTCTCGGCCGCCAGCTCCACGCCAGATGCCGTGGCCCTCGGCATGGCGGAGGACACGCTGGTCCGCACCAGCTCTGCCACATCCACGGTGTGCGGGGTGACGATGAGCTGCCCGTTCCGGCTGGAGAGCAGGTCCGATACCAGGGTCAGCAGCCGCTCGGAGTTCCGGCGGATGATTTCGAGCATCTCCTGCTGTGATTCCTCCGGTTCGTCAGCCAGCAGGATTTCCACGTACCCGAGGATGGACGTCAGCGGCGTCCGGAACTCATGGGAGACGCTGGAGACGAAGTCGTCCTTCGCAGCCAGCGCGTTCACCAGGTCCGTGACGTCACTGAACGCAATGACCGAGCCGGTGAACTTCCCGTCGCTGTCCTTCATGGCCCGGGCGGTGGTGACGAACGCGCGCTGGTCCCTGCCGTCGCCCAGCCACACGAGGTAGTCAGTGAAGGTTTCGCCCAGCACGGCGCGGCGGACGGGGCGGTCCGGCACCGGGATGAGGGTTTTTCTGTCCGGACCGAATACCAGCAGCTGGGACTCGTTGGGGTCCGGGTTGTCCTTGGGGCTGGCCAGCAGGTGGTTGGCCCGCTGCTTCCTGTTCATCAGGACATCGTGACCGTCCGCGTCGACCGCCAGCACGCCCAAATGGACCGTATCCAGGACGGTGTTCAGCAGGGACTCCTGCCGCTGGCTGGTGCGGAGGTTGGCCTGGAGCTGGGCGTCCTTCTCCTCCAGCTCGCGTTGCTGGCGCATCATGCTGAGCGTGAGGACGCTGACCGAGATCCCGATGCCGAGCATCATGACCGGCAGCAGCAGGGACCGGGTGAGGTCCTGGGCCGTGACGTTCCCCTTCAGGAGCAGCGGAACCCAGATGATGGCCAGCGGTGCCAGGAAGGACAACCAAAGGGCGGCCTTGGGATAGTACCCGGAGGCGCACAGCCAGATGACCGGGAAGACAGCCAGCAGGCTGATGCCGGTGAGGCTGTCCTGCCCGCCCTCCCGGCCCACCGCGATGGAGATGAAGTCCAGCAGGGGGATGACCAGGAAGCTCGTGAAGGGCAGCCGCTCCCACGGGATGACGTAGCAGAGACCCATCAGCACGAGCTGCGAGACGACGAACGCAGCGAAGAGCGGATTGCCCATTGTTCCGGGGAAGAAGGCCCACACCAGGAACATCGTCAGCAGCGTGGTGATGAACAGCGGCATCTGGCTCATGGCCACGCGGTCCCGCAGGCTGTACTCGTGGAACTGGCGCCGGAAAAAGCGCAGCCCTCCCGACGACCATGCCACCGGGTTAGCCATTGACCTGGAACATTCGGGCGGGCGCGTGCGAGACCATACCAGCAGGATATCCGCAGCCAGCTATACTTCTGACGTTGGCTGCTGAGGGGGCGCTATGAGTGATGCACGTGTGGGACTTGTCATCGAGGATGACCACGACATCCGGGAATTGGTTCGCACGGTGCTGACCCAAGCCGGATTTGATGTAACAGTAGCCAGCAGTGGCGCAGAAGGTGTCCTGGTGGCCAAAACCATCAGCCCCGATGTCATCACCCTGGATTTGGGCTTGCCGGACATCGACGGATTCGAGGTTTCCCGGCAGATCCGCGAATTTTCCGATGCCTACATCGTGATGCTCACGGCCCGCACGGAAGAGCTGGACACCCTTATTGGGCTTGAGTCCGGCGCCGACGACTACCTCACCAAGCCTTTCCGGCCGCGCGAACTCCGTGCCCGGGTGGCGGCCATGATGCGGCGCCCGCGTTCCGCCTCCGAACCCGCAGACACCCCTGCCGAGATCCCGGCAGAGGCCGGCGGCCACCCGGAGCGGGGCAACTACAGCCACAACGGACTCGAGCTCAGCTACGCCTCCCGGACCGTGCTGGTGGACGGCACGGAAATGAACCTGACCCGCACGGAATTCGAACTCCTGCACGCGCTGCTGGAAGCCGGGCGGACTGTCCGGACCAAATCGGACCTGGTGCGCCGGCTGCGGGACGAAGACTACGACGTCGGGAGTTACATCAGCGAGGCGGACGAACGGTCCGTCGAGGTCCATATGGGCAACCTGCGCAAGAAGCTGGGCGACTCGCCGCAGCAGCCGCGCTGGCTGCAGACCGTCCGCGGCGTCGGTTACAGGCTGGCGCCCATCGCGCACTGAGCCTGCAGGCGGTGTGTGGTCTGGCGGCTGCATTGGGTGATGTTCCGCAGGAAAGCGGCGGCCAGGTGGGGAAGTACGACGGCGGCGTCTGCCGCGCGTGCCCCGCTGCGGATTTCGCTTTCCAGATTCGTTGCCAGTCCCGCCAGCCGTTCCGCGCCCACCATCTGGCTGGAGGTCTTCAGGCTCAGGACAGCGTCCACGGAGCCCTCCAAGTCTCCGGTGGTCAGGGCCAACCGGAGCTTGCTGAGCCGCTGGGGCAGGCACTCGATGAAGTTCCCCACGAACACCTTGCTGTAGCCCCCGTCTTCTCCGAGTTCGTCCCGGAGACGGTCCAGCACTGACTGGTCCACCAGCGGCAGGGGGGCGTCATCCGAGGGGCTCACGGGGTTCCTTTCAGCTGACGTTTTTCAGTCCGGCAGCGAATCATCGGAGTGGGGCGGGCGTGCAGTTTCAGGTTAGGACCGGCGCCCGGGGGCGGCACCGTTTCGGGGAAGAATTGTGGGTTTCTTGATGACACTGCGGCTTCCGCACCCAATACTTGAGCCAGTGCTTTCCGCACTGAAACCTTGCGGCCGTGGCCGCCCGTCAGCTGGGGATGGGTTGTGTTGGCAAAATCGTTAAAGAGGTTAGTCATTGCTGCGTTCGTGGGAGCCGGCCTGGTTCTTGCGGCTGTTCAACCGGCCGCGGCAGCCGCCGCTCCGGCAGCACAAATTGCGTTGAGTCCGGCGTCCGGGCCGGCGGGGTCCGCCGTGACTGTGGCCGGGACCGGGTTCAAAGCCGCCACCACCGGAACGGTGATCATCGGGTCGGCCACGTTCGCTTTCAAGACCAGTTCCACGGGTGCCTTCAGCGCGGGGGTGAGCATTCCGTCCGGGTCCACCGGCAACGTCACCGTGACTGCCAAAACCTCGTCCGTGAAGGCGTCCGCCCTCTTCGCCGTTCAGGCAGCCGCCACTCCGCCACCACCGGCCAGCAACGCACTCCTCCGGTTCGGCGCTGCGACAGCCGGGGGACCGCTCGCATCGGCGGAACTCGATGAAGTGGCAACCCTCGCGGGGGAGAACCCCACCATGGTGCTTTCCTACAAGGACTTCCTCCAGGCGCCGCCGCTGGCCGAGCTGGACGCCGTCCAGGCACGGGGTGCCACGCCATTGGTCACGTGGGAGCCGTGGGCTTGGGGCGGCGGAGTGGATCAGCCCGCCTATGCCCTGGACCGGATCGCTGCCGGCGACTTCGACGCCAGGATCCTCCAGTGGGGCCAGGCGCTCACGTCCTGGGGCAAACCCGTGATGCTGCGCTTCGCCCATGAAATGAACGGCAACTGGTACCCCTGGGCGGAGGGCGTGAACGGGAACCAGGCAGGCGACTATGTTGCGGCCTGGCGCCACGTCCACGACGTCATGGCGTCCACCGGTGCAGGCAACGTCCAGTGGGTGTGGTCCCCGAACGTTCCCTACTGGGGTTCCACTGACCTTGCCGGGCTCTATCCGGGTGCGGGCTACGTGGACATTGTTGCCCTGGACGGCTACAACTGGGGCACCTCCCAGTCGTGGAGCAGCTGGGTGGCGCCGCAGGACCTGTTTGGCCCCGGCATTTCCCAGTTGCGCGGACTCGCGGCGGGCAAACCCATCCTGATTGCCGAGGTGGCGTCCAGCGAGCTGGGCGGTTCCAAGGCTTCCTGGAATACTGCGCTGGTGTCCTACCTTTCCGCGCAGCCGGACGTGATGGGCTTCGTCTGGTTCCACCTCCAGAAGGAAACCGACTGGCGCATCAACAGCAGTGATGCCTCTGCAGCCGCTTTCAAATCCGCCTTGGCGGCCCGGAGGACTTAGCGGCAAAGAGGGGATGTGGCAGCTCCGGCATGTGGCGGGGATGTGCTCCCGGCCGGGGCACTTCCCCATCCTCCCGGGCAGGTCTCAAGAAGGCCGTGCCCAAAGCATTAAGATTCACTCAAGTCCGCTGCCGGGTTTCAAGGAACCGCACCAGCTGTGACTCGAGCGCGGCGCCGTCTTTGAGTTCGCACTCCCAGAGGGTGAGGACCTCCCAGCCGGCGTCCTCCAGCTTGCGGCGCTGCGTGGCGTCGCGTTCCCTGGTGCGGGTGCGCTTATCGGCCCAGAAGCCCGCATTGGCTTTGGGTGCGTGCTGGCCGACGCGGCAGTCGTGGAAGTGCCAGAAGCAGCCGTTGACGAAGATGACTTTGTGGCGGCCGGCGAACACGAGGTCCGGGTTGCCTGGCAGCTTTCCCCCGCCTGCGGCGCCATGGAGCCGGTAACGGTAGCCCTTGGCGTGCAGGAGCCGGCGCACCAAGAGCTCGGGCTTGGTGTTCTTGCCCCGGATGCGGGACATGTTCCAGCTGCGTTGCTCGGGAGTGAGCCTGTCCGCCATGCTTCCAGTCTAGGAGCGCCTAGATTTCCCGCTCCGGCTGCTCTCCGAAGTTGAAGTGCCGCCCGCTGACGGAGCTGGGCTCGATTTCCACGTAGAAGTCCTTGAGCGTGGGAACCCAGGTCTTCAGGCCCAGTGCCTCCACCGTTTCCAGCTCCGCCGAGTTGCTCAGCACGCGTGCACTGCCGCGGAGGACCACGGACCACGCCTGGTCCGAGAGGATGCCGTCCGTTTCGAAGAGCACCTTGGAGTTGATGGTCAGCTGTGCCAGCTTGTTGCCCGGGGCGGTCCTCAGGTAGACCTTCCGGTCCGCCGTGACGTAGTTGACCGGGAAAATGTCCGGTTCGCCCGCAACGGAAACCACCAGCCTCCCGTGCTTGGTTCCCTCCAGGAGTTCCCAGGACTGCTCGTCGGTGAGTTCGAGAATGGGTTGCCCATCTGCGTGTTCAAACATCATGCAGCCATTCTTCTACTGCTTGTAGAAAAGCGCTAGGGGGTGGTGGCCGTTTTTTCACGGTGTGGTGTCAGGACAGGTAATGACGCCATGCCGTGAGCAGGCAGCCCACCAGCCCAGCGGTGTGACCTGCACCTTCAGGCGGCGCGCACACTGGCCGCAGAACCGCGGCGGTTCCAGGTGCAGCCGTGACGCGCATCGCAGGTGGGCGGACGACGGCGGCGTGGTCCCGCCGTCGTCCGTGCCCTTTCTGCGGTGGTCATCGGCGCCGCGGCCACCCTCGCGAGCGTTCTCTTCGCGGGGCTCACCGCAGTGACCGCAGTACAGGGCCGCAGGATCCGGGGAGGCTCCGGCCGGGAGCGGGCTCACAGGGTCTTCTGCAGTTCCCTGATGGGCATGTTGAGGTCCACCAGGAGGTTGAGGTCGGCGGTGGCGGGGCGTCCCAGGGTGGTGAGGTAGTTGCCCACGATGACGGCGTTGATACCGCCCAGGAACCCTTCGCGGGTGCCCAGATCGCCAAGCGTAAGCTCGCGTCCGCCGGCGTAGCGCAGGACCGTTCGGGGCATGGCGAGGCGGAAGGCAGCGATGGCCCGGAGGGCGTCCTTGCCGTCCATGACGCCTTGGTTTTCCAGGGGAGTTCCCGGCCGGGGGTTGAGGAAGTTCAGCGGCACTTCGTGCGGGTCCAGTGCAGCAAGCTGGGCGGCGAGTTCTGCCCGCTGGTGGACTGACTCGCCCATTCCCAGGAGCGCGCCGCAGCACAGTTCCATGCCGGCAGCCTTCACCATGGCGCAGGTCTCGAGGCGTTCCTCATACGTGTGCGTGGTGACCACCTGCGGGAAGAAGCTGCGGGCGGTTTCGAGGTTGTGGTTGTAGCGGTGGACGCCCCAGCCGGCGAGCTGGTCCACCTGCCGTTGGGTGAGCATGCCCAGGGAACACGCGATGTTGATGTCCACTTCCTCGTTGATCCGGTCGATGGCGAACTTGACCTGGTTCATGAGTTTGATGTCCGGGCCGCGCACGGCGGCCACAATGCAAAACTCCGTGGCACCGGTGGCAGCAGTTTCCTTGGCGGCTTTGACCAGCTCCAGGATGTCCAGCCAGACGCCGCGGACGGGGCTGTCGAAGAGCCCGGATTGGCTGCAGAAGTGGCAGTCTTCCGGGCAGCCGCCGGTCTTGATGGAGACGATGCCTTCAACCTCCACGTCCTCGCCGCAATGCCGAAGCCGGACCTGGTGCGCCAGCTCCAAAGCCCGGGGGAGTGCTTCGTCCGGGAGGGTGAGGACCTCCACCAGCTGCTCTTCGGTGAGCCCGGTACCCCGCTCCAGGACCTGGGCGCGGGCTGTCTCGAGGATGGGCCAGTTGTGGACGGTGGCAGTCATGGGTGGTCCTTTATCTCGCGGAACGTACCGTTCCGACGCTAGTTCCAGGGGTGCCGGCCGTTTTTGTGGGGTGGCAACAAGTAGCCCGCCCATCAATTGTTGACTGGAGCAGTCAAGGCTTTACACCGCGGAAACAGGAACGTGATGGGACTGTCTTTTCGGCTGGATAGCGTCTCTCGCAGACCTCGAACCCCGAACGAAAGCGACGCACGCCCATGAGCCACGACTCAGAATCCACGCAACTGCTGGAGCCTGCTGCACCACCCGGCGCCGGCGTCGTCGGCGGATCCCCGGCGACTCCGGCCGCCGGAAACGCTGCAGCGCTGAACGCCACCAAGGAGAGCCTGGAGGACTATACGCTGCGGTTCGCCCCGCGCTCGTACCGCAAATGGAGCGCAGGCGTGGTGGCCACCAGCGCGTTGGGCGGCATCGCCTACCTGGCGGACTTCTCGATTGGCGCGAACATAGGGATTTCCTATGGCACGGTAAACGCGATCTTCGGCATCCTGGTGGCCGCGGTGATCATCTTCGCCACCGGCTTCCCGCTGGCCTACTACGCGGCACGCTACAACATCGACCTGGACCTGATCACCCGCGGCTCCGGCTTCGGCTACTACGGATCCGTGGTCACCAACGTCATCTTTGCCACGTTCACGTTCATCTTCTTCGCACTGGAGGGCTCCATCATGGCCCAGGGGCTGGAGCTGGGCCTGGGGATTCCGCAGTGGCTGGGGTACGCGGCGTCCACAGTCATCATCATCCCGCTGGTCATTTACGGGATGAACACCCTGGCCAAGCTACAGGTGTGGACCACTCCGCTGTGGCTGCTCCTGATGGTTGTTCCCGTGGGGTACCTGCTGGTTTCGCACCCGGAGAGCATCGACAGCTTCTTTGCGTACACCGGTGAGTCCGGCGACGGCGGCCCGAACCTGGCCTCCGTGATGCTGGCGGCCGGCGTATGCCTGTCCCTCATGGCGCAGATCGCCGAGCAGATCGACTACCTCCGGTTCATGCCGCCGCGTACCGACGCCAACCGCGCGGCCTGGTGGCGGGCCGTCATTCTGGCTGGGCCGGGCTGGGTGATCTTCGGTGCCATTAAGCAGATCGTGGGCCTCTTCATCGCCATCTACCTCATCGCCACCCTGGACCCCGCCGCCTCGGCCACCGCCAACGAGCCCGTGCACCAGTTCCTGGGCGTGTACCAGGAGATGATGCCGGCATGGCTGGCGATGACCCTGGCCGTGGTGCTGGTGGTCATTTCGCAGATCAAAATCAACGTCACCAACGCGTACTCCGGATCGCTGGCGTGGACCAACAGCTTTACCCGAATCACCAAGACCTACCCGGGCCGGATGGTGTTCGTGGTGGTCAACCTGCTGATCGCCCTGGTCCTGATGGAAGCCAACATGTTCGACTTCCTCAACACCATCCTCGGCTTCTACGCCAACTGCGCCATGGCCTGGGTGGTTACGGTTGCCTCCGATATCGCCATCAACAAGTACCTGCTCAAGATCTCCCCGAAAGTGCCAGAGTTCCGCCGTGGCATGCTCTACGCCGTGAACCCGGTGGGGTTCGTGGCGATGCTGGTGTCAGCGGGCGTCTCCATCGCTGTCTTCTTCGGTGCTTTTGGGTCCGGCATCCAGCCGTATTCGCCCATCTTCGCTGTTGGCCTGGCACTGGTGCTTCCGCCGGCGCTCGCGGTCCTGACCCGCGGCCGGTACTACCTCCGCCGGACCGACGACGGCATTGACCTGCCCATGTTCGACGCCGACGGCAACCCCAGCGACGCGAAACTCACCTGCCACGTGACGGGGCTGGAGTTCGAACGTCCGGACATGGTGCGCTCGGCACAGGACGCGCCCGACGGCGGCCCGCAGTATGTTTCCTCGCTCGCCTTGTCCACGGACAAGACAGGGGAGTTGGTGCTTCCGGCACAGAAGTAGCCGTCCCATAGCTCTGTGGTTGGAGCTGTCAGCAGTTGGGGGGGAAGCCGGTGCCTGGGGGCACCGGCTTTTTCCATGTGACTTCCGCGCGGCCTGGCGGGGTGGTAGAACCGGAGTCGGATGCCTGTGGATAACTCTTATCGCCGAGATGTGACCTGGGCTACCCTTGAATCACTGTCCGGAACAAGCCGTCTTGAAACTACTGGGGGAATAGCGGCCCATGACCTCGCGCAACGTTCGTACGTCCTTTTGCCCTCGATCCGGTGCGGCTGTTCTTGTGGTTGCCGGAGCGCTTCTGATGGCTGGCTGCTCCGGGGGAGCGCCTGCGGATCCGGGCACTGGATCGGCAACGCCTTCCCAGTCAGCGTCTCCCAGCGTTTCGCCCACGCCTACCCCTACTCCCAGTGCCGTCTACAAGCCCGCCGACGCATCCGGGCCAGCCCAAAACGTCCCCGTCCCAGTGTTGCCGGAAGTGGCGAAGACGGAGACGAAGGAGGGCGCAGAGGCTTTCACTAAGTACTGGTTCGAGCATCTCAATTACGCGTATCAAACCGGGAACGTGTCCACCGTGCAAGCGATGACATCGCCTGATTGCGAATACTGCAACAACATCATCAACTCTCTGACGACCAACTATCAGGACGGCCGCTGGTTGGCAGGGGGAAGACTTACGGTGCCAGCCGCAACGACAACTTTCGAGAAGTCGTCAGATGGAAACTATCAAGTAGTCATCCAAGTCTTGCAGGACACCCTGACTTACTATCAGCCTGGGGGTGGTGAGTTTCGCCAGGCCACCAAGCCTTCCAACACTGGGAATGTGCTCCTAGTTGATTTTGCCGAATCAAACTGGCGCGTCAACGGCCTGCACCCGCTTCGGTGATGCCCACCAAACTATGCGTGAGAGCAACGGTAGCCACGCTTCTGGTTGTTGCTCTCACGTTATTTAGCCATCCCCCTGCCTTTGCTGAAGGCGGAGTTGACTCGGGCTTCGGGAATGCTGGAGTCGATGTCGGTGCATGGGAGAAAGACCCAGTGTCGGGTGAAATAAGTGCTACAACCCCAGGGGGCGTCAGCTCTGATCCCAACGAGTACAAATACGAGCTCCAGTGCCACCTCGGCGGGGGAGACTTCGACACCCCATGCCTGGCCCGCCAGCTGGAATGCAAGAACGGCCCTGACGGTGAAGAAGGCATCCCTGTCATGTGGCTCTCCCGTCCCCGGGGCGTTCCCGGTGCTGTGTGGGCACCACACTCCGGCCCGACCTGCCTTTACGACGCCAGGCCTGAGGACCTGCTGCCCCGCATCGCGGCGGACATCCAGCGGGAGTTCCAAAACCTGCCAGTAGGCGCTGGCTCTGTCACAGCCCAGCCGAGTCCCCACACGCTCCGCGGGGCTGAAACCAACTTCTACGCGGAGTCCGTGGAGCAGCAGTTCGACATAACGATGTTCGGCCAGCAAGTCCACGTGGTCGCCACCCCGGTGCAATACACGTGGAACTACGGCGACGGCACTGTTTTCGGCCCGCAACCCTCGATGGGTGGCCCGCTGCCGCAGGACCGGTGGGGTGAGAAGACCCGGACCAGCCACGCGTACGGCGCTACCGGTGATTTCCAGGTAGTGCTGACCACGTCTTTCCAGGGAACATACTCCGTCAATAACGGCCCGGCCCTGCCGATTCCCGGCCAAGGGCAGTTCAGCGCCCCGCCGCAGACCATCAGCGTCTGGCGGTCCCTCACCCGGAACTACGCAGACGACTGCAACACCAATGCACAAGGCCAAGGCTGTCCCGGCACCGCCCGCTGACAGCAATGTCCAAGCACTACCGAATTCGTCCCATTCCGCAGCGGCAGGGGCAGCTGTCCTGTGATTCGCCTCGCATCCGGAATAGTTGCATGCGCTTCTTAGTTGGCAGAAAGAGTAAGCCTTCAGCCCCCGAAAGGAACGCGCATGCTGTTTTCCACCCTCACCCTCGGCGAACTTGAGCTCCCCAACCGTCTGGTCATGGCGCCACTGACGCGCGTCCGCTCCGGCGAGGCAGGTGTCCCGGGGCCGCTCGTCGTCGAGCATTACCGCCAGCGCGCCTCGCTCGGCCTCATCGTTAGCGAAGGAACCCACCCGAGCGCCGGTGCACGCTCGTACGCAGGTCAGCCCGGGATCTTCAACCCCGAGCAGGTTGCAGGCTGGAAGAAGGTCACGGACGCTGTTCACGCCGAGGGCGGCCGCATGTTCGCCCAGATCATGCACGGCGGGCGCGTCTCGCACCAGGACATCACGGGCGGGGCCGAAATCGTAGCGCCCAGCGCCGTTGCCGTGGAAGGAACTGTCCACACGCCGGCCGGCAAGCAGCCGTACCCGGTGCCACGTGCCCTGGATACTGACGAACTGCCTATGGTCATCCAGGAATTCGTCAACGCCTCCCTCAACGCCATTGAGGCCGGATTCGACGGCGTAGAGCTGCACTCCGCCAACGGCTACCTCCTGCACGAGTTCCTGGCCCCGAACTCCAACGTCCGGACTGACAGCTACGGCGGTTCACCCGAAAATCGCGCCCGCTTCGTCATCGAAACCGTAAACGCCGTTGTGGCAGCAGTTGGCGCCAACCGAGTGGGCATCCGTATTTCGCCCGAGCACAACGTCCAAGGCATCGCCGAGACGGACGCGGCAGACGTGCGCGCCACCTATGAAGTGCTCGTGGACAGCATCGCCCCGCTCAACCTCGCCTACCTCAGCGTCCTCCACCACGAGCCCACCGGCGAGCTGGTGCAGGACCTCCGCACCCGCTTCGGCGGACCCTTCCTGGTGAACACCGGCTTCGGCGTGGTGACCACTAGGGAAGAGGCAGTGAGCCTCGTGGCCGACGGCCATGCAGACGCAGTGGTAGTGGGCCGGCCCGCCATCGCCAACCCGGACCTTGCTCGGCGCTGGAAGGAAAGCCTGCCGCTCAACGAGCCGGACGCCAGCACGTTCTACAGCACAGGCGCAGAAGGCTACACGGACTACCCCGTGTACCAGGACAGCAACTCGTAGCAGCAAGAAGGCCACATGCGATGAGGGCGGCACCCATGATTGGGTGCCGCCCTCATCTGCTGCTGCACGGTGTGCTGTCCCGGCAGCGAAAAACCGGAAGCCATCCGACGACCCCCGGCCTACTCGGATTTTTGGCCCGCCGGACCCCGTTGGAAGCCGGCGGTGATCAGATGCTACTCCAACGATTTGATTATTACTAGGCCTTCTTCGGCCCCGAAACAATTGCAGGTTCCGGGGCTACAGGAAGGCCTCGCGGCCCGTTCCTTCCTTCATTACGAGCCTGTCTTCTTGGATGGAGACAAGCACGCTCTTAGGCTTTCCGCTCACTTTTGTAATCGCCTTCAGTCCGCGGTTGGTCACCTCGACGCCCACCTGGGAACCCTTCGCCGGCAGCTCCACCGAGACCTCTGAGGCGATCCCGAGGATGGGATTGGTGGATACATCCACGTCACGCCACACCTGCTTGCCGTTAACCGTCAGGGTGATGTTGGCCTCCTCGAACCCTTCCTGAAACACAATCAGCAGTTCTTTCATGGCGGCCTCTTCCTCGAGCATTAATGGCCTAAGACGGCATATCAACTACAGCACTTCGCGGACGCGAGCGGAATACCCTTACCGCCTGCGCTGCCCGGCGAACACCCCCCGAAACGGGCCATCTGAGGAAGCACGCCGGCTTCTGCCGCCGCTGGAGCGCAACTGGCGGGTAAGGCAAGATGTTCTGGTGACCCAACAGCCGCAAGCCCCTTCCAAGCCCGCAGCACAGCAGCCGGACGACGCCATCTACGCACAGATTGCCGAGGAGCTGGGCGTCAAACCTTGGCAGGTGAAAGCTGCCGTCGACCTGCTTGACGGCGGGTCAACGGTCCCGTTTATCGCGCGGTACCGCAAGGAAGCCACCGGAACGCTGGATGACGGCCAGCTCCGCGACCTGGAAGAGCGGCTGCGCTACCTCCGGGAGCTTGCCGACCGCCGTCGCGCGGTCCTGGAAGCCATCGAGGCCCAGGGCCAGCTGACACCGGAATTGAAGAAGGCCATCCTGGCAGCGGACACCAAGTCCAGGCTGGAGGATATTTACCTGCCCTTCAAGTCCAAGCGCCGCACGAAGGCACAGATAGCGCGCGAAGCAGGGCTGGAGCCGCTCGCCGACGCGCTCGTGAAGCGGCCCGAGCTCGATCCGGAGCGCGAGGCCGCCAAGTACCTCAACCCCGAACACGCCATCGGCGACGCGGCCGGCGCCCTCGCCGGCGCCCGTGCCATCCTCGTGGAGCGCGTCGCCCAGGACCCCGATCTCGCGGCCACGCTCCGCGAGCGTCTCTGGACGCAGGGCCGCATGGTGTCCCGCGTGAAAAAGGGCAAGGAGGCGGACGGCCAGAAATTCGCGGACTACTTCGACTTCACCCAGGCGCCCGCAGGAATGCCGTCCCATCGCGTGCTCGCCCTGCTGCGGGGGGAGAAGGACGGCGTCCTTGAACTCGACCTCGCCGAGGCGGATCCCGCGGACGACGACGCCCTGGCCGCCTCACGGGCACGATACGAGTCCGCGGTGGCCAGGTTCCTCGGGGTCGCCCACCGCGGCCGGCCCGCCGATGCGTGGCTGATGCAGACCGCCCAGGTTGCTTGGAAATCCCGGGTGCTGGCCAGGCTCACCGCAGACCTGCGGGGCAGGATGTTCGCGGCGGCCGAGGACGAGGCAGTGCGGGTGTTCGCCGCGAACCTCCGGGATGTCCTCCTGGCTGCGCCTGCCGGCAACCGCCCCACGCTCGGCCTGGACCCGGGGCTGCGCACCGGCGTGAAGGTGGCGGTGGTGGACGGCACCGGCAAGGTCGTCGCCACGGACACCGTGTATCCCCATGCTCCGGCTCGGAAATGGGATGAAGCGTTGGCGTCGCTGGTTAAACTGGCGCGGCAGCACGCCGTCGAACTCGTGGCCATCGGCAACGGAACCGCATCCAGGGAGACAGACAAGCTCGCCGCCGAGCTGATCAAGCTCCTTCCGGACGTGGACCGGAAGCCGCAAAAGCTGGTGGTTTCCGAAGCCGGAGCGTCCGTCTACTCGGCCTCGGCCCTCGCCGCCGCCGAGCTTCCGGGCATGGACGTTTCGCTGCGTGGCGCAGTGTCCATTGCCCGGCGATTGCAGGACCCCCTCGCGGAGCTCGTGAAGATCGACCCCAAGTCCATAGGTGTGGGCCAGTACCAGCACGACGTCACCGCATCAAAGCTTGACCGGAGCCTGGACGCAGTGGTGGAGGACTGCGTGAACGCCGTCGGCGTGGACGTCAACACCGCTTCGCCTGCGCTCCTGAGTCGCGTGGCCGGCGTCGGGCCTCTGCTCAGCGAAAACATCGTGGCGTACCGAAACGAAAACGGCCCATTCGGCAAGCGTTCGGACCTCAAGAAAGTGCCGCGGCTGGGTGCCAAGGCCTTTGAGCAGTGCGCCGGGTTCCTGCGGATCACCGGGGGAGCGGAGCCTCTGGACGCCTCGAGCGTGCACCCGGAGTCCTACGCGGTGGCCCGGAAGATCCTGGTGGCGGCAGGCACGGCGCCGGCATCGTCGCTGGATCCGCGCGACTTTGTGGACGACGCCTTCGGCCTGCCCACCGTGACGGACATCCTTGCCGAACTCGACAAGCCGGGACGTGACCCGCGCCCGGCGTTCACCACTGCCGCGTTCTCCGAAGGCATTGAAAAGATTTCCGACCTGAAACCCGGCATGGTCCTCGAGGGTACCGTCACCAACGTGGCCGCCTTTGGGGCGTTTGTGGATGTGGGCGTGCACCAGGACGGCCTGGTCCATGTATCCGCCCTGTCCAACCGCTTCGTGTCCGATCCCCGCGAAGTGGTGAAGTCCGGCCAGGTGGTGCGCGTAAAGGTGCTGGAAGCGGATCCGGACAGGAAGCGGATTTCCCTGACGCTAAGGCTCGACGACGAACCGGGCCCGCGCGGACAGGCTCCCCGCGGTACGGGCGCCGGTGGGCAGCGCCCCACGGGTTCGTCTGCAGGAAGCGCCAAGGCGCCGGATTCCCGCAGGGGCGGTCCCGCTGCCGCGAAGCAGGGCGAACGGACTGCCGGTGGAGGCCAGGGCGGCCGGAACGGGGGAGGTCGAAACCCGGGTGCAGCCGGCGGCTCCGGCGGCCGCGGTTCTGCTCCGCAGGCTGCACCCGCGAACACTGCCATGGCCGAGGCGCTGCGCCGGGCCGGGCTCGGGAAGTAGGGTGCGCCCCCTCCGGTGACGCGAGGCTGCCCTTGAGCTGGCCGGTGGAGCGGTGGGCTTTCGGGTGGGGCAGCTTTCTGCAAGGGTGGGGCCATGACCTATTTCCTGGAGTACACGATCCCTGCCGCATCCAGCGACGCCGAGTTTGAGTTTCCCCACGATGAGATCAATTCCGGGACCACCATTCCGCTGGCCCAGACCGGCGCCGATGTGGTCCACTCCTCGGAACTACCAGCCCGCACCAGCATCGTGGGGGCTACGGTCCCCGAAGCTAAACTCGAGGCTGAACAACTGATCTCGCACAGCCGCGCCTCGGAGGCCGCCCTGTACTTTGATCCCTCTCAGTCGCTGGGGACTGGCGTTGGCACGCTCGTTGCCACCTTCACCGACAGCAATGGCTGGCAGGACACGTCGGCAGAGGATCCGCAAGGCCGCACCTTCTAAGTCGGGTCCTGCTGCTAATCCGGCACGGCCAGCATCTCCAACGGCCAGCGCGTCATTTAGGCGTCCTGGCCGTTTTTTGTTGCCGTCCTTGGCGGGCACAGTTGAGCTCGTGGCTACCGAAGGCCTATCAGTGACCAGGGATCATTCAGGTGCGGCGCAGTGTCTGTAAGCCGTCCGTCCAACTTTTCACATGGAGCCACGTCCGAATCTGCCGGGCCTGTGCCGAGACTTGCTCGGTTGTCATGACGTTCGAGGCTGCTGGTTACACGGATACTGGCTCGCGCCGCACGGCTGCGTGCTCATTGAAACCAGCGGGCAACAGGCCGAGGGCACAGCCGCGCTCGTGGCCGCCACAGGACTTTCTGTGACCACCGTTCATTCAGAGGAACTCGATGGCACGGTCGTGGTGGGGAGCGTCCACAAGTAGGGGCGCCCCCGGCGGTGCGGGTGCAACCGCGCGCCTGTAGCTGTCCTGTCAACGTGTTGGGGGCAACCCCAAATGTGTTGGGCGTGGGTCATGGCCAGGGGGTGTTGGCTGCGGTGGGCGCTGGTTGTGGTGGTTGGGGTGGTGGTTTGAAGTAGTGGTTTTGTTGGGGTGTTTGGGTGGGGTCGATGTGGGGTGGGGGGATGAAGGTTGGGGTGCCGTTGGTGGTGGTGATGGTCCAGTTTTCTTTGTGGATGAGGTGGTGGTGATGGGTGCAGAGGAGTGTTCCGTTGGTGGTGTTGGTGTGGCCGCCGTGTGACCAGTAGGTGATGTGGTGGGCTTCGCACCAGGGGGCGGGGATGGTGCAGTTGGGGAAGGTGCAGCCTTGGTCGCGGGCGGTGAGGGCTACGCGTTGGGTTGGGGTGAAGAGTCTGGTTTTGCGTCCGAGGTCGAGGATTTCGCTGGTGGTGCCCAGGAGTGCGGGGATGATGTCGGCGTCGCAGGCGATTTTGCGGAGGGTGGTGGCGGCGACGGGGCCGGTGAAGGCGAAGGTGCCGGCGGCCGGTGTGTGGGGTGCTGTGGGGGTGGGGAAGAGGTCGTGGTGGTTGATGGTGGCGATGATTTGGGGTCTGTTGCCGCCGGTGGTGGGGAGGTGGTTGGTGGTGAGGGCGGTTTTGACGGCGGTGATGATGCCGTCGAGTTGTTGTTGGGGGCGGGTGCGGCGTTCCAGGTCCGGGGCGGGGGATGCCTGATTGCCTGAGCGGGCGCCTTCTTGAAGCACGGTGTTGTCGCCATTGCCCCCGTCGTCGGCGTCTGTGGCTGCCCGGTTGGTGGTGGTGTTGGGGGTGGTGGTGCGGGGGTTGGTGGCGATGTTCATGGCGGTGAGGAGGTGTTCGTATTGGTCGGTGGTGGCGAAGATTTCGACGTGGTGGAGGCCGTGGCGGGGTTTGCGGATGAAGGCGCCTTGGGTGTGGCGGAGTGCTTCTTCGGTGGGTTCGGTGCCGTCGGCGTCGATGGTTTCGGTGAGGCGTTGGGCCAGGCGGGTGAGGAAGTCGGGGTCTGCGGTGGTGGCGGCGTGGGTGAGGTGGTGTTCGATGCCGTGCAGGATTTCGGGGGTGGTGTGGTGTTGTAGCCGGTCGAGGGTGGCGGTGATGATGGTGGCCGCCTGGGAGGACACGGCGGGTGCGGTGATGGTGTGTGGTGGTGTGGCTGGGGTGGCGGGCTGGCCGGTGCTGGCGTCGGATGGTGCGAGGGTGGTGGCGAGGTGTTCGTGTGGTGGCGGTGTGGGTGTGCCGGTGAGGGTGGTGCCGGGCAGGGTTTGCTGGGCGAGGGTGAGGCGGCGGCGGGCTTCGCGGATGGGGATGCGGAGCCTGAGCCGGAGGAACTCGGCGGTGTTCCGGCAGCCGTCATCGGCCGGGGACCTCACCCCCGTGGGTGTTCCGGCGGGTGTGGGCAAGTTTGTGTCGGTTTCGTTGAGGGTTTCGGTGCCGTTGGCGTCCCGGGAACTGACCCCGGCGGCGGTGCGGCGTGCGGTCCGGTGGGTGGCAGCCCGGGTGGCGGCGTCGGTGATCGCGTGGGTGCGGGTGTGGTCCACTGCCCCGGCGGCGATGAGTTGGAGATACTCCACGCAGCGGGAGAGCTCTTCGACGTCGGCGGCGAACGTGGCCGCGCTGGTGTAGCCGGTTGTGGGCAGGGCGTCGCGGGCTGTGACCGCCGCGGCGGCCACCCGTGCGGTCAGGACAGACAAATCCAAAGCTGCATCCAAAGGCAGGTCCAGAGGCAGGTCTGCTGATTGGTCTGGTGCGGGGTGGCCGGGGACGGGCCGAAGGTGACCTGCCGTGCGGACCTGTGGCCCGGCGTCGTGGCCCGCCGTGCGGAGGTTCGGCCCGTCGTCGTGCCCGGCGGAAAGGTGACGGCTGGAGCGGAAGCCCAGAGGCAGCAAGCCCGAAGAGTCCTCGCTCTCCGACACCTGCTCCCCAATGGCTTCCATGACCCCACTCTGCCAAAGGGCACTGACAATCAGGACCCCCACAAACCCCTATGTGGAAAACCCGTCAGTCGGTAGGAGCCTCGGTTGGCTCACTGGGTCGCTGGGTGTCCTTTTGCCAGGGCCAGCGCCCCGTGATTTCCAATTCCAGCGAGAAGCTGAGAAAGGTCCGGATGAGCACGATGCCGGCCAGGACACCCACGCTTTCGAAGGTGGGAGTGACTGCCACGGTTCGGATGATGTCGGCCGCCACCAGGAGCTCGAGTCCCAGCAGAATGGACCTTCCCAACAGCTGCCTGTACAGCCGGTAGAAGCTCATTTTGGCCGGGGTGTTGACGGTGCTGGCGGTTTGCATTGCCCGGGGCACCTGGCCCCGCAGAGCCATAGGGAGCGACACCAGCGCGCCGATAACCATCACCGCTACACCGGCAAAGTCGACAATCTGCCCCACGGTCTCGATGATGTGCCGGAAATCCACGTGCCTAGCCTCCCACCAAACCTGTCTGGCCTGCACCGGAGCTCCGGCGCCGGCTGCTTACGGGTGCCGCACGCCGCGCCCGGCGATGACTTCCCTATACCCTTCCCGGAAGCTGGGAAACGCGAAGGTGAAGCCGGTCCCATGGAGAAGCTTGTTGGAGCAGCGCTTGTTGCCGGCGCGCGCGGGGCCTGCGTCACCCACTTCGGGTTCCGGGAGGCCCAGTTCAGCGGCGAGGAAGCGGAGGATGGAGCCCATATCGGCCGGATCGTCGTCCACTCCAACGTAGACCGGCGCCGGTTCGTCCGCCATGGTGGCGAGATGCACCAGGGCTGCCGCGGCGTCGTCGCGGTGGATGCGGTTCGTATACCGGATATCCTGCGGAACCACCGCTGAGCCGCTCCGCACCTGGTCGATCAGCCTCGTACGGCCGGGACCGTAGATACCGCCGAGCCGCAGGGAGACGGCAGCGGTACCGGAACCCGCAAGCCTCGAACGCAGCAGGTCTTCGGCCTCCACCAAGACCCTGCCGGAGAAACCGCCCGGCTCCGTTGGCGTCTTTTCGTCCACCCAGCCGCCCCCGGCGTCCCCGTACACAGCGGTGGACGAGACAAAAAGCACCCGGCGGGGGATCACGCCGTCGCGCTCCAAAGCGTCGAGTACGTGGGTCACGCCGTCCACATAGGCGGCGCGGTACGCGTCTTCCCTGGGTGCATCCGCAGCCACGGCAATGACGACGGCGGACGTGTCCGCCGGGACCGCCGGCAGCGGGGCGGAGCTCAGGTCAGCCGCGACGCCTTCGATGGCTGCCGGAAGTTTGGAGGGGGACCGGCGCCAGCCGACAACACGGTGGCCCAGGCCGGCGAACCGAAGCGCGGCCTCCGTGCCCAGATCGCCGCAGCCCGCCAAAAGGATCGTCATGGGTTACGGTGCCTCCACCGGGAAGAAGACCCGCGGGTCCTGCAGGAGCGCCGGGTAGGCGAACGCGGAACGGTCGATGATCTCGGTGACCGTGAAATGCCTGCCGAACCGGCCGTCGTCCAGGGTGATGGGCCGGCCCGTCACCTGGCCCACGGCGAACTTGGCACCCTTCTCGAACGGAACGGCAACCGGCGTCTTTCCGGGCAGGGTGGAGAAGGCTTCCTCCTGCGCGAGCCGCTTGCGGGTGGGCTTCTTGGCCTGCGGCTTGGGTGCGGCCTTCCGCGACTGCTTGGAGGGCCGCCGGGACTTCTCCTCGAGGTACACGGGGCTGTAGTCGTCGTCCGAGCCCGGTGCGCCCGCCGTGGCAGCGTTGCCTCGGCCAACGGGCGGCAGCGCAACGGTGTCCAGCGTCTGGGGATCGACGTCGGCGTGCGGGTCCCGGAGGATCCACAGGATCTCGCCCTCGGGTTCCTGGGGCAGGAACTCATGCCGGGGTTCGGGCCAGATGTAGTCCATCTCCGGAATCGCGTCGGAGAAGAGCGGGCTGTAGAACTTGGAATCCTTGTGGACCAGCTTGGACCGGTGGCTGAGGTGGAAATCCGGATCACCAAGCCACGGCGGCAGCAGGATCTTCGACGCGTAGTCCGGGTGGGCGGCCTGCGGGGCGAACTCGGCAATGTTGGCGCGCGTGTTGTCCGGGTGGCCGCGTTCCATCCACTCGTCCACCATGGCCAGGCCGTACATGGTGAGGGCCGGGACGTAGCCCATCCACATCCGGATCGCGGGGTGGGTCTGCCATCCGTATCCGGGAAGGACCAGCGCACGGAGTGTCTGGAGGGCCTCCACCCGCTGCTTGCCCAGCCGGGCGGTGTCCAGTGCAGCGGCGCTCTGCCGGAAATCAGGGTACGGGAGGAAGGTTTGCATCCATTCAGTCTGACGGCACGTTGCTGATGTGCCAATTGCAGTGCCGGGCGCCACAGGAAGGCAGGCCGGATGTCCAAATAGTGGACGGTTACATACTCGCGGGAGGTCGAACCACTAAGATCACCGCAACCCATCCCGCGTTTTGGAAGCTACCTCATGACATTTTCAGCTGAAAACCCCGCCTCCCACCCCGCGCAGCCCCGCTACGGACTGATGCTCGGTCCCGAAGCCAATGGCATCCTGGTCCTCGATGAGTTCACCATCGACCCCGCCGCTGCCCGCCACGAACAGCACGGCTTCCGCGCCGGCATGGCCACCGTCGCCAGGACCATGCGCCGCATTGCCGCCCTTCGCGTGGTGATCGCCCTTGTGGCCATCGGCAACCTTCCGCTGTTCCTGCTCTCCAGCGGATGGTGGATCTACGCCGTCTCACTGGCCCTCGTCCTCGCGGTGCACACGGCAGTGACGCTCTTGAACCGCCATGAGCCACGCCTGAAGCAGCGCTCCGCACTGGAACTCCACCTGCACCGGGAACGGAGCGCCAACTACCGCAAGGTGCGCGACGCCGTGAAGTACATGATCGATACTCCGGCACGCATGAACGAACACCTCTACCTGGAGCTGCTCGCCGTCAAGCGCGTGGCCCTGAACCTGGCGCACGGCACCGTGGCCCTGCTGGACACCTCTGACGACTCGGCCTGGAAGGTACGCATCGTCCGGGAGATCCCCGCCAGCTAAAGCTGCAGCACCTGGCCTTGGCGTCCAAGGCACCAAATTAAAGAGAACGACGCCGGTACATCCCTTGTGGGGGCGTGCCGGCGTCGTTCTGTGGTCAACGGAATTTGTCTATCGCCGACCGGTTTTGGGGCCCGCTATGCGGGGAGCTGGAGCACCTGTCCTTCGAACACCAGGTTGGGGTCCGAGATGGTGTCCAGGTTGGCGTCGGCAAGGTGCTGCCAACCGCCTGCAACGCCAAGCTTATCGGCCACGATGCTCAGGGTGTCGCCGGCTTCGAGGGTGTAGGTCTCGCCGCTGTGGGCTACGGAGGTAGCGTGCCGGGCGGGTGCCTGCGCGGCGGGCGGGGCTTCCACGGGTGCGGCTTCGACGGCCGCGGCCTGCACGGGGGCCGCCTGGACCGAAGCCTGCTGCACGGGTGCCTGCTGGACCGGAGCCTGCTGGACCGGGGCGCCGCCGCCGCCGTTCAGGCCGAGCTGGGATGAACAGGACGGCCAGGCGCCCCAGCCTTGGGAGGCCTGGACGCGCTCCGCCACTGCGATCTGCTGTTCGCGGCTGGCGTCTGCCGGAGAACCGGAGCCGCCGTAGGCTTGCCAGGTGCTGGACGTGAACTGGAGGCCGCCGGAGAAGCCGTTGCCCGTGTTGGTGGACCAGTTGCCGCCGCTCTCACACTGGGCCAGCGAGTCCCACGTTGACGTGGGGGCGGCCGCGTTGGCAGCGCCGGTGGACAGGGCGATGCCCGCTACGGAAATAGCCGCCACGGTGGCTCCACGGCGCGCAACAGTACGGAAAGAGGATTGATTCATGGTGGTGATGCTCCTGAAGGCCACCAGCGCTGGCTCCGTCCCCGAAGATCGTCGCGCTACTGCCCGCCCCTGACAAATAGAGGTCAACGTCGGTGGCTGCCGCTGGGCAGTTCTGGTGAAGGCAGCACCTGGCATTCATGCGCCCGCCGGACGGGCATGCATTTCACGCTAAAACATAGCCCTGGCGTTATCAAATCGAGATAGGTGCTGAGTTCCGCAGCGCGGGCACGGACAGTTGCAAGGGCGACCGGTGGCGGCGGCCACCACGCGGGTGCACGGCTCCGGGGGCCCGGGCAGGCGGGAATCCTCATGGGGGATTATCCTGACCGGATGGAAAACTTTGAGGGTGAGCCCGTTGCGCCCGAAACCGAAGTGTCAGAATCCAATGCTGCTGTCCCGGCCCGGCTCCTGCCGGTAGCTGAACTGCACCTGCACATCGAAGGCACCCTGCAGCCTGAACTGATCTTTGCCCTCGCGGAACGCAACGGCATCACCCTCCCGTACGCGGACCTTGACGAGCTGCGCCAGCGGTACGAATTCACCGACCTCCAGTCCTTCCTGGACCTGTACTACGCCAACATGGCCGTGCTGCAGACCGAAGAGGATTTCGCGGCCATGACCCACGCGTACCTGGAACGTGCGGCGGCCGCCGGTGTCCGGCATGCCGAGATCATGCTGGACCCGCAGGCCCACCTGTCCCGCGGCATCTCCCTGGAGACCTGCGTCAACGGCGTGGCATCCGTGCTGGCCACCTCGATGGAGGACTTTGGGATGTCCACCATGCTGATCGCCGCCTTCCTGCGCGACCTCCCCGAAGAGTCGGCCCTCGAAGTCCTGGACGCCCTGCTGGCCATGGACGCACCGATCGGTGCCATCGGCCTGGATTCTGCGGAGGTGGGCAACCCGCCCGCAAAATTTGAACGCCTCTACGCCAAAGCCCGCGAAGCAGGCCTGCGGCTGACGGCCCACGCAGGCGAGGAGGGACCGGCGTCGTACGTTGTGGAAGCCCTGGACGTCCTGGGTGTGGAACGCATCGACCACGGCATCCGCTGCATGGACGACACCGACCTGGTGGAGCGTCTGGTGGACGAGCGGATCCCGCTCACGGTCTGCCCCCTGTCCAATGTCCGGCTCCGCACCGTGGATACCCTGGCGGACCACCCGCTGCCGGCCATGCTGGCCGCCGGACTCAACGTGTCCGTGAACTCTGACGACCCCGCCTATTTCGGCGGCTACGTGGACGACAACTTTGCCCAGCTGGAGGCCGTGTTCGAGCTCTCTGAATTCGACAAAGCCAGGCTGGCGGCCAACTCCATCCACTCGTCGTTTGCGTCCGAAGAACGCAAGGCCGAGCTGCTGGAGGAGCTGAACAGCGGGGAACTGGCGCACTGACCCGGGCCTTGCGCGTCCCGGCCGCCCAATCTCCGGCTAAACTTGGTCCCGCAGGCGGGTCAGGGACATGCGGGAGAAATCCCGCGGCAGCGCAAGAAATGGTCGAGCAGCCGGCCTTACCCGAGACCGCCGCCTCAGTTGTTGTGACTTGCGCTTCATAGTCGGTCACGACACGCAGAGTTAACCAATTAAAGTCGCGCGATTTAACGGGCACTTGGCAAGATGCTCTCATCGGATCGCTCACACACTAGGGGAATCATGGCCAAGTCCACCGCAGAAAACACCTTCCTTCGACTCAAGACCGTGCTGGATGTCCTGACCGAAGGCGTGTGGTCCGGTGATGCGCTGAATGCTGGCCAGGTCCTGGCGGAGTCCACGGCACGCGTGCCGTTCAACGAGCACGAAGCCGAGCTGCTCAGCGGCGGGATTCCCCGCGGACACAAGACCCTCACCTCGGCCACCGCCAAGCTGGTCAAGGCCGGCTGGCTGGTCAAGGGCCGCTCGGGCTGGACCATCACCGAAGACGGCATGCGCGCCACTGTCGCCTACCCGGATGCTGTCTCCTTCGCTTCCGCGCTCGACGCCGGCACTCCCGTTCCGGCCGACACCCCGGTTCCGGCAGCACCCGCCGGGTTCGTCCGTCCGGTGTCCGCCGCTGCCGCCACCCTTGAGGTGCCGGCAAAGGATGACGCCAAGAAGGCTCCCGCGAAGAAGGCGCCGGCCAGGAAGGCTGCCTCCGTTGTGGGCAAGGCAGCCAAGGCGATCGAAGACGCCGTCGAGCCCGTGGTGAAGGCCGTGCGCAAGAAGGCTCCGGCCAAGGCCGAAGCCGCCGCACCTGTCGCGGCCGAGCCGTTCGAGGGTCCGGACGTGGAGACGCACCCGCAGCCCGAGGCCGTGGCTCTTGCCGGTGACTTCAACACCATCCTGGGTGCCCCCGAAAACTGGGCGCCGCAGTACGACGAGGCCCAGATGGAGTTCGACTTCCTGGACCAGCTGTGGAAGAAGAGCGCCGAACTGCCGGCCGGCCACTACACCTTCAAGATCGCGCTCAACCGCTCGTGGACCGAGAACTACGGCGCATTCGGGACGTTCGATGGCCCCAACCACGAACTGCACCACTCCGGCGGCACCGTGACCATCCGTTACAACCACTCCACGCGCGACATCACCATCAACTAAGCGGCATTGCACCCAACTGGGTAGCAGCAGATGTCGTTTTGAGCCCTCATAACGACATCAACTGCCACCCAGTTGGGAGGGCGGCTGCCGAGGAGGCCTACCCCATGGCACGCCACGCAGAACCAACCGCCGACGGGCCGCCGGCTGGCCAGGTTCGTTTGACCGCCCGCGTGTTCGGCGTGGTGCAGGGTGTGGGCTTCCGGTACCGGACCATGGGTGCAGCCGAGGAGCTGGGCCTGACCGGAGAGGTGAAAAACCTCGACGACGGTTCGGTAGCCCTGGTTGCCGAGGGCACCGGTGACCAGGTGGGGAAGCTCCTGGACTGGCTGAACTCGGACCGAGCCCCCGGCCGGGTGGAGCGGGTGGACCACTCCATGTCAGAACCCAAAGGATCTTTCAGGGACTTCCGGGCACGCTGAGCCCGATGAAGGCGCCCAGTTCCTCCAAGGCGGCCGGCTTGTGCGGCATGTAGTTCGTGAGCTCGGGGGAGCGGACGATAACTGCCCGCCACTGGCCACGTGACACCGCCACGTTGATCCTGTTCCGGTTCAGGAGGAATTCAGCACCCCGCGGAGCCTCCGCCACCGCGGAGCAGGCCATCGATACCAGCACCACCGGTGCCTCCTGGCCCTGGAACTTATCCACCGTTCCCACGCGGACGTCCGGCAGGCCGGCGTCGGCCAGTTCCTTGCGGATGAGGTGGACCTGGGCGTTGTACGCGGCCACCACCAGCAGGTCCTGCTGCTCCAGCGGCCGGGCCGCGGCTTCCGGCCCGGGCGTCCATTTCAGGCCCAGGTGACGGTGTGCCTGCCGTACTACCTCCGCCGCTTCCTCTGCCGAGCTTGTCGAATTGCCGGTGTGCTGGACGAATATGGTCTCCACGCCCGGCGGCACGGTTTCCAGCTGACGCAGGGACGCGGCCGGCGCGGACTGGAGCTTACTTTCGTAGCTGAGCCTCGATACCGCAGCACACAGGGCCGGATGCATCCGCCAACTGTCAGCCAGGAAATATCCCAACCGTGCGGGCAGGGTGGCGTGGCCGGTGGCCAGCCAGCCGAGGGCCGAATCATCCACCGGCTCAGGATGGGCACCCTGCGTCACCTGGGGGAGCTGCTGGGGATCCCCCAGGAGGAGGAGCCGCTTCGCTGCCCGGGAAACGGCCAGCGTGTTGGCCAGGGAGAACTGTCCGGCCTCATCGATCACCAGCAGGTCCAGGGAACCGGCCGGGACTTCCTTGCCGGTCATGGTCCATGCCGTTCCTCCCACCAGGCCGCCGCCGGCAGACTCCAGCAGCCGTGCGACATCGCCGTCGGCCGTAGCTTTCCACGGAACCTCGTGGGGCGCAGAGAGCTTTTTTGCTACCCGAGCGGGGTCCACCCCGCCCTTTTCGATGGCCCGGCACAGCAGGTTCTCCACCACGTTGTGCGATTGGGCCACCACGCCCACCTTCCAGCCTTCGCCGACGAGTTGGCCGATCACGTGCGCCCCAACATAGGTCTTGCCCGTGCCGGGCGGCCCCTGGACTGCCAGGTAGGAACGGTCCAGGTCCCGCAGCGACACTGCGATGGCGCCTGCATAATCGGCAGCGCCATCGGCCCCGTGCTGAACCTCAACCGGGCCGGACAGCGTATGGAACCGCGGCGGCAGTTTGCGAAGGATATCCAGGCCCGGCTGCGCGGGCAGTGACGGAACTGTGGAGCCCACGGCCCGGGCAAGCTCCGCAAGCGCGGCCTCGATACTCACCGTCGCCAGCGGCTGGTCCTCGGTCAGGGCCACCGGGAGATGCGGGTACGCCTGCACCTTCCCGGACTCACGTTCGGCGATGGTGATGAGGGTGTAGGCCCGGTTATCCGGTGCAGGCTGAAGGTCGTGGATGCGCGTCCCAAAGCTGAACGCCCGGGCTCCCGGCGCTGCATCCGGCGCCGCCATGCCCTCCGGCGGAGGGGAATCGTAGAGCCGGCACCAGGTGGAGTCCGCACGGAAGTCAGAGCCTTCGGTCATGATGCCGCGGAGTTTCAACACCCGGGTACGCATCCGCTCCCGCGGCTTCGCCAGCGCCCAATCGGAGGACACCTCGGCAGACTCCACCACGAACACATTGCGCTGATCGGACCAGCTCTCCAAGGGAGCCTCCACCCGGTCAAAGTGCTGCCACCAGAACTGCTTGCGTTCACGGCGGTGGTAGCCGGTGGCCGCCGCCACCATGGCGATGGCCCGTTCATCGTCCGTCCAGGGGCGGTTGTCCGGCAGGCCGGCAAGGTACTCGTGAAGCCGGCCCTCCTCCAGGGATTCGTCCTGCGCGTCCCCGCGTCCCGTGGTGGCAGCGCCAATCTCACCCGCTCCGGACCCCGTGCCCTCCCGCGCTTCCACCTGAAGTCCGGAATCGGCCTGTGGCCGGATGTCCAGCAGCCAGTCACGCAGGCGCAAGGTGGACAGGCAGTCGTACTGGTTGTAGTCGGAAATGGAGGCAAGGACGGCGTCCGCCTCGGCCTGGTGCCAGGCATCGCGGGCGGCGCAGTAGGCCGCGTAGGCCACCACGGATGCCCCGGCATCCTTGACGTCCCCGGACCGCAGGTTGTCGCCCATGTACAGCGGCTCGAGCTTCTTGATGGAGTAGGACGCCTCGGAGATGCGCAGCGAATGCTTCACCGTGGCGTAGAGGTCTACCAGAAGGCCTTTCCGCAACCAATCGTCCACGGTGTCTTCGCCCGCCTGGTGCGCCAGGGACAGGTTCCGCAGCGCCGTCTTCTCGTAGGAGGCGTAGTGATAGACGTGCATGTCCGGATACTTCCTGCGGCGGTTCTCTACGTACTCGAGGAAATCCAGGAAGGCCTTCCGTTCCCCGGACCGGGAATGGGCCCAGAAGGGCCGGAACACCGGATCACCTCCAGCGCCGGCGACGGGTGCCTCGATCACACCGAACAGGTACTCGATGCCCCAGACTCCTGTTGCCGGATCCTGCCAGAGCGGATCGCCCTCAAAGTCGAAGAAGATGTCCCCGGCACTCGGGGCCGGCAGCGTGCCGATGGTGTGCTCCGGCAGGACACTGTAGGAGACGGTGTGTGGCTCGCCGTCCTTCGTGAACGTCCGGGACCCGGCTGCAGTATCGAACCCCAGCTGCATCCTGGCCTGGGCGCGGAGCCGGGCTACTGAATTCTTCGCCGCAGAAGCTGGCATGGCAGCGAGTTCGTCGATGCTGGTAATGCCGGCCGCGTGGAGTTTCCTGCGCTGGACCACCGACATTCCGGCGACCATGAGGAGGTCGCGGTGCAGGCTGACCTGTTCTGCGCAGTAGTCGCACCGGCCGCAGTGGACGATACCCGGCTGCTGCCACTGGACAGCCCCGCCGCCCTCGCGGTGTTCCGCGGTGAGCTGGCGGAAGCGCCGGCGCCTTTCGCGGAAAACGGGGAGCAGGTCCGGCAGTGAGTGGCTGCTGCGCAACCAGTCATCACCTACGCGGGTGCCCAGCACGAGGGTGACCACGGGTGAAGGCTCCAGCCCCATCCCGAGGAGCTGGTTACCGTAGGCCGCCAGCTGCAGCAGCGCGCCCACCTTGGCGTGCCGGGCCAGCTTGGTGTCCCAGACCTCGTACCGGCCCGGCAGCCCGGTTCCGGCGGCCTCGTTGACCAGGAAGTCCGCATAGCCGAGAAACTCGCCATCGAAGAAGGTGGCCTGGAAGACGACGTCGGCCCCGGAGCGCAGCGCGAGCTCGGTTTCGGCGTGCTTTGCCTGGAGTTCCCCGCGGACTGTGTTGCCGCGCTCCAGGGAGTAGACGCCCGCCCCGCGGCTGGCATCCCAGGTTCCGTATTTGGCCACCAGGCTGTCCAGGACGGTCTGCTCGTGCCGGTCGCCGAGCTCGCCGGCACGGACCCGCATCTCGTCCGGAGGGAACTCGGCTTTGGCGGCCCGGCCCAGTTTTTCGTCCAGGACTCGGAGCGTGCGGTATTCACATTCGCTGGCCGCCACAAGGTCGCTGGCGGAGAACACCAGGTCCGGCGCAGCACCGGCACCGGCACTGACATCGGCTTCGAGCAGGAACACGGGGCCTCCCCATTGGACAGCGGGGCCGGGGGACGGTTCCCCAGGCCCTGGTTTACAGCTGCTTCAAACGTAGCAAGAGGGGCCGACAATCAGCGCTCAGGCGAGGCGGGCAACGCTCCGGCGGGTGGGGCGGCGGGCCGAGCCATCGGAAAAAAGTTCAGGAGTGGCCTCCTGGATCCGCTGCACGTCCTCGAAGACTCCGCGCAGGTGCAGGCGGAGGCAGCTGTCGGCGTCGGGAACGTCATTGGCTTCGAGGGCATCCACCACAGCGGTGTGCTGCTCAATCAGCGTGGCTACCGGTCGCGTCTCCAGCAGGCTCATCCGGCGGGCCCGGTCAAGGTGCGCCTTGGCGGAGTTGACCGCGCTCCAGGCGGATTCGTGCCCCGCGAGGCGCAGGAGTTCGCGGTGGAAGTCCTCGTCCAGCCGGAAGAATTCCTCGATGTCGCCGCCGGCATCAGCGGCGGACTGGGCGGCAAGGATCTCACGCAGGCCGGCGATCCCGGGCCCGTCCACGATCAGGTCGCGCAGGGACGCGCATTCGATGGCTTCGCGGACAAACTGGGCTTCGGATACCCGGCTGAGGTCCACCAGCGAGACGAAGGAGCCGATCTGCGGGAAGACCTGCACCAGGCCTTCCTCCCGCAGCAGGATCAGGCTCTCGCGGACGGGGGTGCGGCTGACGCCGAGCTCCTGCGCCAGTTCGTTCTCAGACAGGGGCTCGCCAGGGGGCAGCTGCAGCGAGATGATCCGGCGGCGCAGCGTTTCCAGCGTCTGGTCCCTGACCGAAAGCCGGGGCGCTGAGCTTCTCTTGTCCGTTGCCATGACCCAAGTTTAGCCTGTTGACACACTAGAATGGTAGTGCTTGTATGGTAGTAGAAATCGACCCGCTGCCAGTCCACACGTCCTGGTTCCCGGCGGTTCCCTTCCCGCCCCGGCAGCCGTTAACTGCCTCATCCCCAACTGCTTGACCCCCCTTCGAACGCATCGCCTGCAAAGGAGCAACAGATGACCGAGAGCATTGCGCCCCCCAACACCAAGAAAGAGTCCCGCTCCACCCGGGACCTGGCCAAGGTAGCCGTGTCCGGGTGGCTGGGAACCGCCATGGAGTTCATGGATTTCCAGCTGTACTCCCTGGCCGCGGCCATTGTCTTCAACAAGATCTTCTTCCCGGACGTCAGCCCGGTCATCGGGCTTATCGCCGCCATGGCAACCTACGGCGTGGGCTACGTGGCCCGCCTGGTGGGCGCCGTTTACTTCGGCCGCATGGGCGACAGGATCGGCCGCAAGAAGGTCCTGTTCATCACCATCGCCCTGATGGGCGCCTCCACCACGCTGATCGGCGTGCTGCCCACGTACGCCATGATCGGGATCTGGGCGCCCATCCTGCTGGTGGCCCTGCGCCTCATCCAGGGCTTCGGGGCCGGCGCCGAAATCGCCGGCGCCACCGTAATGCTGGCTGAATACGCCCCCGCCCGCCGTCGCGGACTGATCTCTTCCCTGGTGAGCCTGGGCACCAACTCGGGAACGCTCGCAGCTTCTGCCCTCTGGGCCATCCTGGTGGCCGTCCTGTCCGAGGAACAACTGCTGAGCTGGGGCTGGCGCCTTCCGTTCCTGGCCAGTTTCCTGCTGATGATCTTCGCAGTGTGGATCCGGCGCTCCCTCAAGGAAAGCCCGGTCTTCGAACAGCGCGCCGACGTGGTGGACGGCGTCGCCCTCTCCAAGGACGAAATCGCCGGACAGGACGCCAAGCGCGGGGCGGCAGCTGCCGCAGCAACCGGCACCAGCACCATCGAAGCCGCCCTGCACCAGAAGAAGGGCAAGGCCTTCCTGATTGCCCTGGGCCTGCGCTTCGGCCAGGCAGGCAACTCAGGGCTCATCCAGACGTTCCTCATCGGCTACCTGGCCACGGTGCTGCTCATGGACAAGACCATCGGAACCACGGCCATCATGTACGGCTCCATCCTCGGCTTCGTCACCATCCCGGTGATCGGCATCCTCGGTGACCGGTTCGGACGCCGCCCCCTGTACCTGGTGCTCAGCTCCCTCACGGCCCTGTTCGCCATCCCCATGATGATGATGGTCACCAGCGGCAACCCGACGCTGGTCATGGTTGCTGTCATCGTCGGCCTGAACTTGGGCGTGCTGAGCCTGTTCGCGATGGAGAGCGTCACCATGGCGGAGTTCTTCGGTGCCCGCACCCGCTTCACCCAGCTGGCCCTGGCGAAGGAAATCGGCGGCATCCTCGCCACCGCCATCGGCCCCATCCTCGCCGCCACGCTCACCGCCGTCACCGGCCACTGGTGGCCGCTCGCCGCAATGCTTATCGGCTACTCGCTTATCACGCTCGTTTCCGCAGCAGTCGGTCCCGAGGTCCGCGGCCGTGACATGGTCCGCCTGGAGGACGCCGTATGAAAGCAGTGGTGGTCCACGGCGCCAACGACCTCCGCATCGACGAACGTCCCGAGCCGGTGGCCGGTCCCGGAGAAGTAGTGCTCGACGTCGAATGGGGCGGGATTTGCGGATCCGACCTTTCGTACTGGCGCCACGGAGCCTCCGGGACGGCGGCGCTGAAGTCACCGCTGGTCCTGGGCCACGAGGTGGCGGGACGGATCGCCCAGCTTGGCGCCGGCGTCGAGAACCTGGAAATCGGCCAGCCGGTCACGGTGCACCCGGCCGAACTGGTGGGCGACGGCGTCATGCCCGGCCGCCTCAGCGGAAGGACCAACCTTTACCCGCAGATCCGCTACTTCGGCTCAGCGGCGTTCGATCCGCACACGGACGGCGGCTTCAGCGAGCGGAAGGTTGCCAAGGCATTCCAGGTCCGCCCGCTTCCCGACGGGGTGGACACCCTCCGCGGGGCGCTGGCCGAACCGCTGGCGGTTGCCATGCACGCGGTCAGCCGGGCAGGAAACCTCGAAGGCCGGGACATCCTGGTCAACGGCGCCGGGCCGATCGGGTCGCTCGTAATCGCGGCGGCCAAGTACGCCGGGGCCAGGCACATCATCGCCACGGACATCAACGACGCTTCGCTGCGGATCGCCAAGGCGATGGGCGCCGACGACGTCCTGAACGTCTCCGGCAACGCCCTTCCGGCCGATGTGGAGCTCGTGTTCGAGGCCACCGGAATCCCGGCGGTGCTGGGCGGCGTCCTCCGCGCCACCGCCCGCGGCGGCACCATCGTGCAGGTGGGCAACCTGCCCGGAACGGCCGCCGCCGCTGCCCTGGGGGACCTGGTCACCCGGGAAATCACGTGGATCGGCTCCTACCGGTTCGTTGACGAGATCACTGACGCCCTGCACGCTATGGCGAACGGCCTGGATGTCTCCCCGGTCATCACGCACAAGTTCGGCATCGATGACGCCGCCGAAGCCATGCGGACCGCCGTGGATCCTGCCGCGGACAGCAGCAAGGTCATGCTCCGCCTCAGCGGATCCTGACCCCTGGCCCAACTGAGTAGCAGTAGATGCCGTTATGAGCCTTCAAAGCGACATCTGCTGCGACCTACATTGACCAACCACCCTGAATTGAAGGACCACCAGTGAAGATCACCGACGCACGGGTTGTGGTTTCGTCGCCCGGACGGAATTACGTGACGCTCGTTATTGAAACCGAGGACGGCATCACCGGCATCGGCGATGCGACCCTCAACGGCCGCGAACTGGCGGTCGCCTCCTACCTCAGCGAGCACCTCTGCCCGCTGCTGATTGGCCGCGACGCCCGCCGCATCGAGGACGCCTGGCAGTACTTCTACAAGGGGGCTTACTGGCGCCGCGGCCCGGTGACCATGACGGCCATCGCAGCCATCGACGTCGCCCTCTGGGACATCAAGGGCAAGGCCGCCGGGATGCCGGTGTACGAGCTGCTGGGCGGTGCCGCCCGTGAGGGCGTGATGGTTTACGGCCACGCCAGCGGGTCAACGCTGGAGGACCTCAGCAAGGACTTCCAGCACCACCTGGACCTCGGCTACAAGGCCATCCGCGCCCAGGCCGCCGTGCCGGGCCTGGACAAGACCTACGGCATCGCCCCGGTGGACGGAAAGCTGTACGAACCCGCCAGCGGCAACGTCCCGCAGGAAGACACTTGGGAAACCACGTCCTACCTGGACTTCGCACCCAAGATGATGGCCCACGTCCGCGAACAGTTCGGCTACGGCGTCCACGTGCTGCACGACGTCCACCACCGCCTGACACCCATCGAAGCGGGCCGGCTGGGCGCCTCGCTGGAAGAGTACCGGCCGTTCTGGATCGAGGACCCGACGCCGGCCGAGGACCAGTCCGCGTTCCGGCTGATCCGCCAGCACACCACCACGCCCATCGCGGTAGGGGAGGTGTTCAACTCGATCTGGGACTGCCAGCAGCTCATCACCGAGCGCTTGATCGACTACATCCGCACCTCCGTCTCGCACGCCGGCGGCATCACGCACCTGCGCCGCATCTTCTCCCTCGCAGACCTCTACGGCGTCCGCTCCGGCTCGCACGGCGCCGGCGACCTCTCGCCGGTGTCCTTCGCCGCAGCCCTGCACGTGGACATGTCCATCCCCAACTTCGGGGTCCAGGAATACATGGGCCACCGCGACCCCGCCAACGAGGTTTTCAGCACCTCCTACGCCTTCGCGGACGGCTACATGCACCCCGGGGACGCCGCCGGCCTCGGCGTAGAGTTCAACGAGGAAGCCGCCGCACGCTTCCCCTTCGACCCCAAATACCTGCCGGTGAACCGGCGCCTCGACGGATCGGTGCATGACTGGTGAACGGCATTTCCAACGCTTTCGATGTGGTGGTGATGGGGGAGATCCTCGTTGAGGTCGCCACCGACCAGCCGTTCGGCCACGGCGTTCCGGCGCAGCTGGGGATCTCCGGCGACGCCCTCAACGTCGCCGCCGCCGCAGCGTCGGCCGGTGCCACGGTGGGTCTGCTGGCAGTCCTCACCGATGACGACCTGGGCCAGGCCATCGCCGCCAGGATCGCCGAACTGGGCATTTTCACCGACCTCCTGACATTCCGCAGGGGACAGCAGGGCGTCTACCTGGTACACAGCGACCCCGACGGCGAACGCGAGTTCTCCTACGCCCGCACCGGCAGCGTCGGGTCCACACTGGGCCCGGACGACGTCGACCCCGCAGTCTTCGCCGCGGCAGGGGCCGTAGTGGCGGGCGGCATTGCCTGCGCCGTTTCCGCGACGTCCCGCGCCGCCGTCGTCAAAGCCGCCTCACTCGCCAAGCGGTTTGTTTACGATCCGAACTACCGGCCCCGCCTCACCACAGTGGAAAGCGCGACGGCGGCACTCACCGAACTGGCGCCGCAGGCCTTCCTGGTCACGCCGTCCTACCCCGGCGAAACGGGTGCGCTGCTGGGGGTTTCCTCGGCGGAACACGCCGCCGCAAGGCTCCGGGCCCTCGGCACCGGCAACGTGGCCGTCACCTGCGGTGCGAAGGGCGTCCAGCTCGAATCCGACGCCGTCTCGGCCTGGGTTCCTGCCATTCCCGCGCCCGCAGTGGTGGACCAGACCGGCGCCGGCGACGCGTTCGTGGGCACCCTGACCGCACGCCTTGTTTTGGGCGATGATTTCCCGACGGCGGCGCGTTACGGCGCCGCCGCATCCTCCCTCGTGGTGGGCGGCAAGGGCGGCACGGGCCTCATTCCCACGTTCGAGCAGACCCGTGCGCATGCCGCCGGCAGCCTGGAAGGAACAGTGCCATCGAACGCCTGAGCCTCACCGCCCTGGCAAGCACGGGCCACAAAGTTGCCCTGCAGCGGGACCAGCTGCAGCCAGGAATCGTCCACCTGGGACTCGGTGCCTTCGCCCGTGCCCACACCGCCGTCTTCACCGAGGACGCCATGCTCGCCGCCAACGATCCGCAGTGGGGGATCGTGGGGGTGACCCAGCGTTCGGACACTGTTGCCCGGCAGCTCGCCCCGCAGGACGGTCTCTTCACGGTGGCCGAACGCGGCGAGGGCGCCGCTCCGGCACGGATCGTCTCCAGCATCGTCGAAGCCATCTCCGGGCGGGACAACCCGGAACTGGTGGTGGACCGGATCGGCGCTGCGGCCACGAAAATCGTGACCCTCACCATCACCGAAAAGGGCTATCGGTTCGACGCCCGGACCCGCACCCTGGACCTGGATGACCCCGAAATCCAGGCCGACCTCGCCGGAAGGCCGCCGCGCACCGCCGTCGGCCAAATCACGCGGGGGCTGCAGCAGCGGGCCCGCACCGGCGCCGGACCCATCACCGTCGTGTCCTGCGACAACCTGCCCGGGAACGGCGAACTGACCGGCACCCTGGTCCGGAACTTCGCCGAGGCCCTGCCCGCCCCGGAAAACGAAAACCTGTTGGTCTGGCTTGACGCCAACACCGCCTTCCCCTCCACCATGGTGGACCGCATGGTGCCCGCCACCACCGACGGCGACCTCGCCGCCGTCGGACACGAACTGGGCCTGCGAGATGACGCCGCTGTTGTGGCCGAGCCGTTCAGGCAGTGGGTCATCGAGGACACCTTCGCCGCCGGCCGGCCCCGCTGGGAGGACGCCGGGGCCCTCTTCAGCACCGACGTCGCCGCGTGGGAATCCGCCAAGCTGCGGCTGCTGAACGCCAGCCACTCGATGCTGGCCTACCTCGGCCTGGCCGCGGGCAAGGAAACCATCGCCGACGCCGTGGGCGTGGACGCGTTCCGCAAGGCCGTCCGGCGCATGATGCTGGAGGAAGCCCTGCCCAGCATCACCCTTCCCGACGGGCTGGACGGCGGACAGTACTGCGACGAGGTGCTCCGCCGGTTCGCCAACCCCGCCCTCGGCCACACCACCGCAAAGGTGGGCAGCGACGGATCGCAGAAGGTGGGGCTCCGGCTGCTGACCACCGTCCGGGGAACGCTCGACGCCGGCCGCGTACCGAAGTGGGCCGCCCTCGCCGTCGCCGCCTGGATGCACCACGTGGCCACCACCCCGGAAGCGGACCTGAACGATCCGCTGGCAAAGGAACTGCACGCGGCCCTTCCCGCGAGCGAATCCCGCACGGCGGACACCGTGGTGCCGGCCCTGCTCGGGTTCCGGCCCGTCGTCGAGCCCGCACTGGCCGGGGACGAAGAATTCCGGGACCTTCTCCTGCACTGGTACCGCATCATCGACAACAACAAGGCTTCCAACAACGGGCTGGAAAGCCTGGGAAATGAGATCAACCATGGCTGACGCATCCGGCGTCCTCGGCGTTTCACCGGTCATCCCGGTGGTCACCATCGACGATCCCCAGGACGCCGTGCCCCTGGCCCGCGCGCTGGTGGACGGCGGCGTGAAGATCATCGAGCTCACCCTCCGGACCGCGTCGGCGCTGACCTCGCTGAAGCTGATCGCCGAGGAAGTGCCGGAGATCCTGGTGGGTGCCGGCACCATCCTCACCCCTCAGCAGGCCGACGACGCCGTGGCCGCAGGTGCCCAGTTCCTGGTCAGCCCCGGGGTCACCTCCGCCCTGCTCACCTCGATGCTGCGACTGGACGTCCCGGTGCTGCCCGGGGTGGCGACGGTGGGTGAGGTCCTGGCCGTCCTGGAACAGGGGCTGGACACGATGAAGTTCTTCCCTGCGGGCCCCGCCGGGGGCCCGAAATACCTCGCGGCCATCGGCGCGCCCGTGCCGCACGTGCAGTTCTGCCCCACCGGCGGCATCAGCCTGGCCACCGCACCGGACTACCTGAAGCTGCCCAACGTGGCCTGCGTGGGCGGCTCATGGCTGACCCCGGCAGACGCCGTGGCGGCCAAGGACTGGGCCCGCATCACCACCCTGGCGGGCGGAGCAGCAGCCCTCGCCCGCTAACCCCCAAAAAGTAGGTAGCAGTTGACGTCGTTCTGAGCCCTCAAAACGACATCAACTGCTACCCAGTTGGGGGGGGAGGGTCGGGGGTCAGCCGTTGGCGTCTGCCCGCACCTGGGCTTTGTCGTGCTCGTCGTGGGCCTTGCGGATCAGGGCCAGGAACTCGGTTTCGTTCCGGACCAGGCGCTTGTACTTCTCCGGGAGCTTGCGGATCTGGTCCTCCTCGCGGACCATCTTGGCGAAGATCTTGTCCCGCTCCGCCATGTCCGTTTCGTAGTTCAGGTCTACGTACTCGGTGGCGTGCCGCCGCGCTCCGGAGACGGCGTTCTTGGCCTTGCCCTTGGGGCTGAAGATGGACGCCAGGATGGTGAGTACCAGCACGCCGAGGATCACGCTGAGCGACAATCCGGTGCTGACCTCCACCACGTTGACGTGCTCGCCGTCGTTGATAAACGGCAGGGTGTTTTCGTGCAGGGCGTGCAGGATGAGCTTGACGCCAATGAAGCCAAGGATCACGGCCAGGCCATAGGAGAGGAAGATCAGGCGGTCCAGCAGCCCGTCGATCAGGAAGAACAGTTGCCGCAGGCCCATCAGCGAGAACGCGGTGGCGGTGAAGACGATGAACACGTTCTGGGTCAGGCCGAAGATGGCCGGGATGGAGTCGAGGGCGAACAGGACGTCGGTGCCGCCGATCGCCACCATCACCAGCAGCATGGGCGTCAGGACCCGCTTGCCGTTCTCCACGGTGAAGAGTTTGTCGCCGTCGTAATGCTCGGACGCCGGCAGGAACTTCTTCGCCAGCCGGACCACGAAACTTTCAGAGTCGTCGTCGTGGTTGTCGGGCTTGAGCAGGTTACCTGCCGTGATCAGCAGGATCAGCCCGAAGATGTAGAAGACCCACGCGAAGCTGTTGATCAGTGCTGCGCCCAGGAAAATGAAGGCCGTGCGGGCAATCAGGGAGAACACGATGCCGAACAGCAGCACCTTCTGCTGGTCCGCGCGGGGCACCTTGAAGCTGGCCATGATGATCAGGAACACGAACAGGTTGTCCACGGACAGGGCCTTCTCCGTGACGTATCCGGCGAAGTACTCGGTACCCATGGTGGGCCCGCCGAAGAGCAGCACACCCAGCCCGAACAGCAGTGCGATGCCCACGTAAATCGCGGACCAGATGGACGATTCCTTCAGCGTGGGAGTGTGCGCCTTGCGGACGTGGAAGAAGAAGTCGAAGGCCAGCAGCCCCACGATTCCCGCGATGGTCAGGGTCCAGACATAAAAAGGAACTTCCACGCGGCGGCCTTTCGTTGGAACGTGTCCCTGAAGCTTACTAAGCAGGCTTCAGGAGTTTATGCTCCATCACGGCCGAACGCGACAGGGTTTTGTAGCCCTCCTGCTCGAACAGCACGGTAATCACGTCGTCCTCGTGCCGCATCACCAGGCCCTGGCCCCACTCCTTATGGACCACTGCGGACTGAAGCGGGAACGGATCGTCGGCCGCCGCGGGACCCGGCCCGCCGCCGTCGTACTTCTTCTTCCCCTTCTTGCCGCCCTCCTTTCCGGAGCCGGCCCCATCGGATCGGTCCGGCCGGCGTGCGGCCTCGGCGCAGGCGTCGCAGTTGTTGCACGGCGCCGGCAGGTCCTCGCCGAAGTAGTTCAGCAGGAACTGGCGCCGGCATCCGTCCGTTTCGGCGTAGGCCCGCATCATGGTCAGGCGGGACTGCTCCACGCGCTGCCGGGCTTCGGCGCGTTCGACGGCGGCCGCCGCCAACGCGGGCAGCTTGGCTTTGGCGGCGAGGCGTATCCCGCGCTTACCAGTGGTGACCGAGCCCGCCTCCTCGAGCTGGTTCACCAAACCGGTGACCCGCCGGGCCGGGAACCCGGTCAGCTCCGCCAGGGACGATCCGGGCACGGGCGCGCCGGCATCCTTGAGGACCTTGAGTACCCTGAGCAGCTTCTCCGGATCCGGGGTGCTGGTGCTGAAGAACTTCCGCAGGCCCAGGTCCTCGGAACGGTAGTGCAGCACCGCGGTGGCAGGTTTGCCGTCCCGGCCCCCACGGCCGATCTCCTGGTAGTACGCATCCAGGGACTCCGGGATATCTGCGTGCACCACGAAACGGACGGCGGGTTTGTCGATGCCCATGCCGAAAGCGGTGGTGGCCACCACCACGTCCAGCCCGTCCGCCAGGAAAAGTTCGTGGATGCGCTCCCGTTCCGCGGCGGCCAAACCGGCGTGATACGCCTCCGCCCGGAGGCCTTCCGCGGCGAGCTTGGCGGCGTACTTTTCGGTGTCCTTGCGGGTGGCGGCGTACACCAGGCCCTGTCCGTCGCGGGCCAGTGCGGCCACCTGGTGGAGGACGGCGCTGCGCTTGTCCTTGTCCTTATGGTGGCGGACCACGTCCAGGCTGATGTTGGGGCGGTCAAAGCCGTGGACCAGCACCAGCGGGTCCTTCATGCCCAACCGCTCCACGATTTCGTCCCGCACCGGGGGAGAAGCGGTGGCAGTCAGGGCCGCCGCGGGCGGGTTGCCCAGCCGTTCCCGGACGGCGCCCAGGCCCAGGTAGTCGGGCCTGAAGTCGTGGCCCCAGGAGGAGACACAGTGGGCCTCGTCCACCACGAACAGCGAGACCCCCATGCGGGCCAGTCGCTCCACCGTGGCGTCCTTGGCCAGCTGCTCCGGCGCCAGGTAGAGGAACGCTGCCGTCCCGGACTCGGCGGCCTCCCACGCGGCCTCCACTTCGGCGTCGCTGTGGGATGAGTTGATGGCGACGGCGGCGTCCCCGCCGAGGTCCGCGGCCAGGCCGTCCAGCTGGTCCTCCTGCAGGGCGATCAGCGGTGAGACCACGACGGCGGGACGTCCCGTTGCGCTGTGCAGGTACTGGGCCGCCACCTGGTAGATGGCGGATTTGCCGTAGCCGGTGGGCATGACGGCCAGGACATCGCGGCCGTTAGCGAGCGCGGACATTCCGGCAAGCTGGCCGTCCCGAAGGTCCGGGAGGGAAAAAGTGGATGCCGCGAGGGCGGCGAGGGCGTGCTGGTCTGGCATGGTGCTTCTCCGCGTTGAGGTGCCAGGCCGCTTGCTTCAGCCGTATAACCCACCCTAACGCCGGCCCGGTGCCGCCGCAGGCCGTGCCCTTGACTTCCGCGGATGGCTGAACAACTGTGGAAAGAGCGGGAATTGCCGAAGCAGCCGGTGGTTTCCCGGACCCGGCGAGGACGCAAGGAGAACGCATCGTGGTGCGCGAGAACCCCAAGGTTGAAGAGCCCGACGAATCCCAGCTCGAGGTCACCGGGCATCCCAAGGCCTGGGCTGCCGGTGTTCCGGGTGTTTACCACTCGATGAAGCCGGCGCTGGAGCACATGGGCGTGGACAGGACCCGGAGGACGCTGCTGGCGCTGAACCAGAAGGACGGGTTCGACTGCATGAGCTGCGCCTGGCCGGACCCGGGCCACCGCAAGACGTTCGAGTTCTGCGAGAACGGGGCCAAGGCCGTCACCTGGGAAGCGACCCCGGTGCTGGTCGGCAGCGATTTCTGGGCCGAACATCCTGTCAGCGAGCTGCGGCAGCGGTCCGAGTACTGGCTGGGAATGCAGGGCCGCCTGACCGAACCGGTGTACAAGCCGGCGGGGGAGGACCACTACCGCCCTGTCAGCTGGGAGCAGGCGTTCGGCATCCTGGCGGACAAGCTGAAGTCGCTGCCCGATCCCAACCAGGCCACCTTCTACACCAGCGGCAGAACCTCCAACGAGGCCGCGTTCCTGTACCAGCTGTTCATCAGGGCTTTCGGCACCAACAACCTTCCCGACTGTTCCAACATGTGCCACGAGTCCTCTGGCTGGGGCATGGGCCAGACCATCGGCGTGGGCAAGGCAACTGTCTCCTACAACGACTTCGAAAAAGCCGACCTGATCATCATCATGGGCCAGAACCCTGGCACCAACCATCCGCGCATGCTCACCGCGCTGGAGGAAGCCAAAGAGGCCGGCTGCAAGATCGTGGCCGTCAATCCGCTGCCCGAAGCGGGGCTGATGCGCTACAAGAACCCGCAAAAGGTGAAGGGCATCATCGGCCACGGCACGGATTTGGCAGACCAGTTCCTGCAGGTGCGGATCGGCGGGGACATGGCGCTGCTGCAGGCAGTCTCCAAACGGGTGCTCGACGCCGAGGCCGCCAACCCGGGCAAGGTCCTGGACCACGCCTTCCTCGAGGAGCACTGCGAAGGGCTCGAGGAGCTACGGGCGCACCTGGCGCACCTCGACGACGGCGCCGTCCTGGCGGCCACCGGCCTGCGCACCGAGGAAATCGACGAACTCGCCGCCCGCTACCTCGCAGCGGACCGCGTGATCATCACCTGGGCCATGGGCATCACGCAGCAGAAAAAGGGCGTGGCCACCATCAAGGAGATCATCAACCTGCTCCTGCTGCGCGGCAATATCGGCAAGCCGGGCGCCGGGGCGTCCCCCATCCGCGGCCACAGCAATGTCCAGGGCGACCGCACCATGGGTATCTGGGAGCAGATGCCGCCTGCGTTCCTTGACGCGCTGGGCCAGGAGTTCGCGTTCGAGCCGCCGCGGGAGCACGGCCTGGACGCCGTGCAGACCGTCCGCGGAATGCGCGACGGCGGGATCAAGGTTTTCGTGGGCCTCGGCGGCAACTTCGTGGGAGCCATTTCGGACACCGCGGTGGCCGAGGAAGCCATGGAGAACACCGAGCTTTCGGTCCAGATTTCCACCAAGCTCAACCACTCGCACGCGGTCACCGGTGCCGAGGCGCTGATCCTGCCCACGATGGGCCGGACGGAGATCGACCGGCAGGAAACCGGGCCGCAGTTCGTGTCTGTGGAGGATACGGTCTGCGCTGTGCACGCTTCCCACGGCACTGTGGAACCGGTGGCCCCGGGCCTGCTGTCCGAAGTGGCGATCATCTGCCGCCTGGCCGCCGCCGTGGTGCAGGACCGGAGCTCCGCGGACTGGGCAGGATTCGAGAAAAACTACGACCTCATCCGTGACCACATCTCCCGTGTGGTCAACGGCTGCGAGGACTACAACCGCAAGATCCGGCAGGACGGCGGCTTCGTCCTGCCCAACGGCCCGCGCGATTCCCGGACCTTCCACACCCCCACCGGCAAGGCCATGCTCACGGTCAACGAACTCGAACACGTGGACCGGCCCGAGGGCACGCTGATCCTGCAGAGCATGCGCTCGCACGACCAGTTCAACACCACCATCTACGGCAACGACGACCGCTACCGGGGGATCAGGAAGGGCCGCGAGGTGGTGTTCGTGAACCCGGTGGACCTTGCCGAGCTGGGCTTCGAGGACGGCCAGCGCGTGGACATCCACGGTGTTTACACGGACAACGTGGACAGGGTGCTCAGGAACTACCGGATTGTCTCCTACCCGTCCGCCAGGGGCTGCGCTGCCGCCTACTACCCCGAGGCGAACGTCCTGGTGCCGCTGGACAGCGTGGCAGAGGGCAGCCAGACGCCGGCATCAAAGGCCGTTATCGTGCGCCTCGAGCTGGCAGCCGTGCTGGAAGAGGAACCCACCGCCGGAGGCTAACCCCGTCCGGTGCGTGACAGGCCCTGGCTGCATGGTCGGCACCTGGCCGCACGGACGGCGGTGGCCCGCACGGACGGCACCGGCCCGCACGGACGGACTGTTGTGCGGGCCGGGGCCGTTTCTGCGGCTACTGGGCTGTGTCGGCCCAGCCCTTGCTGGCCGGGCCGCCGTCGTGCCCGTCATCGCACAGCTGGAATGCCACCCTTGCGGCCTTCTCAACCGCGGCTGCCGCGGCGTCCTTGTTGCCCGCGCTGCCGGTTCCGGCGTGCAGCCCGGCGGCGTAGCCCACCATGAATGTGGTGACCGGGGCGGCGGCATGGATCACCGACTCCGCGGATTTCCGGGCCAGGTCCAGGAGGAGCTCCTGGTCTACCTTGAGGTCGAGGATCTGCAGTGCCTGTGCCAGCCGGTGGCTCCACTGGTCCAGGACCTGCGCCTCGTCGTCGTTGACTGCCATGGTTCTCCTTGCGTCAGTTATCGATGGTGGACATGTTGGGGTAGCGGGCGCCCGCCGTGGATCCTGCCGGTGCCAGCCGGTCCAGCAGGTCGAGGTCCTCCCGGCTGAGCTCCACGTCGACGGCGCCCAGGTTCTCGCGCAGCCGCTCGCGTTTCTTCGTTCCGGGAATCGGCACGATGTGCTCACCCTGCGCCAGCAGCCAGGCGAGAGCCAGCTGCCCGGGTGTGCACTGCTTGCCTTCGGCGAGTTCCTTGACGCGGTCCACCAGTTCAAGGTTCTTGGTGAAGTTTTCGCCCTGGAACCGTGGGGAATGTCGGCGGAAATCGTCCGCTGCGAAATCCTCCTCGCTGCGGATCTGTCCGGTCAGGAAGCCGCGGCCCAGCGGGCTGTAGGGGACGAAGCCAATCCCGAGCTCCTCGAGGACGGGAAGCACCTTGGTTTCCGGCTCCCGTTCCCACAGGGAGTACTCGGTCTGCAGGGCCGTGATCGGGTGCACGGCGTGGGCCTTGCGGATGGTGTCCGCGGACGCTTCGGAGAGGCCCAGGTGGCGTACCTTCCCGGCCTGCACCAACTCTGCCATGGCACCCACGGTCTCCTCGATGGGGACTGTCTTGTCCACCCGGTGCTGGTAGTAGAGGTCGATGTGGTCCACGCCCAGCCGCTCCAGGCTGGCGTCGCAGGCACGCCGCACGTAGTCCGGGTGGCCGTTGATGCCAACCCAGGAACCGTCCTCGCGGCGTTCGTTGCCGAACTTGGTGGCGATCACCACGGCGTCGCGCCGGCCGGCGACGGCCCGGCCCACCAGGCGTTCGTTGGTGAAGGGGCCGTACATGTCCGCCGTGTCCAGCAGGGTGCCGCCTGCGTCCAGGAATTCGTGGATGGTGGCCAGCGACTCCTGCTCGTCACTTTCGCCGTAAAACTCGCTCATGCCCATGCAGCCAAGGCCCAGGGCAGAGACGCTCAATGATCCGATGGTACGGGTCTTCATTCGGTTCTCCTCAGCGGTAGAACGTGCTCCGCACCCACCACGACGGGGGCGCAAAAGCCTTTGGGTGCAGCGTACGCCCCACTGGCAAGTCCCCTGAAGTGTGCCGTCCTAAACATGGGGTCCGCACCCCTAGACCAGTGCTGCGGGCCTGCCTAGACTGGGCGGACCCCCACCCAGGAACCCGCAGCGACTGGCACTTCCGGCAAGAAAGAACGTCCCGGCACGAACGTTCCGGCACGGCCAGCACCATCCGGAAGAGCACGATTTTCGGTCGGGCCGGGTCCCGCCTGCGGGGTGCATCACCTATCCAACCATCACGGCCGCCGTACCCGGCAGGCCTGACAACAGGAGAACAGATGACAGGGAACAAAGCCGTTGCCTACAAGGAACCCGGCAAGGTCGAGGTAATCGATGTTGACTATCCCACCTTCGAACTCAAGGACGGCCCGGGCGTCAACCCGGCCAACGTGGGACGCACGGTCAACCACGGGGTGATCCTCAAGACCGTGGCCACCAATATCTGCGGCTCGGACCAGCACATGGTGCGCGGCCGCACCACAGCACCGCCGGACCTGGTGCTGGGCCACGAAATCACCGGTGAAGTGGTGGAGGTGGGCCGCGACGTCGAGTTCATCAAGGTGGGCGATATCTGTTCGGTGCCGTTCAACATCGCCTGCGGGCGGTGCCGGAACTGCAAGGAGCGGAAGACCGGAATTTGCCTGAATGTGAACCCTGACCGCCCCGGCAGTGCCTACGGCTACGTGGACATGGGCGGCTGGGTGGGCGGCCAGGCCAACTACGTCCTGGTGCCCTACGCGGACTGGAACCTGCTCAAGTTCCCGGACCGGGACCAGGCCCTGGAAAAGATGCTGGACCTGACCATGCTGTCGGACATCTTCCCCACGGGGTTCCACGGTGCCGTGACCGCCGGGGTGGGCGTCGGCTCCACGGTGTACGTGGCGGGTGCCGGGCCTGTCGGCCTCGCAGCGGCAACCAGTGCGCACCTGCTGGGCGCCGCCGTCGTGATTGTGGGCGACATGAACGCCGACCGCCTGGCCCAGGCCAAGAGCTTCGGCTGCGAGACGGTGGACCTGAGCAAGGGCGGCCCGGCCGAGCAGATCGAACAGATCCTGGGTGTCCCGGAGGTGGACTGCGGCGTGGACGCCGTGGGCTTCGAAGCGCGCGGGCACGGCAGCAACGCCTCGGAAGCGCCGGCCACCGTGTTGAACTCGCTGATGGAAATCACCGCTGCCGGCGGCGCCCTGGGCATCCCGGGGCTCTACGTCACCGGTGACCCGGGCGGCATCGACGAGGCCGCCAAGAAGGGCGCACTGAGCCTGAGCCTCGGCACCGGCTGGGCCAAATCGCTGAGCTTCACCACCGGGCAGTGTCCGGTCATGAAGTACAACCGGCAGCTGATGATGGCCATCCTGCACGACAGGGTGAGCATCGCCAAGAACGTCAACGCCAAGGCCATCCCGCTGGATGAGGCACCCAAGGGCTACGCCGAATTCGACGCCGGCGCTGCCACCAAGTACGTCCTCAACCCGAACGGCTACCTCAGCTAGGAAGGAGTTTCCCGATGGCGGGCGGGCGGCCCCTGCGGCCGGCCGCCCGCCGCATGCGGAAATAAGGCCACCCTGTTGCGGGTTACGCTTCACAGGTCTTGAACTGCAATGAAGGAGATTCCCTTGAGCGACATCACCGTCCGCCACAATCCCGAGCGCGAACGCTTCGAAATCCTCGTGGCCGGCCACGTCATCGGCAAAGCCGTATACAAGGAGTACGACGGCGGGGCCTCGCCGCAGCGGATTTTCTACCACACGGTGATCAACGAGGAATACGGCGGCCAGGGCCTTGCCGGCAGGCTCGCCACCGTGGCGCTGGATGAGACGGCCGAAGCCGGGATCGGCATCGTTCCGGTGTGCCCGTTCATCAAGAAGTTCATCGGCAAGCACCCGGAGTACGTCGGCAACGCCGTTGCTGTTGCTCCGGCCCACCTGGAATTCCTGGACAACGCCCTGTCCGCCCGGACCCGGGGCTGACGGTCCTCGCACCGGTTTTCGACGCAGGACGCCGTCCTCGACGCGCTGGTTCGTTGACGCACACTGTATCTGCGGTGCACCGGCGAACATGCGCCTCGGGGACGGTTTTGCGTATGGGGGGGTGCTGCGAATCGCGCGGGCGCCTCCCGGTGCAGCAGACTGTTACCGTGAGCAACAACCCCCGGACTGCCCTGGCCGTGGCCGGCCTCAGCCTGGGCACGGCATTGAACCCGCTGAACTCCTCGATGATCGCTGTAGCACTGGTGGTGCTGCGGGGCGACTTCGGACTGGACGTCGCCGCTGTCACCTGGGTGGTCACGTCCTTCTACCTCGCCTCCGCCGCGGGGCAGCCGGTCATGGGCAGGCTGGCGGACCGGTTCGGGCCGCGCCGGATGTTCATGTTGGGCATGGCACTCGTGGCCGTCACTTGTGCGGTGGCGCCGCTGGCACCCAACTTTGCGCTGCTGTGCGTGGCCCGGGCCGTGATGGCGCTGGGTACCGCCACCGCCTATCCCAGCGCCGTGGTGATGGTGGGGGCCATCGCGCACCGGGCGAAAGTGGAGTCAGCCCGGCCGCTGGGCCGGTTGCAGATGGCGAACACGTCCGCCGCCGCCGTGGGTCCCGTCATCGGCGGCCTGCTGGTGAGCCTGGTGGGCTGGGAGGCGCTGTTCCTGATCAACGTGCCCCTCGCCCTGGCGGCATTGCTGATCGTGAAACAGGCAGCCCCGAGAGACGAGGCACGGGAACGCGGCAGCCTGGCCGAACTTCTCCGCGACTCGGACATCCCCGGCATCCTGGCGTTCGTCGGTGCGCTGCTGCTGGTGATGATGGCTGCGCTGAACGTGGCGCCCGGCTACCGCTGGTGGATGCTGGCGGCCGGAACCGGCATTGCTGCCCTGTTCGCATGGCGGGAACTGCGCTTTGCCCGGCCGTTCCTGGACCTTAGGCTGCTGGGCGGCAACAGGCCGCTGCTGCTGGTCTACCTGGCCTTCGCCGTGTTAAGCAGTGTCTACTACTTCGTCTTCTTTGGCCTGCCCCAGCTGCTGCAGGAATCCGGCGGGTACGATCCCGGCGTGGTGGGCCTGCTGATGCTCCCGCTCGCGGCCATGTCAGTGGTGGCCACCCCGTGGGCTGTGAAAGCCATGGGACGGTTCGGTGTCCGGCGGGTGCTGCTGGCGGGCGTCCTGCTCCTGACCGTGGCGGCTGCCCTGATGTGGCTGCTCACCGGAACCCTGGCCATCCCCCTGGTGGTGGTGATGACCGCGCTGATGGGCATCCCCTACGGCGCCGTCAGCATCGCCACCAACCAGGGCATGTTCGTTTCCACCCGGCCGCAGGACCGCGGTGTGGCCGCCGGTATCTACCAGACCTGCCGGTACGTGGGCGCGATTACCGCCACGGTGATGATCGGCGTCTTCGCCTCCGGCGGGGTGCACCAGGACAGCTGGGCCCGGATGGTGGTGGCCATGCTGGTGCTGTGCGCCGCCACCTTCGGCGTGAGCCTGTTCTGGCGGCAGCGGAGCGCATAGCCTGTCCTGATGGGACACATGATGACCATCGGGAACGCCGAAACCTCCGTCCAGGCCTACGTCAGCGAGCCGCCCGCCGGCCGTTTCCAGGAAAAGCCGAAAGGTGGCCTGCTGCTGATCTCCGAAATCTGGGGCATGGTGGACCACATCAAGGACGTGGCGGACAGGTTCGCCGCGGAGGGCTACCTGGTGCTGGCCCCTGACCTGCTGACGGACATCGGCATGACGCCGGACGTGGCAGCGGAAGTCCTCCGCGGCCTCGCTGATCCGGATCCGGAACAACGCAGCAAGGTCCAGCCGAGGCTCCGCGAGATCACCTCCCCGCTGCACTCGCCCCAGTTCGCGGACAAGGCGGTGGCCGCCCTCCGGGCCTGCTTCGACCACCTCGAGGGCGTGCCGGCACTGGCCGGCCGGGTGGCGGTGGCAGGGTTCTGCTTCGGCGGTACCTACAGCTTCACCCTCGCCACCAAGGAGCCTCGCCTGCGTGCCGCCGTGCCCTTCTACGGAACGTGCGACTTCAGCGAGGAGGAACTCGGCCGGATCAATTGCCCCGTCCTGGCCTTCTACGGCGAGGAAGATAAGGCGCTGGTGGACAAGCTCCCGCTGGTGAAGGCCAGGATGTCCGGGGCCGGGGTGGACTTCGAATCGGTGGTGTACCCGGGGACGGGCCACGCGTTCTTCAACGACAGCACACCCATCCGGTACGACGCCGATGCCGCCACCGACTCCTGGAAACGCACCCTGGCGTTCCTGGAGCAGAGCCTCGACCGGTAGGGGTTCGGTCGACGTTTGAGCTTCGCCGTTTCATAGGCGGTACACCTAGCTGCGGCGTAGCCACACAGCGTTGTCCGGCTGCAGCCAGCCATCCTCCGCCAGCGGGAAGGCGCTGAAGAGTACGACGCCGGCGGGCAGCTTCACCGGGCTGCTCCCCATGGCGACGGCCACAAGGAAGCCGGGGCCGCGTTCGCAGAGCAGGAGGTTCCCGTCCCGAACGTGCCACGTGCCGCCGTCGTCCGCTGTGAAGGTGCCGTCCTCCCAGAGTTGGCGGCGCACGGCGATCGCCCGGGTGGCCAGCGCGAGCATGGAGTCCGGGTCCCGCTGCTGCAGCTCGATGGCGTGGCGCCCCCAGTCTTCCGGAACGGGAAGCCAGGGGTCGGCGGGACCAGACGGATCCGTGGACGGCAGCGAGAAGCCGTGGGCGCGTGCCGGGTCCGTGGTCCAGGGGAGGGGAACCCGGGTGCCGTCGCGGGTGATCCCGCCGCGAGCCCACATCGGGTCCACCCGGGCTTCAACGGGGACATCCACCTCGGGGAGCCCGAGTTCCTGGCCCTGGTAAAGGTAGGCCGATCCGGGCAGGCCGAGCAGCGCCACCAGCGCGGCGCGTGCCCGGCGTCCGCCTACCTCACCGCCGCCGAAGCGGGTGGCGGAACGGACAATGTCGTGGTTTTCAAGGGCCCAGGTGGGGGCCGCGCCGTGCAGCTTCCGGGCTTGCTCCAGTTCGTTGCCCGCGGCTGCCCACGCCGCCGGGTCCCAGCCCAGCTTCACGAATGCGAAGGCAAACGCCTGGTGCATCTCGTCGCTGCGCGTGTACCGGGCCGCGCGGGCAGGCTCGAGGTTGACCTCGCCCACCAGCAGGCGGTGCGGCTGGTACTTCTCCGCCAGCCGCCGCCACCGCCGGTACACCTCGTGCACATCCTCCTGGTCCGAGACCAGCGGGTTGGCGCGCAGTCCGTCCACCACGGCATGCGCGGAGGGGGCGTCCGGGAGGCCATCGGCTTTGAAGAGGCCGTGCGCGACGTCGATCCGGAGGCCGTCCACGCCCTTGTCGAACCAGAAGCGCAGGACGTTTTCGAAGTAGTCGCCCACCGCCGGGTTCCGCCAGTTCCAGTCCGGCTGGCCGGCCGAAAACAGGTGCAGGTACCACTCGGTGTCTGTTTCGGAGCCCGGGTTGGCCCGGGACCAGGCCCGGCCGCCAAAGACGCTCTGCCAGTTGTTGGGCGGCAGGTCGCTGGGCGAATCCGGGGATGAGCTGCGGCCCTCGACGAAGTGGAACATTTCCCGCTCCGGGCTTCCCGGCCCTGCGGCGAGGGCCTGCTGGAAGAGGGGGTGCTCGGAGGAGCAGTGGTTGGGGACCACATCGAGCAGCACCTTCAGGCCCAGGGTGTGGGCTTGTTCCAGCAGTGCGTCGAAGTCCGCCATCGTCCCGAACAGCGGGTCCACGCCGCAGTAGTCGCTGACGTCGTAGCCCTGGTCCACCTGCGGGGACGGCTGGAACGGGGTCAGCCAGATCCCGTCCACGCCCAGCGCGGCAATGTACGGCAGCCGGTGGAGCAGCCCGGGGAGGTCGCCGACGCCGTCGCCGTTCCCGTCCGCGAAGGAGCGCGGGTACACCTGGTAGATGACGGCGGACTGCCACCACTGCGCTGACGGGCTTTCGGGATGGGCGAGGCTCACAGCCGGGCCGCCTTCCATGATCGGATGTTGGGGACGAGGGGAGGTGCCGCTACAGCCAGGCCGTGACGAACCCGCCCCGCGACTGGTCGCCGGGCCGCGCGGACGACGACGGCTCCGCACCGGCGTCGCGCGCGTTGCCTGATGCGGGCCGGGCCGAGGTGCTTTCGGCCAGCGAGATGACCCTGCCGTACGCCGTGCACAGGTCCTGCACCGAGTGCCGGGCGCAGCGCCAGCCGGCGGCTTCCAGGACGGACACCGGGTCCGGGGGATCCGCGCGGGCCAGCAGCTCGCTCATGGGCAGGCCTGTCCTAAGGCTGAACTCCTGCAGCTGGGCATCGAGGTCGTCGGTTTTCGGCAGCGGCACGGCGCGCTCGATAACGGCCCGCGAACCCGGGGCCGAAAGCGCTGCCACCTCGCCCAGGACAGCCTGTTGCCCTGCGGCGTCGAGGTACGGCAGGAGGCCTTCCAGGACCCAGGTGGTGGACCGTCCGGGGTCGAATCCGGCGGACACGAGGTGGCGGCGCCATGGCTGAGAAAGGTCGGCGTCGAGGATGGTGCGGTCCGCGCCCGGTGTGGCGGCGAGCCCGGTCAGGACGCTGTCCTTGAAGTCCAGGACGTTGGAGCTGTCGATTTCGAAGATCCGGGAACCCGCCGGCCAATCAAGGCGGAACGCCCTGGTGTCGAGTCCGGCTCCCAGGATAACTGTCTGCGCCGTGGCGCCATCCCGGAGGAAGTCGTCGATGAACCGGGTGCGCATGCCGATGTAGATGGAGGCCAGCAGCAGCGGCTGCTGGAAGGGAGGGGCATCGGCGGGGCTGGCGGGCCACTGCGTTGGCATGTCCACGCGGGATCCGGCCGCCAGCACCAGGTCCGCCGCAAACGGATCCCGCACCAGCGGGTCAGGCCGGGACGACTCAACTGCCCGGCCGGCTGCCACAGCCAGGGCCGTCAGCGGGAGGCCGCGGTCCTGGAATCCGGTGCCCTCAGCGTCCGCCACGGTGTGCCCTTTCGTCGGTGGTGGCACCATCGTTGCACGCAGGCACCGCGGCGGATACGTCGGGGCGCACCTGTCATCTCACAGCGGAAAAGCCGCTCCGGACGGGCCACCGAACGGGCACCCACGCCGCGCGCCGCCGTCGTGCGTCATGCGGTTGGTCAGGTGTACATGAGTGAGCCGGGCGTGGTGAGCTTCTCGCCGGTCTCCAGCCAGGTCTTCAGGCCGGAGAGGATCATCGGCCAGCCGCCGTAGAGCTGGTCGTTGGCGCCTTCGCGGAGGTCGCTGTGCGTGACGGTGAGGTGGCAGGAATCGCCCACCGGCTCGATCTCCCAGGTGACCTTGGAGGTTCCCTCGGCCTTGACGTCGTCGCCCCACAGCGCGCGCATGGTCTGCACCAGCCGGCGGGGCGGATCCACCTCCAGGTTTTCGCCTTCGCCCAGGATCTGGCCGGCACTGGGGTTGCCCATTTCGAAGCGGCTGCCCGGCGTCCAGTCGGACTTCAGGGTGTTGCCGAACTGGTATTTGCTGCGGATGTCGCTGTCGGTAATGGCTTCCCAGAGCTTCTCCGGGGTGGTCTTGATGTAGATCTCGAAGATTTTTTCCATGGGACTTTCCAATCTGGATTTGAGGTCGCTGAGGGCAGCGGCCCATGGTTCTGCGTATTTGCTGACCCAGCGGTCGTGGACCAGGCGGATGGGAACGGGGTTCAGGAAGTGCAGCTTTTCCCGCCCACGACGACGGGTGGCCACCAGGCCTGCGTCCTCGAGGATGCGGAGGTGCTTGGCGATCCCGAACCGGGTCATGCTGAACCTCGCCTCAAGCGCACTGAGGCTCTGGCCGTCCTCGCGGAACAGCTCATCGAGCAGGTCCCTGCGGGTGGGGTCGGAGAGTGCTTTGAACACGTCGTCCATACACACAATGATAGGTGACCATATAGTCACCTATCAAGGGATTTATGAGACCCACGTCGAACCGGGCGCAGCCTCAGCACGCGTCAGGGGCCCAGCGGCAGGAAGAGCAGCGCCAGCACCGCCGGGACCGTGGCGGCCAGGGTGCCGGGGACGCTGTCCCAGCGCTGCGGGTAGTGGCCCTGCAGGTCGGCAAGCAGCATCGCGGGTGCAGTGAGTGCCATGTTGAGGCAGCAGTACACCACCAGGGTGTAGCCCACCACGGGTTCGCCGATGTTCACGGCCACCAGCCCGGCTGCCACGCCCAGGGCGATTACCAGGTTCCTGTACCCGGTGGGGATGGCCCACATCATCACGGCGGCCACGTTCTCCGGCGGTGTGCTCAGGAACTTCTGCGCCCATCTGCTCCGCCGTAGCAGGAAGCTCTCCACCGGAAAGACTCCCACATAGATGACCACCGCCAGCACCGCGAAAACCTGGGACATGATGTTCATGCCGGAAGGGTAGGCCCGCCCGGAAGCCGCAGGCCATCCCCGGAACAGGGGATACCCTGCTGCACCGGCGGGCCCGATACTGGACGTATGTGGGAGGAGCGCGCAGAGCGTGCCAGGCGGGACATCGCCACCCTGGCCACGGACGGACTGGACCTGGCCGCCCTCTACACCGCCGCCCTGGTGCTGGTGCGCAAAGCGGTGCCGTTCGACCAAGCCTGCTGGGCCGGCGTCGACCCCGAAACGATGGTGATGAACGCGGTCACCAACTGGCGGCCGTGGCCAGTCACCGATGAGTACGCAGCCAGGTTCGCGCAGTCCGAATACCAGGGGACCGAACCGAACACCTTCGCGCAGCTCATGCTCCGGCCGCACCCCGTGGCACGGATCTCGGATGCGCCGCGCAGCGAGGTGGCAGCCAGCATCCGAATCAACGAGCTGCTCCGTCCGCTGGGGCTGGTCCATGAACTGCGCGGGGCGTTCCGCGTGGACCAGTCGTGCTGGGGTGTGGGCAGCCTGTTCCGGGAAGGTGCCGGGGATTTCAGCGACAGGGAGGTGGAGTTCCTTGCGGCGGTGACGGCTGCGCTGGCGGCCGCCACCCGCATTGCTGCCCGCTCGCAGCACCGTCTGTGGCACCAGCCTGACGGGCCGGTGATCGTCCTGGCCGGCGAACGCGGTGAGCTGCGCGCCGCCACCCCGGCCGCGGCAGCCTGGCTTCAGGCATTGGAGGAAGCCGCCCCGGGCCAGTTCAGCATGGTGCTGTATGCGCTGGTGGCGCAGGCGAGGGCCGCACCGGGCGGGACGGCCAGGACCAGGATGCGCGACGTCGATTCCGGTTGGGTGATCCTGCAGGCCAGCCGGCTCATCACGGGCGACGATCCCCAACAGATGGTGGTCACCGTGGAACCGGCCACCACCCGCCAGCTGCTGGCCCTGCTCCTGTCCGCGTACGGGCTCACCCCGCGGGAACAGGAAGTCTGCCTGGAACTCATGGCGGGCAGCGCCGGCGCCGACATTGCCAGGCATCTGTTCATCTCACCGCACACGGTCCACGACCACCTGAAGTCCATCTTCGACAAAGTGGGTGTAAACAGCCGCGGGGAACTTGTCGCCAGGTTGACAGCCACTGGGTAGCCTTGGCGCATGCAGAAGATATCGGTCGAAGCCCTGGCCCGCCAACAGCTCGAAGCGGCAATTGCATCCTCCAACGGCCGCGCCGCGGATACGGTCTACGGCGGCCACGAAAAGGTCCTCCGCCAGTCCGTCATGGCCCTAAAGGCCGGAACGCGGCTCAGCGAACACCAGAACCCCGGCGACGCCACAGTGTTTGTGATCCGCGGCTGTGTCCGGCTGGTGGCCGGTGCGGATTCCTGGCAGGGCAAGGCGGGGGACCTGTTGATCGTCCCGCCGGGCCTGCATAGCCTGGAGGCGGAGGAGGACTCGGCGTTCCTGTTCACGGTGGCCAAGTACCGCGGCTGAGGGGTTAGGCAGGATCCTCCACCTTGTCGGGCGCTGGCTCCACGGTAGTGTTCCGGGAGTCGCCGGCCGGGGACGGGTGGATCTGGCGGACCGGGCGCGGCTCCAGCCAGGTGCGTTCCCGGGGTCCCGGCGGATAGGCGTGCTTCTTGCCCGCGATGGTGATCACCAGTGCGGCCAGCACAGGCAGCGCGGCAGCCACGGGCACCAGCATGGGGCCGCCAGCCACCAGCGCGCCGGAACCGTACAGGGCGCCAACGGTGATGCCCAGCTGGATGGTCAGCACAGTGAGGCCATTGGCCGCTTCGCTGTACTCGCCGCCGGCGCGGAGGATGGCGGCCTGGTTGTAGATGCCGATGGCCCCCAGGCCGGCTCCCCAGACGGTCATCAGGACCAGGGCCAACGGAAGGTTGCCCACCGCCAGAGGCAGCAGTGCCATCGAGACGGCGATCGCCGCCGTCGTGATCATCAGCGAACGCCGCGGCCGCGAATCCACGGTGAGCCCCGCGATCCAAATACCCAGCAGGCCGGACGCGCCGAGCACGGTGAGTGCCAGGCTGGTGGCGTACTCCGGAAGTGCGGCTTCGCGGATGAACGGGGCGATGTACGTAAACAGTGCGAAGTGCGCCAGGACCAGCAGCGGCCAGGCCGTGGCTACCGCCTTCACGCCGGGCTCGGCGATGGCGCGGCGGATGGACGGCCGGGCGGTATCGGAAATCCGCTGTACCCGCGGCAGCATGAAGAACGCCAGGACGGTAAGCAGCAGGCCGAATCCTGCAAGAACGAGGAACGCTGCCCGCCAGCCCAACAGCCCGCCCAGTGCCGTACCCACCGGCGCGCCGATGGCCAGGCCCAGGCTGTTTCCGCTGAAGACGATGGCCAGCGCCTTGCCCACCTGGTTCGCCGGAACCACCCGGGTCACGAACGGCGCCATGGTGGTCCACAGCAGGCCATGCGCCAGTCCGCCCACCATCCGGGCAATCATCGCGGTGGTGAAATCCGGGGAGAGCCCCACCCAGGCGTTGCTGGCCGCGAACGTCAGGACCAGCCCCACCAGCAGGGTGTGCCGGGGGATCCGTGCCAGCAGCCTCGCGACCGGCACCACTGTCACCACGATGACGGAGGCATAGGCTGCGGCGAGGTATCCGGCAACGGGTTCGGTGACGTTCAGGCCGGCGCTGATCTGCGGCAGCAGGCCCGAGGGGAGGAGCTCAGTGGTGATGGCAGTGAAGGCAATGGTCGCCAGGACCAGGAGGGCGGCATAGGGAAATCGGGCAGGGCTGGGCACGGAAGTCGCGGAGGACATGGGGGAGCGGATCCATTCAAGGGGGTGGGGTTGGAAAGCGGCTCGCTGGCCGGACAATTCCTCCCTTAAATTTACAGGATCCGGGGTCCTGAAATCGACATGATGACGCCTGGGGCGGGGCGTCCGAAGGGTGGTCACCCCAGCCCGTCGCGGGCGGCCAGACAGTACGTTTGATAGCAGTGCAGACAGAGGCCGCAGGTGGGCCGCGGACCGTGATCAAGGGAGCAACAATGAGCATTTGTGGAACGGAACGCCGGGCTCCGCGCGCATGGCTGGAGGGCGCCGCATGAGCGCCCGCTTGCGGGTGAGCCTGCCCAGCCGGGAACTGGTGGAGGCGCTCGAGCCGGCCGACGGCGTCGAGTTTGTCCTCTGGGACCTCACCGGCCCTGCTCCCGAAGGTCGGCTGGACCTGCTGGTCCCGCCCTACATGGGCAGCGCCGGCGCCCTGGCCGCGCTGGAGGGCGCGGACGTGGGCCTGGTGCAGAGCCAGTCCATCGGGTACGACGGCGTCGCGGACGTGCTGCCAGCCGGCGTCGCCTTCGCCAACGCTGCGGGAGTCCACGAGACCTCGACGGCGGAGCTCGCCCTGGGCATGATGATCGCCGCGCAGCGGGGGATCCCGGAGTTCGCACGGCACCAGGCCACTGGCTACTGGGACCGGGGCCAGCGTCCCAGCCTGGCCGACCGGCGGGTACTGCTGGTGGGCTACGGCGGAGTGGGTAAAGCCATCGAAGCACGGCTGCTGCCGTTCGAAACCGAGGTGACACGCCTGGCCAGCCGTTCCCGCCAGGACGCAGCAGGAACCGTCCACGGCATCGATGCCCTCTATGACCAGCTGCCGCTCCACGAGATCGTGGTGGTGAGCGTTCCGCTGAGTGAGGACACCCGCCAGCTGGTGGACGCGAAGTTCCTGGCCGCGATGCAGGATGGCGCCCTGCTGGTGAACGTGGCCCGCGGACAGGTGGCGGACACCGAGGCACTCCTGGCCGAGACCGCCTCAGGCAGGCTCCGTGCCGCGCTGGATGTCACGGACCCGGAACCGCTGCCGGCAGAGCATCCGCTGTGGACCACCCCCGGCGTGCTCATCACCCCGCACGTGGGCGGTGCAAGCTCGGCCATGTTCCCTCGGATGGTCAAGCTGGTGCGCAAGCAGATCGGCCTTCTCCTCGAAGGCAAGGACCCGGTGAACGTGGTGCTGGGCGGTCCGTCGGGCGGTTAGGCGGCGCTGACGCCGCTGCGGCTGCCCGCAGTGGCGTCGTGGCGGCCTGTTCAGGGGTGCGTCCGGACTCCTATGCTGAGTCCATGTCTACCTATGAGGTCCGCCGCAGCGCGGTCATCCCTGCCGTCCCGGAAGATATCTTTCCCCTGGTCAACAGCTTCCGCGAGTGGGGAGCGTGGTCCCCGTGGGAGAAGGTGGACCCCGGCATGAGCCGCCGCTATTACGGCCCGGCGTCGGGTCCCGGAGCGGGGTATGAATGGAGCGGCAACCGGAAGGCCGGCAGTGGCACCATGGAGATTGTCGAGTCGTTGCCGTCCAGCACCATCGGCATCCGCCTCCAGTTCACCAAGCCGTTCAAGGCCCTGAACCCCACCACCTTCACGTTCACGCCCGTCCCCGGCGGCACCGAGGTCACGTGGAAGATGACCGGCGAAAACAAAGGCGCCGCCAAGATCTTCGCCCTGTTCATCAACATGGACAAGATGGTGGGCTCGGACTTTGAACGCGGCCTCACCTCGCTCGCGTCGGCCGTGGCGGCAAAGAAGAAAAGCTGAGGCCACCCGTGGGCACCGTTGACGACGCGCTCGCGGAACTGCCCGAGCCGGGCCGGAGCTGCCTGCAGCACATCGTGGCGATGGCCCGATCAGTGGCGCCGGAAGCCACCGACGGCGTGAGCTACGGGATGCCCGCGCTCAAGCTCGACGGCAAGCCGCTGATGGGGGTTGCGGCCGCCGCCAGGCACCTGTCCATCTTCCCGTTCTCGCCTGCGGTGGTGGAGGCTGTGGCCGGCAGCCTGGACGGTTACTCGTTGTCCAAGGGCACCATCCGCTTCACCGCCGAGCAGCCACTTCCGGACGAGGTAGTTGAAGAGATCGTCCGACGCCGGATGGCTGAGATCCGGCCCTGAACCCGCTCAACTGGTGCTGGGCGGCGCCGGTCATGCGGGTGGGGGCCGGTGGTGCTGACGACGGCAGTGGGCCGGGTTGGCGGGGCGGCACCTTCCGGACTCATCCAGTGTCAGGTGAGCAGCATCTGGACGGTGTTGCGCAGGGTGGAGGCCACCAGCACGTCGTCCAGTTCCGCCACCTTGTCGCAGAAGATCTCCGGGCAGTAGTAGCCGTCAAAGCCGGTGGCCTTGCAGGCGTCCACCCATTCCTGCAGCGGGATCTCACCCGCTCCTGTCCAGATGTTGCGTGAGATCGACTGATCCGGGACTTCGCCGGCCGGCACGTGCAGGCCGTCGCAGACATGGACAGCCGCAATCATGTCGCCGGGCAGGGCGGCGATATCCTCCGGGGTGTCGCCGGAGGCCCAGAAGTGCCAAAAGTCCACGCACATCTTCACATTGGGCCGCTGGATGGAGTCAAAGATCTGCAGTGCCTGGCTGACCCGGTTCACGGGGGACCAGGCAAGGGGTTCGAGGTACAGGCCCACGCCGTGGTCAGCTGCGATGTCCGCTGCCAAGGCCACCCGCTTCGCCGTTTCGGCCAGCGCGTCCGTGGCGTCCAGACCGAGGGCGCCCCGGAACCGCAGGTCTGTGGGAAGGAGCGTGCCGGCACGGAACTCCTTGACCACGCGGACGTCCACCGGGCCGGTACACATCTGCACGTAGGGTGAGCCGACCACCTGGGCTACCTCGGCCAGCCGGATGGCGTCCCGGGTGAACTCCTCGTCAGCCGCTTCCTGGATGGCGCCCACGCCGGAGACCGCGAAGCCGTCCAGTGCCGGCAGAAGATCGTGGGCAGTGAAGCCGGCGTCCAGGAAACGGAACAGTTTGGGGGTCTGGAGCTCAACAGCATCGAACCCCGCTGCTTTAGCCACGGCGATGTCCCGCAGGGTGGTGCCGTGGAACGCCGCGGTCGAGTTCATGGAGATTTTCATGCGGGTCCTTTGGGTCGGTAAACGTCTTTGTTAGAGCGCTCTAATCCAGCGCAGTTGAACTTTGTCATGACAAATGCGGCAGTGTCAATGAAATTGGGGGGTTCAGTGGGAATTCGCTGCGTTGCCGAAGGCTCTTACCGTGGGATTGTCCGGGCGTTTACGCTGGCCCCATGGCTGATACTTTTGCGTCCCTCGTGGACACGTTCAAGAATGTGGGAGTCACCAAGGCTTACGGCACGCCCGTGAACGTGGGAGGCCAGGAGATCGTGCCGGTGGCGCTGGTTTCCTTCGGGTTCGGCGGCGGCAGCGAGCCCGGCGACGGCGCATCCGGAGGTGGGGGCGGGGGCATGGTGATGCCGGTGGGCGTCTACACCACCGTCAACGGCCGGACGGTCTTCCAGCCCAACACCCTCGCCCTGCTCGCCTGCCTGGTACCGCTGGTCGCCGTGGCCGGAACGGCGGTGCGGCGCTCCATTGCCGCGGCCCGGAAGTAACGCGGACGCCCGCCGTCGTGCCCCTCCGTGGCCCGCCTGGCCGCGTGCCGCCGTCGGGCGTTCCGTGGCATCCGACCCACCGAATATTCCCCTATTTCGCTCCGGCCAAAGCAGTTCCATAATGGCCTCATAGGCTTCGGGGACCCTCTCCGCCAATGCCACCTGTGATGGCCGGGCGCAGGAGAGTCCCAGGTGGCAGCCCCGGTGTCGGCGCAGCGGGCGGTCACGCGGCCCGCCAGATCTCCGGCAGGGACCTCTCGGACCGTCACAGGGGGAGAGCACCGCCATCGCAAGATTGCACCAAGGAGATTTGTCATGCTCAAGGATTCGCAGGTCATGGCAGTACTGCCCGCCAAGGACATCGACCGGGCACGGGAGTTCTACCGCGACAAGCTGGGACTCGAGCCCAGCCAGACCATCGAAGGGGATAACCTCATCTACCAGTGCGGCAACGGCACCGGATTCCTGCTCTACCAGACGGACAATGCCGGCACGGCGAAGAACACCCAGATGGGCTGGGGAGTGGCGGACGTAGGGAAGGAAGTGGAGGAACTGCGTGGCCGCGGCGTGGTCTTCGAGGACTACGACATGCCCGGGCTCAAGACCGAGAACGGCATCGCCACCATGGAAGGCATGGGCCAGGGGGCCTGGTTCCTCGACAGCGAGGGCAACATCCTCAACATCTCGTCGATGCCGATGTAGCCACCCTGTTCACCACACAGCAACGGACGACTCCGGCCGGCGCCTCCCACGGCACCCCCACCTTGGGTGCCGGGCGGGCGGAAGGCCGGCGCCGCCGTCGTGCGCACTTTTCGGCCAGTCTCCTCCGTGCGGGTCAGCCGTTGAGGATCTGTTCCCGCAGGATGTCCGCGTGGCCGCAGTGCTGCGCGATCTCCCGGATCATGTGCAGGTACACCCAGCGCAGCGGCAACGGACCGCGGCGGTTGCCCCGGACCACGTCGTCAAGATCCAGCCCGGCTGCCGCCTGCCGGGATGCCTCGCACGCCTGGCGGTAGGCATTCCGGATGCTGGCGATGGTGTCCTCCCCGCCGAGGATGAAGGATTCGTCCGGGGTGGCCGGAATGCCGATCTCGGCACGGGACCGCCCCGTGACGGCTTCGTCGAACCAGACCTTTTCGACGAAGGCCGCGTGCTTGACCAGCCCCAGCAGCGTGGTCCTGGACGGCACCAGGGACCGGCGGGCCTGCTCCTCTGTCAGTCCATCCAGGGAGGCTTCCAACATGGCGCGGTGCTGATCCAGGAACGCCTCGAACTGTGCACGGGCGGGCTGGTTGATGACGTCGTCGGGCGTCAGGGAGGAGACTGCAGGCATGGCTGCAGTATGCCACGCCCCATGCGGGCCCGGTACGTTCGGAAGGGAAAGCCGATGGCTGAGGAACAGGCGGCAGTGGAATCGAAGGGTGTGACCGTGGAACTGCTGGCCACGGTGGACCTTTCCGGCGAGATCGAGGGCATGGAGGGCTACCAGCTGCGGACGCGCAAGGTGACGATCGCACCGGGAGGGGTATTCGGCCCGGTCCATGACCATGTTGGCCGGCCCGGCAGTGTCTTCATCCTGGCGGGGACCATCACGGACCACCGTGACGGGACGTCCAAGGAGTATGGCCCCGGCGTCGGGTGGCCCGAGGACCGGAACACCGTCCACTGGCTGGAAAACCGGGGGACGGTGCCGGCGGTGGAAGTCTCGGTGGACATCGTCCGCAAGGGATGACGCGGTGCTTGGGTCCGCAGGACCGGCCCTGGAGACTTGGTGGTTAGACTGCGGCTTCGCGCTTGCCGCTGAACGCAATCCGGACAGCCCGGCGGAGGCTGAGCTTGCTCCGGCGGCTGACCACGATCACGGCGGCCAGCCCGGTCAGCAGGACCACCAGGCCGCCCACCGCCACGGACCAGCGGGCGCCGAATTCGCTGCCCACCCAGCCGATCAGCGGCGAGCCCACGGCCGTGCCGCCCTGCAGGATGGCCAGGTAGAGGGCCAGCACCCGGCCGCGGAACTGCGGCTCCACGGAGAGCTGGATGCTGGTGTTGCAGCTGTTCAGGAACGTGATCGACGCCAGGCCCACGGGAATCAGCACGGCAGTGTAGAGCCAGAACGACGGCGCCACGCTGGCTACCAGCGTGAAGATCCCCAGGCCCAGGGCGCCGCCCAGCAGGAACCGCAGCCGCGGCCGCGCGCGCCGGGCGGCCAGCAGTGCGCCGGCCAGGGTGCCGACGGCCATGATGGAGCCCAACAGGCCGAACTCGCCCGGCCCCGCGTGGAATTCGGTGGTGGCCATGAGGGCGTTCGTGATGGGGAAATTCATGCCGAAAGCCCCGAGGATCCCCACCAGGACCATGATCAGGACGAGGTCCGGCCGCCGCTTCACGTACCGCATGCCCTCAGTAACCTGGTGTTTGCCGCGCTCTGCCCGCACGGTGGGCACAAGCTCAGAGGTGCGGATGAAGAACAGGGACCAGATCACCGCCGCGTAGCTGGCGGCGTTGAGCAGGAACACCGGCCCGGTGCCCACCCAGGCGATCAGGACGCCGGCGACGGCCGGACCCGTGAGGCGGGCGGTGTTGAAGGATGCCGAGTTCAGGGCCACTGCATTGGAGATGTTGTCCTGGCCCACCAGTTCCGAGACAAAGGACTGCCGCGCCGGGGCATCGATGGCGCTGGCAATGCCCAGGCACAAGGCGGCGAGGTAGGCATGCCACAGCTGGGCCGTGCCGGTGACTACCAGCAAACCGATGGCCAGGCCGGTGATGCCCATGGCCAGCTGGGTCCACAGCAGGATGACGCGTTTGCGGTAGCGGTCTGCCAGGACTCCGCCGTAGGGGCCAAGCAGCAGCATTGGCAGGAACTGCAGGCCGGTGGTGATGCCGACGGCAGCGCCGTCGTGGTTGGTCAGGACTGTGAGCACCAGCCAGTCCTGGGCGATGCGCTGCATCCAGGTGCCCACGTTGGAGACCAGGGCACCGCCGGCCCAGATCCGGTAGTTGCGGTTTTCGAGGGCGCGGAACATCTGGCTCACTTGCCGCTCATTTCCTGCATGATGCGTGCGGCGCGGCTGAGGATGTCACGGTCTTCCGCGCTCAGGCCTGCCACGCGCTGTGCCAGCCAGGCGGTGCGCTGTTCCCTTGCCTCCGCGAGGACGGCCCTGCCGGCCTCGGTGATGTCGATCCGGACCTGCCGGCCGTCGTCGGGATGCTGGTTCCTGGTGACGAAGCCCTGGTCGGCGAGGGCGTTGACGATGCGGGTCATGGACGGGGCCTGCACATGCTCGCGGTCGGCGAGTTCGCGGAGGGTCCGGGCGCCGTCACCGTTCAGGACGGCGAGGACGGTGTACTGGCCGGGGGTGATGACCTCGCCGGTGGCCTCGACGCGGAGCCGGCGCGAGGTGCGCATCACGGCCGTGCGGAGGTCGATGGCGAGGGTGTCCGGGGTGATCTGCGGAGTTTCTTTGGTCTTGGTCTCGGTGCGGGCCATATGGGCGGGTGCGCCTCCTGGAACAATCGGCTCATCATTTGCTTAGCACTGCTAATTAGTTCTGCTAACTATTATCCTCCTTCTTGTTGCTGGCGGCAACCTTTTTTGGTGTGGTTCCGCTAACGTCCGGCCCGCGGCGCGGTCCTTGGCACAATGGACGGCGTGACTGGGCGCAGAACTGATAAGAACCGCAACTCCGGGCTGACCTGGAAGGGAAAGCTGAACCTGGCGGTGACTGTGCTGGTTCTCCTGCTGGGACCGGTCATGATGGGCCTGGGCAGCTTCATGATCGGCGCTGACGAGGATCTGGCGCGGAGCGGCGTCCAGGCAGCAGGCACCATTGTGCGTTTTGATGACGTCACCAAGGCCTCGGAGCGCAGGATGAAAGTGGAATTCACCTCCGGCGACGGTGCCAGCCACGCGACGTGGGCCGCCGTGGACCACGACCAGTACCCCGTAGTGGGTGACGCCACTACCGTCATCTACGCGGAGCACGATCCGGGCAGGGCCATCGTTCCGGGCTACGAGAGCGACGGCGTCTGGGTCCGTGGCGTGGGCACTGTCCTGACCTGCATCTTCGCGGGCCTGGGTGTCATCTTCGTCCTGCTGATGGTGGGCGCCTACCTCAAGGGGCGCTCGCAGAGGGGTAAGGATGCCCCGTCGCCTGGGTAGATGTGGTTGGCCCGATCCGCGGGCTGCTCTGGCCGGAGCTGCCGGACCGGCGTAGGCTCTGCTCCACCATGACCGAGCAGCAGCCTTATGAATCAGTCCGCCGCTATCCGCACTTCGAGCTGCGCCGCTACCCGGACTACGTCGTAGCTGAGGTGGCAGTGTCCGCGGAATTTGACCGTGCGGGGAATGTGGCCTTCCGCCGCCTCTTCAACTACATCAGCGGGAGCAATACGGGCGGCGCCAAGCTGGCCATGACGGCGCCCGTTGTCCAGGAAGCCGGACAATCCCAAAAGCTCGCGATGACCGCGCCGGTCATCCAGGCAGGCCCGCTCTCCGGAGGCGGCGGATCTGCGGAGTTCGTGGTGGCTTTCGTCCTGCCGGCCGGGCTGACGGCCGAAACGGCTCCGGTCCCCACCGATCCCACCGTAAAGATTCGCGCTGTGCCCGGCTCCCTGGCCGCGGTACTGCGGTTCTCCGGCCGCGGCACCGAGGCAAACTTCGAGCGCCGCAACAGCGGACTTCAGGCCGCGCTCGGCCTTGCCGGACTCACGCCCCTGGGCGCACCCCGCTTCGCCCGCTTTGATCCGCCCTTCAAGCCATGGTTCCTGCGGCGTAACGAAGTGGTTCAGGACGTGCGCGAGGCCTAGGAGCGCGCGTCCGGCACTGGCTAGGCTGGGGCCATGGACTATGTGCTTCGCCAGGCCACCCCGGATGACGCCGAGAACGTGGTGCTGATGCATACCGCCGCGCACGAGGAAAGCTACGGGCACCTGCTGTCGCCCGGTTTCTTCGCGGAACGGCGGCGGTCCGTCCCGGAACGCGTGGCCCGCCGTCGGCCGTATCTTGACGTTCCGCACCCGCGGATCGTTGCCGAGGACGCCAACGGCGAGATTGTCGGCCTGGCCGATGCCGGGCCTGCGCGCCATGAGGACGCGCCGTTTCCCCTGGAGCTCTACTCCATCTTCGTCCTGGCCAAGGCGCAGGGGACAGGGTTGGGAACAGCGTTGCTGGCCGCCGCCCTCGGCGACGCTCCGGCATACCTGTGGGTGCTTGAGGACAACATGAAGGCGCAGGCTTTTTACCGCCGCCAGGGATTTACGTTCGACGGCGGACGCGGCCACCTTCCGCCCGAGTGGGAGGGCGTGCCGGAGCTTCGGATGGTTCGGGACCGGCGAGTGGATTCCTAGCCCGCAGGCTCTGTCACCAGCAGGTCTCCCACCTCGCAGTCCAGCGCGCTGCAGACTGCGGCGAGGGTGGAAAACCTGATGGCCTTGGCGCGGTCATTCTTCAGGACCGAGAGATTCACCAGGCTGACGCCCACCCGTTTGCTGAGCTCGGTCAGCGTCATGCCGCGCTGCTCCAGCAATTCATCAAGCCTGCAGTGAATGCCAGTGGTTTCCTCCGCGGGCATCAGACCAGGCCCTCGGTGTCTTCCTGCAGCCGGCCGCCGAACTGGAAGACGCCCGCGATGAGGATCAGCGCGATTCCGGCCACGACCGGCAGGAGGCTGATGTCGCCTTCGAAGATGACGCTGCCGGCGGCGCTGTCTGAGTTCAGCCCGATGGCGTCCGCCAGCCGCGTCCGGGCCAGCTGGTCCAGCACCTGGCCTGCCGTGCCGGCCAGTGCCAGGGCCGCCCCGCAGGCGCCAATGATCCACACCGACCCCCGGGTGAACAGCGTGTCACCCCGCAACCGGAACGCCAGCAGGAACAGCAGGGCCAGCACGGCGAGGACGCCAACCTGGATCAGGGCGGCTGCCCACGCCAACTGCCCGGCCTCGGCGCCGGGAAGGGCCGGGATGGTGGCGTCAACGGCGGAAAAGCGGGCCTCGGCGCCAAGGTCCAGGCCAGCCACTTTCTGGGTTGGATCAACGGGCAGCGTCAGCGTCACGGGTCCGGAAAAGATGTCCACGATGCCGATGACGGACATGACGCTTGAGCCGGCGGCGATCACAGCCGAGCCGACCATCAGCACCAAGGCATCCGTCCGGGACACCACCTCGCGCTTCCTGCTCTCCGACGGACGTCCGGTGCGCTTGACCAGCTTCATGTTTCCCCCACAGGTTATCGAATGTCGTTAATAACGATATTCGATAACCTAGTGGGGGTTGCCGGCCTCGGTCAAGCCTCCGCAGGCGTTGGCCCCTACGCTGTGTGCGCGTCCCTGACGGCGGGCGGAGTCGCCCCCTGGAGCACCCAGCGGTTGCCGTCCGGATCTGCGAAGTGGGCAAACTGCACGCCGCCCATGTCCTGGACCTCGCTGATGTCCGCCCCGCGGTCCACCAGCTCGGCGCGAAGGGCGGGGAGGTCCGGCGCGACCAGCTGCAGTCCTTCCAGGCTGCCCGGTGCCATCGCGGTCATTCCTGTGCCGATGACTACTGACGTGGGCGAGCCCGGGGGAGTCAGCTGCACCACCCGCATCCCCGGGATGTGCTCCACATCGTGGTCCAGCACAAAGCCCAGCTTTTCGGTGTAGAACTCTTTGGCCCGGTCGACGTCGGACACGGGAACCTGGACAACTTCAAGGCGCATTTCCATGCGCGCCACTCTACCTTTGTGGCAGTGCTTTCGCGGGGGAATTTCCGGATGGCGAGGCCCGGTAATTTGCAAATGTTAAGGCTGCCCATTCAAGTGCGACGAACTTTCCTCAAGATCGAGTCAAGGCTGGCGCAATGTTGCCCGAGCATTGGCTGGAAGTCTGAATATCGTTCCGCCCTGGGAATAGGCTCAGCGACGACGAGTTTGTCGGGCTTAGCAGCAGGCCGGGCAAGTGCGGGGCCGCAAATTATTTAGGCCCTCACAAATGGGGGAAAATGTCCGAGTATCCGACCCTTCTGGGGTCATTTCCGTCTGCGCCGGCACCGAAGCCGCCGCAGAAACCGCGTGCATCAACATTCATCGTTGGCGCCATTACCGCATTGTTTATGTTGCTTGGCGCTTTAAGTGGCGGCGTTGGCGGTGCGCTGATCTTCCTGGCCATTTCCGTGGCACTGACAGGCCTTTACGTCCTGGTCACCGGTCGGCGCTCTTGGGCCTGGCTGCCTGCACGACGCAAGGCCGGCGCCGTCGCGCTTGGCACGGCATTTGCCCTTATGGTTGCCGGTGGTCTCGCCTTGCCGCGTTCCACCTCCGCGGACCTTGAGGCGGCCGCGGCGGCGGGCACGGCGAAGGAAGCGCCCTCAACGGCGAGCGCCGCACCTTCGGCGGCAGCGTCGCCGTCGTCCGTCCCCACTCCGTCGGCTACGGAGCAGGCCAGCGGCGAGCCCCTCGACCCGGACACGGCTTACGCCTTGGCGTCCGGGGTTACGGCCGCGGCGCCGAACGCCCAGCCGGCCTACGCCACCAAGGCACTCGATCTGCTGGCCATGCTCCCCATCAAGGGCCGCGCGCCGAAAACGGGATACGACCGCGCGCTGTTCGGGCAGGCATGGGCGGACGTGGACCGCAACGGCTGCGATACCCGGAACGACATCCTCAAGCGGGACCTGACCGGCGTCGCCTACGTCAACAGCGTCCCGTGCAAGGTGAAGTCCGGGACGCTGGCCGATCCCTACACGGGCTCGAACATCAACTTTGTCCGCGGCTCCACCACAAGCACTGCCGTGCAGATCGACCACGTGGTGGCACTCAGCGATGCCTGGCAGAAAGGTGCCCAGCAGCTGAGCACCGAACAGCGCACGGCGTTCGCCAACGATCCACTGAACCTGCAGGCGACGGACGGTCCCACGAATATCAGGAAGAGCGACGGCGACGCCGCCACCTGGCTCCCGCCGAACAAGGGTTTCCGGTGCGAATACGTTGCCCGGCAGATTTCCGTGAAGGCTACCTACTCGCTGTGGGTGACCCAGGCCGAGCATGACGCAATGGCCCGGATCCTGGCGGACTGCACCGGGCAGCTGGCACCTACCGACCAGAAGGCACCTGTTGTGGCTGAAGCTGCGCCGGCTGCGCCAGCACCTGCGGCCGTGCAGCCTGCGCCCGTTGCGCCCGCTCCTGCTGCACCGGCTCCCGCACCCGTCCCGGCCCCGGTGGCCCCCGCTCCCGTTGCTCCGGCTCCTGTTGCACCAGCACCTGCCGTGCCTGCCCCGGCTGCTGCCTACTACCCGAACTGTGCTGCCGCGCGGGCTGCCGGAGCTGCGCCGCTGTACGCCGGCCAGGCCGGATACCGCTCAGCCTTGGACCGCGACTCTGATGGCATCGCCTGCGAATAGTCGTCTTTCGTTTCCCGGCTTCTGACTTCATCCGCATCACCAACACATTGCATTCCTAGGGGGAATCATGAACAACCTGTACGCTGCTGCCCGCCCGAACGCGGGACAGCTGAAGAAATCGCTGGCCATGGCCGTGCTGGCAGGGCTCCTGCTGACAGGCTGCGGCGGCAAGCAGGCGGCAGTGGAGCCGGCCTCGGCTGCCACTCCTGCCGCGAGCGCAACGGCCGAAGCCGCCCTCGCCGTCCCGGGCGTGGTGGGTATGACTCTGGACAAAGCCAAGAAGCAGCTTGACGACCTCGGGTTCAAGGTTGAGGCCGTGGACAGCGTCGACGGCAAGAAGATCCTGGTGGACAAGAACTGGCAGGTGCTGACCCAGGACCCGGCCAGCGGCGCCAAGGCGGCAAAGGGTTCCACGGTCCGTCTTGGGGTGAAGTCCCTCGAGAAGATCGCGGAGGAAAAGGCTGCAGCGGAAAAGGCAGCCGCAGATAAGGCTGCTGCAGAAGCCGCCGCGGCCGCGAAGGCTGCTGCTGAGAAAGTCGCCGCCGACCAGGCAGCGCAGGCAGCTGCTGCGCAGGCCGCAGCTGATCAGGCTGCGCGTGACAAGGCGGCTGCGGACCAGGCCGCCGCACAACAGGCTGCGGCGCAGGCTGCCCAGCAGGCCGCACAACAGGCGCAGCAGGCGCCCGTGGTGCCCGCGGCACCCGCAGCCGTCTACTACGCCAACTGCACAGCAGCGCGTGCCGCAGGAGCAGCGCCTGTGTACGCAGGTACGCCGGGTTACGGAAAACACCTCGACCGTGACGGCGACGGCATCGGCTGCGACAAGTAGCCCTATGTAGCCGCCGCCGTGGCTGGTTGCATCGCGCGCGTGCGGGCGGTGCAACCGGCAACGCGCGGAGATTCGCTTTCCGCAGTCACATTCCGTTCCGTGCTGCGAACCGGTGCCGGACGCTCCCCGGCGCGCTAGTCTGGCTTCACCACGCGGCTTCGCGTGACCTGGGAGCAGCGGGCAGGGTTGTAATGAGCTGACCGACCCGCCCGCGAGCCGAGGAAGCTGATGCACCAGGACCAGGACACCGCCCGCCCCGAAACGCTGCGATGGTAGCGCCCGTGGCCCCGCCGCAGCCGCGTCGGAAAAAAGTTCGCCACCCCCGCCTCTCAGTAGGGGAGCGGGTCCATTTTGCCGAAGGGACCACCACCGGCACGGGCACCGTGGACGCCGTCACCTCCGACTACGCGATCGTCTGGGTGTGGACGGACGAGGGCCAGGGGCGCCGGATGTTCCTGCAGGGCTATGGCAGCATCGTTTCCCCCGAGGCGAAAGACACGGACACGCACGACGACGGCGCCTGAGCAGGTGCCGGCGGCACCGGCGCCTTAGCGCTCGGGCGTGTCCTCCTCCGGAAAGAAGCGCTGGGCTCCGGCGGCTGCGTCCCGTAACGCCCCGCCGTCGAGCATCACGGATGTTTCCGCCAGATCGAACTGGGTCCACTGCGCCACCAGCCGGAGGTCGCCCGCCGGAGGCAGCGGCCACAACCACAGCGTGCCTGAACCGGAAAGTTCGTCGTCACCACCGCTACCTCCTCCGCCGTAGAGCGCGAGGACAGGCGGCTCCGGTTCCACGGCGGGTTCCATGAACCCCGGAATGGGCTGGTGCGCGGTACTCGCCTTCGAGCCGTCCGCTAATTCCACTCCGAACATGAGGTTGTTCTGCTGGGTGCCGCCGTGGCGGTGGCCCATCCCGGATTGGAAGAAGGCGTGGTGCAGGTCTGACCAGGCATCTTCATCCTGCCCGCCGCGGCGGAAGAGCCAGCCAACGTTGAACAGGCACCCCGTGGAATAGACGTCGGCGCTTTTGAGTGTCAGCGCCACAGTTGGCGTCAAGTACAGGAACCGGCCCAGGTTCACGGCCACCGGCAATTCGTGGGCCGGTGCGCCAGCCCACGGCGGCGGAATGTAGCGCGTTGCCCTCGGCTGGGCCGGCCGGGGAGGAACGGGAAAGTCCTGAAAGAAAGTCACTGTGCTCCTGGGGTTCCGCTGGCTGCGACTGACCAGCGGAACAGCGGCACGCCACTGTGGATCCCCCAATCCGTCCTGATCCGGTCAGTCTAGCTCCGCGAACCCTCCTTGATGTGCGGCGCGTCACGCGGAATGATGGCGCGCATGGCTACCTTCACCGGATCCGATGACCTGCGCGGTGCCGAATTCTCCGATGTCAGCCTCCGAGGGGCGCGGTTCGTCCGGAGCAGCCTGTCCGGCGTCGTGATGCGCGGCGTGGAGATTGACGGCGCGGACATCGATTCGCCCTGGCTGCTGGAAGATGACGGGTCCCTGTACGTGAACGGCGTGAACGTGGCTCCGCTGATCGATGCCGAGCTCAACCGGCGCTTCCCCGGCCGGGAGCTCCGGCACGCCGCGGATCCTGCCGGCCTCCGCGACGCCTGGGACCGGCTGCAGGAGGCATGGGCTGCCACCATGCAGCGGGTGGCCCGGATGCCACCCGGTACCGAGGACATATCGGTCGACGGCGAGTGGACCTTCGCGCAGACCCTGCGGCATCTGGTGATGGCCACGGATAAATGGCTGCGCGGGGCGGTCCTGGGCATCGACAAGCCGTACCACCCGGCCGGCGAGCCGAACGCCGAGTACGGGACGGACGGACTGGACCTGTCCGTCTTCCAGAAAACCATGCCCTCCTACGACGAGGTGCTCGAGGTCCGGGCCGGTCGGGTGGCCATGGTGCGGGACTTCATCGCCGGTACCACCGCCGAGCAGCTTCAGGCGACCCACCCGGCCCCGGACGAACCGCGCTTCACCGTCACCACGCTCGACTGCCTGCACGTCATCCTGCACGAGGAATGGGAGCACCACCGGTTTGCGGTCCGCGACCTGGACGCGATCGAAGCGAAGGCACTGCATGCGGGTGAACAGGACGGCTGAACAGTAGGTCTAATCACCCAAACTCAGCCCCGCCCTCCGCACACCTGCCTCCGCGCCCGGATTACGCCCCGTGCTCTCCCTTGGCTGCGGGCTGGCGCCGGGAGACGAGCACCGGACCCTTGGCATGGTGGAGGATGGCATGGGCAGTGGAGCCGATGCTGCCCTTGATGACTCCGTGCCCTTTGGTCCCGACGACGGTCAGGCGGGCTCCCTCGGCAGCGTGCAGGACGGCGCGGGGTACCGACGTGTCGGTGAGCAGGTGCTTTTCCACAGTGAGTCCCGGGGCAAGTTCCCGGGCCCTCGCGACGGCGGCGTCGAGGAGTGTCTCCGCTGCGGCGCCGGGATCCACGGGATCGCGGACCAGCCGGTAGCCTGCGGGCACCGTCCGGACGTGGGTGACGAGGAGCCGGGTTCCCGCTGCAGTGGCTGCAGTGCAGGCATCCTCGAGTGCCGCCTGCGAACCCGAGTCGTCAACGGCCACCAGCACGGGGCCGTCAGGGTCGCCACCTTGCCGGATCACGGCAACGGGACACGACGCCGTAGCTGCCAGCTCCAGGCTCACGGAACCGACCAGCAGCCCCATGAACCCTCCCAGCCCGCGGCTTCCCACCACCAGGAGTTCCTGGTCCGCCGCGATTTTGGGAAGATGCACGGCAGGGCTGCCGGACACCAGGCTGGTACGGACGTCGACGCCGGGGGAGGCCTGTCTCGCGTGCCCAACACCCTCTTCGAGCGTGACTTCCGCAGCCCGCTGCAAACCGCTGTCCGCAATGCCGGGGACCGGGCCAAGGTTCTTCGTCAGCAAGGGCCAGAGCGTGCAGTGCACCAGATGCAGCTGGACGTTGCGCAGTGTCGCCTGTTGCGCCGCCCACCGCACCGCCCGTGCGGCCGGTTCCGAACCGTCATAGCCCACCACGATGGCTTTGGATTCCACAATGCCCCCATTCCCAGGTGCCGGCCGCCACGTCGTCGTGGAGCCGGGGTCGTTTGCCTTATGCCGATCCTAGGGCAGGCCACGCGGGGGCACAGTGCCAATGTCCCCTAAAGCGGACCGCACCTCCGGAGACAGGATCTACAGCGACCGGACCAGCTCCCGTCCTACGGTCAGGCCGGTGAAGAGGCAGCCGCCCAGGAACGTCCCCTCCAACGCGTTGTAGCCGTGGGCGCCTCCGCCGCCGAACCCGGCAGCTTCCCCGGCGGCGTAGAGTCCCGGTACAGGGGAGCCGTCCTGCCCGAGAGCCTGGCCGGCAAGGTTGGTCTGGATCCCGCCGAGGCTCTTGCGGGTCACCACGTGCAGGCGCACCGCGATGAGCGGCCCCGCGGCAGGATCGAGGATCCGGTGCGGCTTGACGGTGCGGAAGAGCCGGTCGCCCAGGAAGCGGCGGCTGTTGCGGATGCCCGCCACCTGCGCGTCCTTGGAGTAGGGGTTCCGCACTTCGGCGTCGCGTTCTTCGATCTGCCGCCGAAGGTGCCCGTAGTCCAGCAAAGCCTCGGCAGTGAGCCCGTTCATGCCGCGGACTAGGTCCGCCAGGTTGTCAGCGACCACGAAATCGGCGCCGTGCTCCTTGAAGGCCTCGATGGGACCCGGTGCACCCTTGCCCAGACGGCTGCGGAGCAGGAGCCTGACGTCACGGCCGGTGAGGTCAGGGTTCTGTTCCGACCCGGAGAGGGCGAACTCCTTCTCGATGATCCGCTGGTTGAGGATGAACCAGGAATGGCTGTGCTGCTGGAGGTCCGGGGTGGTCCGCAACAAACGGAGGGTGCCAAGCGTGTCGTACCCGGGGAGCCCGGGCGCGGGCAGGCGGCGGCCCAAGGCATCGAACCAAAGCGACGACGGCCCTGGTAGGATCCGGATGGCGTGGTCCGGCCAGATGGGGTTCCAGTTCTGGATGCCCTCGGTGTAGTGCCACATGCGGTCGCGGTTGACCAGCCGTACCCCGGACCCCTCCGCGATGTCCAGCATGCGCCCGTCCACGTGTTCCGGCACACCGGTCACCATTTTCTCCGGCGGCCTTCCCAGCCGTTCCGGCCACCAGCGCCGCACCAGGCTGTGGTTGCCGCCAATGCCGCCGCTGGCGATCACCACCGCCTGGGCCCGCAGCTCGAATTCGCCCACAACGTCCCGGTTCGAGGAAACGCCGCGCGGCGAACAATCGGGTGCCAGGACCGAGCCGCGCACCCCGGTGACAGTACCGCCGTCGTACGTTAAACCGTCCACCCGGTGCCGGAAATGGAAGCGGACGCTCCCCGCTGACGCCGCCGCCCGCGCCTTGTCCGCGAAAGGTTCGGAGACGCCGGTACCGGTGCCCCACGGGACGTGGAAGCGGGGCACCGAGTTGCCGTGCCCGCCCGCACGGCCGTCGCCGCGCTCGGCCCAGCCCACCAGCGGCGTGAACCGGATGCCCTGCTGATGCAGCCAGGAACGCTTCTCGCCCGCGGCAAACTCGACGTAGGCGCGGCCCCACTGCTGCGCCCACCGGTCCTCGGCGAGCGGTCCGGCCAGCCGGTCCCACTGCGCCGAGCCCTGCCAGTCCTGCCAGGCCAGGTCGAAGGAGTCCCGGACGCCCAGGCGGCGCTGCATGGGGGTGTCCACCAGGAACAGGCCGCCGAGGGACCAGAAAGCCTGGCCGCCCAGGTTCGCCGCGTTCTCCTGGTCCACGATGGCCACCCGCTCGCCGGCCCGCACCAGCTCGTTGGCCGCCACCAGCCCTGCCAGCCCGCCGCCGATGATGATGACGTCAGCGTCCATCCGAATATCCGCCCTGGTTGAGAGATAAGTGAGAGTCCAGCATCAACCTACAGCAGCGGCGGGATAGGGTCGTGGACATGTTTGAACTCGCCTCCCCGGATGTTTCCTTCTACCGTTCCTTCCTCGAGTCGCACCGCGAATGGGCCGGCGCCCACCAGGACGGTGCCGGGCTGTTCGCGGGGGATGACGTCAGCAGCCCGGCCGGGTTCGAGGCCTGGGTGAACAAGCTGGCGAATGCCGAACAGGCGGACGGGACGGGCGGTATTGTCCCGTGCACCTACTGGTGGATCACCGAGGACTCCCGGTATGTGGGGTCCATCGCTTTCCGCCACTACCTCACGCCGGCGCTGCTGAACTCGGGCGGGCACATCGGCTACGGCGTCCGCCCGGCCCGCCGCGGCGAGGGTGCTGCAACCTGGGCGCTGCGCGAAGTGTGCACCCGCCTGGCTGAACGCGGCGAGCCGGACCGGGTCCTGCTGACCTGCGACGACGGCAATGCTGCCTCGGCACGGACCATCGAGCGGTGCGGGGGCAAGTTGGAGGACGTCCGGCCGGATGACGACGGCGGGCACTTCAGGCGGTACTGGATCGACCTGGCCCGCGGCACCCGGGAAGGCGGCGCGGGCACCCCCGGCGCCCGTTAGCCCAAAGGCGGGGGAGCGCCGCTCACCGTGAATCTCCCACCACTCACCGCAGGAATCATACGTTTACTGATCATTTGGCGCAGGATGGCCGGAGGCGTATTGAGGTGCCAAAAGGTCCGAGGGTAGGGCCGTGAGCCTCTGGACTGCCGGACACTGACGTCTACTTGAGCAGGGGAAATCATCCATGGGCTTCCTGGACCGTGAAAGAACCATCGCGCCGGCGGGTTTCAACCGCTGGCTGGTGCCGCCGGCGGCGCTCGCCGTCCACCTCTGCATCGGCCAGGCGTACGCCACCAGCGTGTACAAGACGGCGCTGGTCAAGCATTTCGGCGCCAGCCTCACCGAGATCGGCCTGATCTTCTCCATAGCCATCGTGATGCTGGGCCTGTCCGCCGCAATCATGGGTACATGGGTGGACCGGAACGGCCCGCGGAAGGCGATGTTCACGTCGTCCATGTTCTGGGTGGGCGGCTTCCTCATCGGCTCGCTGGGCATCTTCACGCACCAGCTGTGGCTCGTCTACCTGGGCTACGGCGTGGTGGGCGGCATTGGCCTGGGCATCGGGTACATCTCGCCGGTGTCCACGCTGATCAAGTGGTTCCCGGACCGGCCCGGCCTGGCCACCGGCATGGCCATCATGGGCTTCGGCGGCGGCGCGCTCATCGCCAGCCCGGTATCCACAGCGCTGCTCAAGGCGTACGATCCCAACTCCGGCGCGCAGGGCTGGGTGGCCAGCGGCGATGCCGTGGGCAAGCTCTTCCTGACCCTCGCCGTCGTCTACCTCGTGTACATGCTGTTCGGCGCCTTCACCATCAAGGTCCCCGCGGACGGATGGCGGCCCGCCGGGTTCGACCCCGCCAAGGTCAAGGCCGCCAAACTGGTGACCACCGAGAATGTCTCCGCCAAGAACGCAGTGAAAACCCCTCAGTTCTGGCTGGTGTGGGTGGCCCTGTTCTGCAACGTCACGGCCGGCATCGGAATCCTTGAGCAGGCGGCGCCCATGATCCAGGACTTCTTCAGGGGGCCCGACGGCGCGTCCCTGGTCAGTGCCGCCGTCGCCGCGGGCTTCGTGGGGCTGCTGTCCATCGGAAACATGACCGGCCGGTTCGCCTGGAGTGCCACCTCGGACGTCACCGGCCGCAAGCGCATCTACATGATGTACCTGGGCGTCGGGGCCGTGCTGTACACGGTGCTGGCGCTGGCCGGATCCAGCACCACCATCCTGTACGTGGCGCTGGCGTTCCTCATCATCTCGTTCTACGGCGGCGGTTTCGCCACCGTCCCCGCCTACCTGCGCGACCTCTTTGGCACCTTCCAGGTGGGCGCCATCCACGGCCGGCTGCTGACCGCCTGGTCCGCTGCCGGCGTCGCGGGCCCGTTGATCGTCAACGCGTTCCTCGACGCCCAGGGCAAGCCGGGCCAGCTGACCGCGGCGTCCTACCAGCCCGCGCTGCTCACCATGGTGGCGCTGCTGGTGGTCGGGTTTGTGGCGAACCTGCTGGTCAAACCCGTCAGCACACGATTCCACGAACCCCGCCCGGACCGGGGCCGCCCGCACGAACCCGCCATGGAGGCCTGAGATGAGCAACGTCCCCAACAACAATCCCTCGACGCCGGACACCACAGCCGTCAACACCGCCACCGGGAAGCTCGCATTGGGCTGGGCCCTGGTGGGTGTGCCGCTGGCCTACGGCGTCTACGAAACCCTCACGCGGGTTGCGGCCCTGTTCGACTGAGCCTTCCGCGCCCGACGGCGGCCCGCGCCTTTGTCACGCACAGCCTGCTTTTAGGGCACCAACGACGGCGGGACCTGGGGTTTACGGGGTTTCGTCGCCGCCGCCGGGCTGAAAGCGTGCTGTGCGTGACGCGGGATCAACCGCTTACGACGCCGGCTCCGCAACAGGAGCCGACGCCGCCGCATCCTGCCGGGTCACCGCATTCCAACCCACCACGGCCACGAAGAGAGTGATCAGGGCGGTCATCAGCACTCCGAGGCCGATGTGGATCTGAAGCAGCACGGTGCCGAGTGCGGCCCCGGCCATAATGAGCCCCACCGCCGCGAGCCGGCGGCCCCAGAACGGATGGGTACCGGCGCCCAGGCGCGAATCGGCGGCCAGCCCGGTGATGGTGGATGTCACCACCACGGTGGAGACATCCTTGACGTTGAGGTGGCGGGCGGTGGCGGCCTGGACGCCCATCGCGACGGCCAGGGCACCGGTGATCGCCACCGTCAGGGGCTCGTTGTTGCGCGGTGTCACACCGCTGAGCAGAGCTATGGCCACGGCAGCCATCACGGCGCCCACGCCCGCCAGCAGCCCGGTGGTGCGGTGCGTCCAGCCGGACTTGATGATGCGCAGGGTCCGCCCGGACACCAGGGCGCCGGCCATGAATCCTGCCAGCGCCACGATCGGACCCAGGACCGGCAGGTTGTCGCCGCCCATCAGCGCCATGCCCAGGATCACCACATTGCCGGTCATATTCGCCGTGAAGACGCGGTCCAGGCCCAGATAGCCCACGGCATCGATCACCCCCGTGGAGAACGTCAGCATCAGCATGAGCACCAGGTGCAGCCGGGACGGGTCGGCGGGGAAGAAGCGTGCGGGCATGCGGTCGCCTTTCGCGGGTCCGGAAACGGGGGAGGTTTCCAGTATGCGCCCGTGTCACGCAGAGCACGCTTTTAGATGACGCACGACGGCGGAGCCTTGGCATTTCCTGTGTCGGCCGCCGGCGGGAGGGCCAAAAGTATGCCGTGTGTGACGCCGGGCCCGGACGAAGGTGAGCGGAAGCGAAGGCGCGTCAGGCAGCCCGCTCCGCCAGCCGCCGTCGTAATGTCACCGAGGTCAGCCAGGTGACAAGGCTGCAGGCCGCGGCACCCCAGAGGATGTCTGTCACGGCCACCAGCGCCGTGAAGTCCTTGAGGACGGCGAGCCCGGTGAGGGCCCAGGTGGCGTAGGTGAAAAACCCGAACAGCGCCGCCCCGGTGACCCGCTGCCGGATGGTTGCTTCAGGGCTGTTGGGCCGGACCCCATAGTGGACCATCCCGGCCACGAAGATGACGTAGAACAGGACGGCTGCCACAAAATTGGTCTTGTCCGCGAGGATCCCGCCCATCGCCGACTGGTATAGCGGATTCGCCACCCCCAGGATCCACACCACGTCCAGCACCGCGAAGATGAGAGCTGCGACGATGTAGGCGGTCAGCCAGTTTTTGGTGCGGTGGCTCATGCGGGACTCCTATGGTGGGGGAAGGCTGCACTGGCAGTTCGGTGCCGCTGCGGTGTCCGGACGGGTCCACCCATACAACTCCCTTCCGGCTCCGAAGACTAAGTGGGCGGGCAGACCGCGCCGCGCAGCAGCGTGCGGCAGGCCAGGGGAAAGGACTTTGAGGCAATGAAGGACAAGAGCCGTAAGGCGCTCATCAGTGTTGGGCTCGCGGTGGTGGCCGCAGTGCTGATCGCGTGGGCAGGCAGCCAGGGCGGGTCCGCCATCGGTGGTTTCCCCGTGTTCGCGCTGGGTGTGGCGGCCGCGATGCTGATCCAGTGGCTGGTGTTCATCCCGTCCTTCGCAAAGCAGACCGAGAAGTTCTACGACCTCACCGGCGCCCTGACCTACATCTCCATCACAGTGTTCCTGGTGCTGGCCAGCCCGGGAATCGACGCCCGCGGCATGCTGCTGGCGGCGATGGTGGTGCTCTGGGCCCTCCGGTTGGGCGGGTTCCTTTTCCTGCGTGTCATGAAGCATGGCAAGGACGACCGCTTCGACGAACTGAAGCCCGATTTCGCCCGCTACCTCAACACCTGGACCCTGCAGGGCCTGTGGGTGGTGCTGACCGCGGCTTTGGCCTGGGTGGCCATCACCTCGGACAAGAAGGTGGGCCTGGACGGATTCTTCTGGGTTGGCCTGGCCGTGTGGATCCTGGGCATCACCGTGGAAATCATCGCCGACGTGCAGAAGACCCGGTTCAAGAACAACCCCGCCAACCAGGGCCGCTTTATCTCCACGGGCCTCTGGTCAAGGAGCCGGCACCCCAACTACTTCGGCGAAATCACGCTGTGGGTGGGCGTGGCCATCATCGCCCTGCCCGTGCTCCAGGGCTGGCAGTGGGCTGCCTTGGTTTCTCCGGTGTTCGTCACCCTGCTGCTAACCAAGGGCAGCGGTGTCCCGCCCCTCGAGGAGAAGGCGGACAGGAAGTGGGGCGGCCAGGCGGACTACGAGGAATACAAGAAGAGCACCCCCGTGCTGGTGCCCAAACTGACGTAGGCGGTTCCGCCGCAGAGGAAAGTACGACGGCGGCACTTGAGCGGGTGCCGCCGTCCATGAGTTAGAATTGACGCATCAAGGGGAGTACTCCCGTCTGTGATAGGCCCGTCAATACGGATGCAGCGAAGCATCCCGGGCCATCGGCTCCGGTTCAACCGGGCGGAGGAGACCTTGGCGTATCTGTCAGCGCCAACCCCTTGGAGTACCCAAATGCAGGTAACACCACTGATCTGGATCATCACCCTTGCGGTGACCGTCCTGTTCTTCGTTTACGAATTCTTCGCGCATGTGCGCAAACCCCACGAGCCGTCCATCGGTGAATCGGCGCGCTGGTCCGCGTTCTATATCGGGCTGGCCCTGCTGTTCGGCGTCGGTATCGGCATGGTCTCCGGCTGGAACTTCGGCGGGGAGTACTTCGCCGGCTACCTCACCGAGAAGGCCCTCTCGATCGACAACCTGTTCGTGTTCCTCATCGTGATGAGCGGGTTCGCCGTCCCGAAGAAGTACCAGCAGAAGGTGCTGATGATCGGCATCGTCATCGCGCTGATCCTGCGAGGCGGCTTCATCGCCATTGGTGCGGGCCTCATTGAGAACTTCTCCTGGATCTTCTACATCTTCGGCGCGCTGCTGCTGTTCCTGGCCTACAAGCAGGCGTTCGGCAGCCACGAATCCAACCCGGCCGACGGCAAATTCATGCAGCTGGTGCGCCGTGTCCTGCCCGTCACTGACGAGTACCACGGTGACAGGCTCACCGTGAAGAAGGGCGGCACCCGCTTCTTCACCCCCATGATGCTGACCATCATTGCCATCGGTTTCGTGGACCTGATCTTCGCCGTTGACTCCATCCCCGCCATTTACGGGCTGACCAACGAGGCGTACATCGTCTTCACCGCCAACGCCTTCGCCCTGATGGGCCTGCGCCAGCTGTTCTTCCTGATCGGCGGGCTGCTGGAACGCCTGGTGTATCTGGCCCAGGGCCTGGCGGTCATCCTCGCGTTCATTGGTGTGAAGCTGGTCTTCCACGCACTGCATGTCAACGAGCTGTCCTTCATCAACGGTGGCCAGCCGCTCCTGTGGGTCCCCGAGATTCCCATCTGGTTCTCGCTGGTGTTCATCGGCGCCACCATTGCTGTGGCCACGGTGGCCAGCCTGATGAAGACCCGCGGCGATGGCGACAAGAACGACCGTCACACCGTGGAGGGTGGCCTGGTGGCCACTGCCTCCAACGATCAGCAGGAGACGGATCAGCAGTCCGACGACGACCTGAGTTCCAGCGCCCGGGCACCCAAGTAAACGGTGTGACCCACCGCATACAGGCTGGTTTCGTCCGTTGGGGCTGCTTGTAGGTGGTGACGGCCCCCGAAATCCGCGCGGTTGTGCGGGTTTTGGGGGCCTTCCCTGTGGTTGGAGGGCTGGTTTGCGGTGGCGCTGGTGGGCGTGTATTGTTTTCTAAGTCGCCGCGGGGGAGACAGTGAAGAACTGATCACCGGGCGGCCAAAAACCCCAAATTAACGCCAGATTCTGGTTGCTCTTCTAGGGCGCTGGAAATTGGTTGGGGCGGTCATTGTGCGCTTTGTTTCGCTGGAAAGCGGATTTGCGAAGTGGTGGGTGATCGGGTAAGTTTGGAAAGTTGCTCCGGAGCGATCCTCAACCTTGAGGGTTTGGGTGGTGCCGGGTGTGTCTGTTGTTTGAGAACTCAATAGTGTGCCAAGTTTGTTGATACCAATTTTTTATTGAATTGGTTGATTGTGCTGTGCCGCCACCCCGTGGTTGGCATGGTGTTTTTGGCTGGTTTCAAATTTTGTGCATCCATTTTATTCCGTTATTTCCGGGGTTGGTGGGTGTGTCTGTTTTTGTTTTACTTCAACGGAGAGTTTGATCCTGGCTCAGGATGAACGCTGGCGGCGTGCTTAACACATGCAAGTCGAACGATGAACCTCACTTGTGGGGGGATTAGTGGCGAACGGGTGAGTAACACGTGAGTAACCTGCCCTTGACTCTGGGATAAGCCTGGGAAACTGGGTCTAATACCGGATATGACCTTCCATCGCATGGTGGTTGGTGGAAAGCTTTTGCGGTTTTGGATGGACTCGCGGCCTATCAGCTTGTTGGTGGGGTAATGGCCTACCAAGGCGACGACGGGTAGCCGGCCTGAGAGGGTGACCGGCCACACTGGGACTGAGACACGGCCCAGACTCCTACGGGAGGCAGCAGTGGGGAATATTGCACAATGGGCGGAAGCCTGATGCAGCGACGCCGCGTGAGGGATGACGGCCTTCGGGTTGTAAACCTCTTTCAGTAGGGAAGAAGCGTAAGTGACGGTACCTGCAGAAGAAGCGCCGGCTAACTACGTGCCAGCAGCCGCGGTAATACGTAGGGCGCAAGCGTTATCCGGAATTATTGGGCGTAAAGAGCTCGTAGGCGGTTTGTCGCGTCTGCCGTGAAAGTCCGGGGCTCAACTCCGGATCTGCGGTGGGTACGGGCAGACTAGAGTGATGTAGGGGAGACTGGAATTCCTGGTGTAGCGGTGAAATGCGCAGATATCAGGAGGAACACCGATGGCGAAGGCAGGTCTCTGGGCATTAACTGACGCTGAGGAGCGAAAGCATGGGGAGCGAACAGGATTAGATACCCTGGTAGTCCATGCCGTAAACGTTGGGCACTAGGTGTGGGGGACATTCCACGTTTTCCGCGCCGTAGCTAACGCATTAAGTGCCCCGCCTGGGGAGTACGGCCGCAAGGCTAAAACTCAAAGGAATTGACGGGGGCCCGCACAAGCGGCGGAGCATGCGGATTAATTCGATGCAACGCGAAGAACCTTACCAAGGCTTGACATGAACCGGAAACGCCTGGAAACAGGTGCCCCACTTGTGGTCGGTTTACAGGTGGTGCATGGTTGTCGTCAGCTCGTGTCGTGAGATGTTGGGTTAAGTCCCGCAACGAGCGCAACCCTCGTTCTATGTTGCCAGCACGTGATGGTGGGGACTCATAGGAGACTGCCGGGGTCAACTCGGAGGAAGGTGGGGACGACGTCAAATCATCATGCCCCTTATGTCTTGGGCTTCACGCATGCTACAATGGCCGGTACAAAGGGTTGCGATACTGTGAGGTGGAGCTAATCCCAAAAAGCCGGTCTCAGTTCGGATTGGGGTCTGCAACTCGACCCCATGAAGTCGGAGTCGCTAGTAATCGCAGATCAGCAACGCTGCGGTGAATACGTTCCCGGGCCTTGTACACACCGCCCGTCAAGTCACGAAAGTTGGTAACACCCGAAGCCGGTGGCCTAACCCTTTTGGGGGGGAGCCGTCGAAGGTGGGACTGGCGATTGGGACTAAGTCGTAACAAGGTAGCCGTACCGGAAGGTGCGGCTGGATCACCTCCTTTCTAAGGAGCACCTATAACCGCTCATGCCGACGCTTGTTGGTGGTGGGGGTTGTCAGGAGTAATGCCCGTTGCACGGACGAATGTTTCGTGGCGGGTGCTCAAGGGTGGAATATCAACGAATAGCGGCTGCTTGTTTCTGTGCCTTGTCTAGTACGAACCCCACTTGGTGGTGGTTCTGGAACGGTGGGTGTGGGGATGGGTGGTTTAGTGTTTGGCACACTGTTGGGTCCTGAGGCAACAGGGCCATGCTGGTGATCCTCCTTTGTGGGGGTTGGTGGTGTGGGTTTGTTTGTTTCTGGTTTCCCTGCTGCACCGATCATGCACGTGTTGTGTGTGTGGGGTGTGTGGTGTGGGGTTGTTGTTTGAGAACTACATAGTGGACGCGAGCATCTTGTATAAGAAGCAATTTCCAAGATAAATGAACCTGGATCTGGTTCGTGCGCCTTTGGGTGTGCGGGACAGTTTTCGTGGTTCTCTCGAAATTAGTTTTTGATCTTTGTGGTCAAGTTTTTAAGAGCACACGGTGGATGCCTTGGCATTAGGAGCCGAAGAAGGACGTAGGAATCTGCGATAAGCCTGGGGGAGTCGATAACCGGACTGTGATCCCAGGGTGTCCGAATGGGGAAACCCCGCCAGGAGCGCGAGTTACCTGGTGACCCGCATCTGAACACATAGGGTGCGTGGAGGGAACGCGGGGAAGTGAAACATCTCAGTACCCGCAGGAAGAGAAAACAATAGTGATTCCGTTAGTAGTGGCGAGCGAACGCGGATCAGGCTAAACCGTTCCATGTGTGATAGCCGGCGGGCGTTGCATGGTCGGGGTTGTGGGACATTACGTGTCAGTTCTGCCGGGCTGACGGGGTGTGGGTGTGCGTATAGGTGAACGGTCTTGAAAGGCCGGCCAGAGAGGGTGTTAGTCCCGTAACTGTAATGCGTTGCACCGCCTTGTTGATGTATCCCAAGTAGTACGGGGCCCGAGAAATCCCGTGCGAATCTGTCAGGACCACCTGATAAGCCTAAATACTCCCTAATGACCGATAGCGGACCAGTACCGTGAGGGAAAGGTGAAAAGTACCCCGGGAGGGGAGTGAAACAGTACCTGAAACCGTGTGCTTACAATCCGTCGGAGCAACCTTAGTAGTTGTGACGGCGTGCCTTTTGAAGAATGAGCCTGCGAGTTAGTGTTACGTCGCGAGGTTAACCCGTGTGGGGCAGCCGTAGCGAAAGCGAGTCTGAATAGGGCGTTTGAGTGGCGTGATCTAGACCCGAAGCGAAGTGATCTACCCATGGCCAGGTTGAAGCGACGGTAAGACGTCGTGGAGGACCGAACCCACTTCAGTTGAAAATGGAGGGGATGAGCTGTGGGTAGGGGTGAAAGGCCAATCAAACTTCGTGATAGCTGGTTCTCCCCGAAATGCATTTAGGTGCAGCGTTGCGTGTTTCTTACCGGAGGTAGAGCTACTGGATGGCTAATGGGCCCTACAAGGTTACTGACGTCAGCCAAACTCCGAATGCCGGTAAGTGAGAGCGTAGCAGTGAGACTGTGGGGGATAAGCTTCATAGTCGAGAGGGAAACAGCCCAGACCACCAACTAAGGCCCCTAAGCGTGTGCTAAGTGGGAAAGGATGTGGAGTTGCGAAGACAACCAGGAGGTTGGCTTAGAAGCAGCCACCCTTAAAAGAGTGCGTAATAGCTCACTGGTCAAGTGATTCCGCGCCGACAATGTAGCGGGGCTCAAGTACACCGCCGAAGTTGTGGCATTCAAATATTAGCTAAGCCCTTGTGGTTCAGGCGTTTGGATGGGTAGGGGAGCGTCGTGTGGGCAGTGAAGTCGCGGTGGAAACCAGCGGTGGAGCCTACACGAGTGAGAATGCAGGCATGAGTAGCGAAAGACGGGTGAGAAACCCGTCCGCCGAATGATCAAGGGTTCCAGGGTCAAGCTAATCTGCCCTGGGTAAGTCGGGACCTAAGGCGAGGCCGACAGGCGTAGTCGATGGACAACGGGTTGATATTCCCGTACCGGCGAAAAACCGCCCATGTTGAACAGGGGATACTAACTGCCCGAGACCTGCCCGATCACCCTTGTGGTGTGAGGGTTTTGGTGGAGCGCAGGACCTGATCCTGGGAGGCAAGCGTATTAACAGGTGTGACGCAGGAAGGTAGCCGAGCCGGGCGATGGTTGTCCCGGTCTAAGGATGTAGGGTGAGTGGTAGGCAAATCCGCCACTCATGATGCCTGAGATCTGATGGGACCCCCGTTTGGGGGGATTTGGTGATCCTATGCTGCCGAGAAAAGCATCGACGCGAGGTTTTAGCCGCCCGTACCCCAAACCGACACAGGTGATCAGGTAGAGAATACTAAGGCGATCGAGAGAATTATGGTTAAGGAACTCGGCAAAATGCCCCCGTAACTTCGGGAGAAGGGGGGCCCCAACCTTGATACACCCTTGCGGTGTGGAGGGGATCGGGGCCGCAGAGACCAGGGGGAAGCGACTGTTTACTAAAAACACAGGTCCGTGCGAAGTCGCAAGACGATGTATACGGACTGACTCCTGCCCGGTGCTGGAAGGTTAAGAGGACCGGTTAGCCGCAAGGCGAAGCTGAGAATTTAAGCCCCAGTAAACGGCGGTGGTAACTATAACCATCCTAAGGTAGCGAAATTCCTTGTCGGGTAAGTTCCGACCTGCACGAATGGAGTAACGACTTCCCCGCTGTCTCAACCATAAACTCGGCGAAATTGCAGTACGAGTAAAGATGCTCGTTACGCGCAGCAGGACGGAAAGACCCCGAGACCTTTACTATAGTTTGGTATTGGTGTTCGGAGTGGCTTGTGTAGGATAGGTGGGAGACGTTGAAGCCCGGACGCCAGTTCGGGTGGAGTCATCGTTGAAATACCACTCTGGTCACTTTGGACATCTAACTTCGGCCCGTAATCCGGGTCAGGGACAGTGCCTGATGGGTAGTTTAACTGGGGCGGTTGCCTCCTAAAAAGTAACGGAGGCGCCCAAAGGTTCCCTCAGCCTGGTTGGCAATCAGGTGTCGAGTGTAAGTGCACAAGGGAGCTTGACTGTGAGAGAGACATCTCGAGCAGGGACGAAAGTCGGGACTAGTGATCCGGCGGTACATTGTGGAATGGCCGTCGCTCAACGGATAAAAGGTACCTCGGGGATAACAGGCTGATCTTGCCCAAGAGTCCATATCGACGGCATGGTTTGGCACCTCGATGTCGGCTCGTCGCATCCTGGGGCTGGAGTAGGTCCCAAGGGTTGGGCTGTTCGCCCATTAAAGCGGTACGCGAGCTGGGTTTAGAACGTCGTGAGACAGTTCGGTCCCTATCCGCTGCGCGCGCAGGAAATTTGAGAAGGGCTGTCCTTAGTACGAGAGGACCGGGACGGACGAACCTCTGGTGTGTCAGTTGTACTGCCAAGTGCACCGCTGATTAGCTACGTTCGGATGGGATAACCGCTGAAAGCATCTAAGCGGGAAGCTCGCTTCGAGATGAGATTTCCATACACTTTATTGTGTGAGAGGCCCCCAGCCAGACCACTGGGTTGATAGGCCGGATGTGGAAGCGAGGACTAACGACTCGTGAAGCTGACCGGTACTAATAGGCCAACAACTTACACCACACAGATAAATACATAACTCTGCTTGCGTCCACTATGTGGTTCCCAACCAACAACCCTTTGTTGTCGGAACCAAAACAACTGAATACAACACCACATGTTGTAACCACCAGATTTCCCACACCACCCCCTAAAAGGGGTTGGTGACGGGTAGAAGGGTTACGGCGGTCATAGCGTGGGGGAAACGCCCGGTCCCATTCCGAACCCGGAAGCTAAGACCCACAGCGCCGATGGTACTGCACCCGGGAGGGTGTGGGAGAGTAGGACACCGCCGGACAAACATTGAGTAGGGCCCTGACACAACGTCAGGGCCCTACCACTTTAACCACCACCACCCGGTTCATACGGGAACAGCCAACTAGGCTGGAGCCACATGTGCACCACGACGGAAGGGCTGGTCACGCTATGACTGAGGATCCGGCGCCTGCCGTTGCTTTTGACCGCGTGGTCCTCATCTTCAATCCCGGGAAGCCCGGCATGGGCGCCAGGATCGAAACCCTTCAAAGCAGTCTCAACCGGGAGTTTCCGTCGCTTCCCATCAGTGCGCTGCCCACCATCCATGCCGGGCACGCCCGCGAGCTCGCCCGGACCGAAGCAGGGTGGGGCACGCCGCTGATGGTGTCCGTCAGCGGTGACGGTGGCTACAACGAGGTGGTGAATGGCGTCATGGACGTCGCCGGCAGCAAAGCGGTGTGTGCCGTGCAGCCGGCGGGTAACGCCAACGATCATCACCGAAGCCTGCCGGATCAGTCGCTTACGCAGGCGATCCGGGAGTCGAGCGTCCGCCGCATCGACCTGCTCCGGATCACGTTCCGGGACGGAGACCGCGAGGAGGTCCGGTACGCCCACTCCTACGTGGGGTTCGGGCTCACGCCGCTGATGGCGGTGGGGATCGAAAAGGGCGGAAAGGGGAAGGTCCTGGAACTCGTCTCCGTGGCGCGGACGTTGTCCAAGCTCATGCCTTTTGAACTGGTCCGCGCGGACGGGGCCACCGCCCGGTTCGACAGCCTGATCCTGGCCAACATCTCCCGGATGGCGAAGTACGGAACGGTCAGTGAGTCCGATCAGCCGGATGACGGGCGTTTCGAAGTGGTGACGCTGCCACACGCCGGGCGCTGGAAGATGGCGCTGATGACACTCCGCGCGGTCACGCTGGGACTGGGGCGGCAGCCGAGCGTCAGCACGTATGCGTTCACCATGCGGGACGCTGCGCCGTGCCAGATTGATGGTGAAGTGGTGCACGTCCAGGCAGGAACGCATGTCCTGGTGGAGAGCGCCCATGAAGCCCTCGCCACCATTTGACCGCCCAACTCCGTTGTTGGGCCAAGTGCACCAGGTGCCCGGGCAGCCGACGCCGAGGCGCCGGCTGCCTTTCACAACGTCAGGGCTGCACCGAGTCGAAGAACGTGTAACCGGTGTCCGGCTTCCCGTCGCTGTTTTCGTGTGCCTTCATACGGATGAATTCCACGTCTTCCTCGCTGAGGCTGGTTTCCCCGTGGACGTCCCAGGTGAGTGGTTGATCCAGGGCCGCGCTGATCTCCGCGGACAGAGTCCGTGGAATGATCACGCAGCCTGGGTTGTCGAACAGCCAGTCGGTCACTGTCGAGGGAAGCCGGTGCCACTGGTCTCGGAGGGGCGATTCTGTCATGGAGTGCCTTTCGGTTTGGATACCTGGGGAGAAAATTCAGTCGAAGTGGATTTCGGCGGCAGCCTGGCGGAGGAACTCGAGGCGCTGTTCCTCGACCATGCCCAGGGCATCCAACTCCTCGGTCCGGTCCTGGCGTTCCTTGGAGGCTTGGGCGGACACACCGGCCAGGATGTTTCCCACCAAATGAGCCAGGCCCGATTTGAGCTCCGCAAGGTTGGTGTTGCCGATCAGGAGCCGGCGGTCGGAGACGGAGAGGTCAATATGGCTGTAGCCCGCGTCCGCGAGCTCCTGCCGCACACCGCTTCCGCGCAGGAGGTCGATTTCCCGTGGCTGGGGCCGCCGGGAGAACACTGCCGGGACCGTGTAGCGGGTTGGGCCCTGTGCGGTGTGCAGGTCGTGCGGGAGTGCGGATGCGAGAACCCCGCTGAGCGTGAGTGCTGCATCAGCGCGCACGGGAGAGGTGTGGATGGTGGTGGTCATGGCGCTTGGCCTTCGTTCCTGGAATGCACCGTCGGACCCGTGGGTACGTGGAACGGCTGTGACTGGAGGGCAGGGCCCGGAACCGGGCCGCTGCGGGGAGGGAAACAGGCCCGGTGATTGAACGTGGCCGTCCTCGTTGTCCCAATTCGCCGCCGTGCCGGTGTCCGGATGATGCTGGGCCGGGTTGGTGAGCAGCGATGGGGCTGCAGGAGAGTTGGGCTCATTGATCGGAGAATCGGATGTCCAGTCACGACGTCCCGACGTATTTGCAGTCTACGCTCAATTGCGCGCAGCCGTTTGGGCACGGCCGCGGCAGCGCAGTAACCCCTGCCATTGCCACCCTTGACCGGGCCGCGGACAGCAACATATGCTCGATCTCAGAAAGCGTTTTCTCAGGCACCGGCGCAGTGCCCATTTTGCGAAGGTCTCACCGAATACCTCTACTCACTTCGGGGCTCATTGTCGTGCCCCGGAAAGGATGACATGCAGGTTGCCAGAACCCCACGGAAGCCTAACCACCGCCTTGCAGGCGCCGCCGCCACAGTCCTGATCGGTCTCACATCCCTGACCGCCATCGCCGCCCCGAGCTCGGCAGCGCCGCCGGGAAGCCAGGATTCCCCGGCGTGCTCCAGCTCCAGCACCCGCCTCGAGGCGGGCACCGCCCAGGCACCCCAGAACCTCTGCGTCCCGGCCGCCGCCACGGATGACACCAGCACCCTGCTGGTCTGGAACAAGCCGGACGTGTACGGCGACGTGGTGGATTACCGGGTCTACCAGAACGGCGCACCGATCGGCACGGCGGAGGAGAATGCCCGGCAGTTCTCGCCGGCGCAGGAATATGTGGATGCTTTCCGGGCCAGGGATACGGACGGCTTCCACGCCAAAACCGTGGCCCACAACTTCACAGTCACAGGCCTGTCCCCGCGCACCAAGCACACCTTCAGCGTGACCGGGATCCGGGCGGACGGCAGCGAAACCCCGGCGAGCGGCACCATCACGGTGACCACCACTCCCAAGCGGCACACCAACGTGGTCACCGCACCCGCCTACAAAGCCAAAGGCGACGGCACCACCCTGGACACGGCTGCCATCCAAAAAGCGATCGATACCTGCCGCACCCCCGGCTGCACCGTCGTCGTACCCCAGGGCACCTTCCGGACGGGCGCGCTGTTCCTGCACTCCAACATGACGGTGGAACTGCAGGAGGGCGCCCGGCTGCTGGGCTCGGACCAGCCAGAGGACTACCCGCTGGAGAAGGGCTACTACCTCTATCCCGTGCCGGAGCCGCTGCCCACGGAGGCCGAATACCGGAACTACCTGCGGCCGCCGTCGCTCCTTAACGTCCTCCCCGGGGACAACGGCCGGTCCAAGGAAGGGCGTGAACCCGGCGCGGTGGCCAGCAACGTCCGGATCACCGGCAAGGGCGTGGTGGACGGCAACGGCTGGAAGCGCACCAGCACCGGAACAGTAACAGATGAGGCGGGCAACGAGCTGCCACAGTACGTGGCCAGCAGCGCCGGCAAGGTGCTGGAGGACGGGCTGCTCGCGGCCAACCAGTTCCGCAACGCCAAGGCCAACCCGGACGCCCTGACCGGCATCGTCAACAGGCCGGACACATTCGAGGATTCCGTGCTGTACGGCCAGTACCGTTCCAGCCTGATGACATTCATGGGCGTCGACAACCTGTACCTGGAGGGCGTCACGGCGGACAATCCCGCGTTCCACGGCGTGATGATCGTGGACAGCGAGAACACCACTGTCAACGGCATGCGGCACACCACCTACAACACCAACAACGGCGACGGGCTGGAGTTCGGCGGAACCAGCAACGGAATCGTGCTCAACAACTTCTTCGACACCGGCGACGACCAGGTCAACTTCGCCGCCGGCCAGGGCAAGTACGGCGCACAGGGCAGGCCGAGCGAGGACGTCTGGATCTTCAACAACTACATGCGGATGGGCCACGGCGGCATCGCGGTGGGCTCCAACACGGCGGCCTGGGTGCAGCGCGTGCTGGCCGAGGACAACGTGATGTACAAGGTGGAGACCGGCGGGCTGCGGATGAAGAGCACCTCGGACATGGCCGGCGGCGGGCGGAACTTCCTCTTCCGGGACACCGCCATGGCCTGCATGGGCAGCAGCGCGTTCATCATGACGCTCAGCTACAACCAGTCACCCAGCGGGTACGTCGCCGCGGATTCGGCCACCTTCAAGGACGTGGTGGTCCGCAACGTGTCAGTGGACGGCAACAACTCGCCCAGCTGCGGCATGGCCGTCTCCGACAGCAAACCGGTCATCGACATCCAGGCCGGACCCGCTCTCGGCGAAGGCACTGCCACGCTCAGCAACTTCACCTTCCAGGACGTGGTATTCCGGAACGTCAACCCCGCCAACATCAAGGGCCTCACCAATTCGGTGTTCGACGGCGTGACCTTCCAGAGCGTCCGGAACAACGCCAACCCCTGGCGGTTCGACCAGTACTCCACCGGCAACTCGTTCGCGGACGTATCGCCCGCGCCCGCGGCGCTTCCGGCCGGCTAGGAGCTCTCCGGCAGAGCGTACGACGGCGGCACCCGGCCTGGGTGCCGCCGTCCGCGTTGGGGGAGGCCCTAGACTCGGAACATGTCAGCTTCTGGGGGGATGCCGGCCCGGCGAACGGGGTTAATGTTTCTAGCAGCCTTTGCGGCGGTGGTACTCGCCGGCTGCGAATACACGGGCCCGGAGGAGCCGGCCGCGGCAGCCTCCTCGCCGGCGACGACCCGGCTTGAGACCCCACCACCCGCATCCTTCGAGCAGAACGTGGAAGAAGTCGCCAGGAAGCTCAAGGCTGCCCCCACCGACGCCGGGATGCCATCGGACGCTGAGCCCGCCGGGAAGCTGGTCCTCGCCCTGGGCCCGGGGGACTACACCATCACCGGAGCCTGTGCCGGCGTGTACGGGGCGAAGCTCACCGTCACCCGGGAGGATGGCGTGCCGGAAGCGGCGTACTTCGAATGCAAGGACACGCTGGACAAATTCTTCAGGCACGACGGCGGACCCCTCACCATCAGTGCGGTTCCACCGGAAGGCAAACCGGCAGCGACGGGCGTCTCTGTCCAGCGCAACCAGGATCCCAGGGCGTCGGCACTCGAGGACTTTTCGGATTGGTCTGGGGAGCAGTTGCAGCCGCCGGTGCCCGGGGAGCTGCGCGGGGCCAGCAGCGGAAACGCGCGCACCGGAACGACGTTGATGGCAGACCCGGGCCAGTACCACCTGGACTTCCTCTGCGTCGGACCGAACTTTGCCGAGCTGTCTGTGTCCACAGCGGCCGGGGCGGAAGTGCTCGCACCAGTCCGCGTCCCCTGCGACGGGCAGGCCGTCAGGATGCCCCTGCTGCTGCCCAGTAAGGGAGCGGACATCTACATGAGCCCGCTCGAGGGCATTGACGGCAGGTACGCCTACCGCCTGGTGCCCGCCGGGCAGCCCTGACCGGCGGAGACCGACGCTTCCCGCGAGACCGGCCCGGGCTCAGACCAGCTGCAGCCCGTCAGCCACCACTCCGCCGCGGTGGATCACGGTGCGGCCGGGAAGCTTGTCCATCACTGCTGCCGCCACGGTGTCGCCCTCCACGAGGACCAATTCGGCGGGGTCGCCCACCGCCAGCCCGGGCCGGTCCGCCAGCGACGAAAGCCGCTGCGCCGCGGGATCGATCACGCTGGCGCCGCCCACGGTGGCCACGGCCACGCAATGCTCGATCAGTTCGTCCGCCCGGAACCTGTTGGTGAACGCCAGCTGCCAGGTGCGGTCCAGCATGTCAGCGTTGCCGTACGGGGACCAGTAGTCGCGCTGGCCGTCCTCGCCGAGGCCCACCCGGATGCCGGCGGCGGTGAGCTTTTCCAGCGGCAGCGGTGTTGCCGGAGCAACGGTGGCCACGGAAACATCCAGCTCCGCCATCTCCGCCAGGAGCCCATCCAGCTGGCCGTCGGGCAGATCCGCGAGGGCGAAGGCGTGCGAGATGGTCACCAGCCCCTGCATGCCCAGCGCGCGGGTGCGCTCCAGGATCAGTTCGATGCTGAACAGCCCCAGCTGGCCGGGCTCGTGCAGGTGGATGTCCACCGGCCGGCTGTACTTTTCGGCGAAGCCGAACACGATATCCAGATGCTTCACGGGGTCCCGGTCCAGGGCACAGGGGTCGATCCCGCCCACCACGTCGGCGCCGAGCCGGAGGGCTTCCTCGAGCACCTCGGCGCTGCCGGCTTCCCGCAGCAGGCCCGCCTGCGGGAACGCGATCACCGCAACGTCCGCCCGGTCCCGGTGGGTTTCACGCGCAACGAGGACGGCCTCGAAACGCTCTAGCCCGGCGTCGGCATCCACCTGCGCGTAGCTGCGCACGCGCGTGGTGCCGCGTTCAATCATCGCGCCCAGGGCGTGCGTGGCCCGTTCGGTGATGGAGGCTTCCGCGTCCCGCCAGTTGTTCCGGTCGTTGAGCATCATGTTCCAGACGCCCGGGGAGCCGGTGTGCGGGCGGAACGGCAGTCCCAGCCGGGTGGAGTCCAGATGGACATGGACGTCGGAGAAGGACGGCAACAGGATCCGGCCGCGCCCGTCCACGACGCCGGCACCCGGCTCAGTGCCGCCGCCCGCCGAAGCAGCTCCCTCCTGGGCGGCGGGTACAACGGCGGTGACCGCGCCGCCGTCGAGCGTCACGTCGGCGGGGTCCCCGCCCCAAGGGCGGACGTTGCGGAGCGTCAAAGGCATGGGTGAAGTCCTGTGGTTGCAGAGCGGTGGGTCCGGCACGCCGTCCGGGCCGGCGGCTAATGGGGCTATGGGGAGCTTACGGCAGGGCCGGGTAGCCGAACGACGGGCGCTGGCCGGAGCGGTAGGCAGAGTCGATCAAGGGTTCGAGCTCGTCAAGGACCGTCTGGTTTCCGGGAAGGACCACATGGGCCAGGAATTCCGATTCAAGGGATGCGATGCCCGCCGAGGCCGCTCCGAGCTTTGCGTCGATCGCCGAAGCCAGCGCGTGCCAGGATTTACGGTTGAGCCGTTCCAGGACTTTCGCGTTGGCTTCGTGGAGCCGGCTGTCCGCAATGTCCCCGCGGACCGCCATAGGCCCTTCGGACTGCAGCAAGGGCATGACGATCCGGAACTGCCGGCCGTCACCCTTGAAAGCGAGCGCGCCCATGGTTCCCCGCTGTCCGAAGGTGATGTCCGTTGCACCGTACTTTTCCAGCGCCAACCTGATTTGTTTCCGGGAAGCCTCGCTGCTGTAAGAGTCACCGCGGGTATATGGGCCTGTCATCCTCTAACTATGCGCCCATTTTGACGCGGCAGGGTAAGCCTTCCGCAACGGGTGGGCCTCGTGGGGCTGCGAAGGCGTCGTGTGCCGGGTTCGTTCCGGCGAGAGTCCGGCTAGGCCGGTTGGACGGCAGCGCGGGGCTTTCCCGCCGTTGCCTGCGCCCGCCGGTGGATGAAGTATTCCGCCACCGCCAGGCTGAGCAGCCAGGACGCGCCGATCAGGAGGGCACGCGAGAGCTCGGTCACCGGCCCCACCAGGGCAATCCAGGGGAGGGTGACCACAACGATGGTGCCCTGGGCGATGCCGATGGCGTACGCCCGGGACATCCACTCCGAGTGCCGGACGTAGTTCCGGCGCCGCACTGCAATGAACCCCAGGACAATGAACGCCACCATCGCGGAGCCGAACACCAGCCGGAGGGCCAGCAGCAGGGGCCCGTCCAGGGGCGGCAGGTCATAGAAGACGGCCATCCACAAGCCGGACAACGCTGCCAGCAAGCCGGTGGGGGCGAGGATGCGGCCGGCGATCTTGTGCCAGCTGGCCCTGCCGTGCCTGCCCCGCCGGAGCGGCGCAACGAACTGGAACGCGCCGAGCACCAGGTACACGGTGACGGCGGGGATGTGGATCAGGACGGGGACCGGCGAATCGAAGAACCGGGCGTTGCCCGGGGTGACCTGGCCGGCCGAGAGTTCGGCCAGGCGGAGTGATCCGGCCAGGACGGGGACCAGGCTGAGCAGGATCAGGGCGGCGGGGACCAGCCACCGGGCCCGGGGGTGGGGGCGGCGGGTGCGGGTAATGGTGGCGAGGTTCATGGGGCGGCTTCCCTGTGGCTGGGCTGTGCCTTTGCTTGTTCGCCGTTGCTGCGGGCGGACTTCAGGCGTTGGGTTACCGGAAGAGCGGCGCCCAGCAGCACCCGGTTCGCACGGTACACGCCCAACGTACTGCACCAGGTTCCGGTTGGCGATAGGCAGGAAACGGGCACCGAGACGCCGGTGACCCCTTTGCAGGGCCCGGGCACCGGGTCCACTATTAAGGCGCGGGACGGCTGGGGCCTTCTGAAAGTGCTCACCGCCTGAGGATCAAGGATTCGCCATGACCAGTGGTTCTGTTTTTCCCACCCGCCGCACGCTCCTGAGGACAGCCGGGGTTGGCGTTGCCGGGATGCCGCTCCTGGCCGCCGGACGTCTGCCGCGGCAGCCGGCATCGGCGGTGCCGTCCGCGCTGCTGCCCGCGCCGCCCGCCTTCGTCCCGCCGCTGCTGGACCGGGCCAAGGTGGACCGTGCCCTGGCCCGGCTGGACGGATTTGCCGGGGACGCGCTGGACCGGACGGGGCTTCCGGGATTGGCTGTCGCCGTCGTCTATCAGGACGAGGTGCTGTACTCGAAGGGCTTCGGCGTGCGGGAGGCGGGCAAGCCGGGGGGCGTTACGCCGGACACGGTGTTCCAAGTGGCGTCGGTATCCAAACCCCTGGCCTCCACCGTGATCGCCGGAGTGGTGGGGCAGCAGGTCATCGCCTGGACGGACCCCGTGGTCAAGTACAACAGGGACTTCGAGCTCAACGACGGATATGTCACCCGCAATGCCACCTTCGCCGACCTGCTCTCGCACCGCAGCGGACTCCAAACCGGCGCGGGTGACCTGCTGGAGGACCTCGGTTTCGGCCGGGACTACATCCTGTCCCACCTCCACCAGCAGCCCCTAAATGCGTTCCGCTCCAGCTACCACTACAGCAATTTCGGCTACACCGAAGGCGGGCAGGCGGCGGCCGATGCCATGGGCAGCTCCTGGGAAGACCTGGCTGACGGGATACTGTTCCGCAAACTGGGCATGGCCTCGTCCAGCTACCGCCTGGCTGATTACGAGAAGGCCGCCGACCGCGCGGTGCTGCATGTGCCGGTGGGGGACAGGCAGTGGGCGGCGAAGTACCGCCGCGACCCCGACGCCGAAGCACCGGCCGGCGGCGCCAGTTCCTCTGTGCGGGACCTGGCCCAGTGGCTCCGGCTGCAGCTGGGCAACGGCACCTACGGCGGCGAACCGGTGATCGACGCCGCGGCCCTCCAAACCACCCATGTTCCGCACTCGGTCTCCGGGCCGGCCTCGGCGCCCGCGGCCCGGTCACGGTTTTACGGGCTGGGCTGGAATGTCTCGTACGACGATGAGGGCCGGGTCCAGCTGGGCCACTCGGGGGCCTTCAACCTGGGCGCGGCCACCGCCGTGTCCATGCTGCCGGGCGAACAGCTGGCCATCGTATGCCTGACCAACGGCCGCCCGCAGGGGATCGCGGAGGCCATCAACGCGGACTTCATGGACACGGCGCAAAACGGCACGCCCACGGTGGACTGGCTGCCCTTCATCGCCGGTATTTTCCGGCAGCAGGACGAGGCGGACAAACCTGAGGTCGATTACGCGAAGGTCCCGGCCAACCCCGCCCCGGCCGGACCCAACCGCCGGTACACCGGCACGTATGACAATCCGTATTACGGCCCTTTGGTGGTCTTCGAAGAGGGCGGCGGGCTCGCCATGAGGATGGGGCCGGAGGACAGGCAGACGACGTTCGCCCTCACCCACTTCGACGGCGACACCTTCAGCTTCGAGAGCATCGGCGAGAACGGCAACGGCCTGGCCGGCGCACTCTTTGCGGAGCCGCGCCGGGGCTCGTCGCCGCAGCTCACCCTGGACTTCTACGACAGGACCGGGCTGGGAACCTTCACCAAGGGCGGGCGGTAATTTCCGACGCCGGCACGCTGCCACCGCTACGTAAAAGAGCGCCAGATGAAACACAACGAAGGAAGGAAAGAACCATGCCGAAGTATCTTTTTGAAGCGACGTATATGGGCCAAGGCATCAAGGGGCTCATGCAGGAGGGCGGAACCGCGCGGCGCGATGCGCTGACGGAGGCCCTGAAGTCCGTGGGCGGAACACTGGAAAGCTTCTACTACGCGTTCGGCTACTACGACGTACTGGGCGTTTTCGAAGTGCCGGATGATGCCAGTGCCGCCGCATTGTCGCTGCTCATCAATTCGTCAGGAAACGTCAACGTCCGCCTTAAGCCGCTGCTCACAGTGGAGGACCTCGACGAGGCCGCCAAGAAGACGCCGTCCTACCGGGCGCCCGGGCAGTAGGCGGGTTACCCACCAATGCCGGCGGCCGCCGTCGTGATGGACGACGGCGGCCCGCCGCTGGGTGCCTGGATGCTTGGCGTGAGTCTCCACACTTTATTTTGAGCAGCTCAAAATAAGACCGTAGACTTGGGTATAGGCCACCGAAGCCCTCGAGTACCGCACCGGTGAACATTCCCGGGCCGGCAGGGCAAGCGCCATAATCCGCAACGCGTCCTCCCGCTTGAGCAGTACTTGGAACCGGAATGGCCCACCATCCTGATCCTCCAAGGAGAACCCATGACTTTGCTGGCTGAACGCCCCGCAACCACCGAATCCACCCGCACCACCGCTGATCGCGTCGCTGACACCGCACCCCGCGGCGGCAGCTACGTCACCCTTCTCGCCGGCAGCGCCGTGGCCCCCGTGGCGGGCACCTACGTCACCGCCGTCGGCAGCCTGCGTCCCGTCACGCGTGGCAGCTACGTCACGGTGGGCGGCACTCCCACGGTTTCCGCCGGAACCGTAGAGGGCAGCTACGTCACGCTTCCTGCGGCGGCCTAGGGTCCCAGCGCCTTTGGTGCTTGGCGCCAGGCGGCGCGAAAAGGAGGCCGACGGCGATACTGGGTATCGCCGTCGGCCTCCTTTTGCGTCCCCGGCAAGTGCGCACAGCCTGGCCCTGCACCAAGGGTTCGGGCGCGGTGTGTTGCGCCGGCCGGATGACGAGAATTTTCGTGGTTGCCACACCACGCCCCGCGGCGGGATGATCGGGGGAGTTGGGCTGCTGGGGGACGGATGAGCCGGACGAACGCCCGGCGCGTGCCCAGCTGGCGAGCGATGCGGCGGTGAGCGGGCGATGGCAGAGCACAACGGGCAGCAGCGGCGGTTGAAGGTTTCGGACGTCAACGTGGTGAACCAGCGCACGCTCAAGAAAGCGCTCGGCGGCACCATCGTGGGCAACACGATGGAGTGGTACGACGTGGGCGTGTTCGGCTACCTCATCACCACCATGGGCCCGGTGTTCCTGCCCGAGGCGGACCGGGCGGTGCAGAACCTGTTCCTGCTGGGAACCTTCGGCGCCACGTTCATCGCCCGGCCTGTGGGCGGGATCTTCTTCGGCTGGCTGGGGGACAAGATCGGCCGGCAGAAGGTGTTGGCCATGACGCTGATGCTGATGGCCGCCGCCACGTTCGCCGTCGGGCTGCTGCCCGGCTATACGGTGTTGGGCATCTGGGCGGCGGTGTTGCTGGTGGTGCTCAAGCTGGTGCAGGGCTTTTCCACCGGCGGCGAGCACTCGGGGGCCACCACGTTCGTGTGCGAGCACGCCCCGGACCGGCGCCGCGGCTTCTACGTCAGCTTCCTGGACATGGGCAGCTACCTCGGGTTCGCGGTGGGCGGGCTGGTGGTGTCCATCCTGCAATTGGTGCTGGGGCAGGAGCAGATGGAGGCGTGGGGCTGGCGGCTGCCGTTCCTGGTGGCCGGCCCGCTGGGCGCTGTGGCCGTGTATTTCCGGATGAAGATCGAGGAATCGGCCGCGTTCAAGGCCACCATGGAGGCCGAAGCGGTGGCCGCCACGCACCCGGAAACGGGGGAGGAGCTCCGTGCGGTGGGCCCGCTCGGGATCCTGAAGGCGCACTGGCGGCCCATCCTGCTGGCCATGATCCTGGCGGCCGCCGCCAACACGGTGGCCTACGCGCTCACGTCCTACATGCCCACCTACCTGACCAGTAACAAGGGGTACGACGAGGTCCAGGGCACGCTGCTGACCATCCCCGTGCTGGTGGCGATGGCGCTGTGCATCCCGTTCACCGGGCGGCTTTCGGACAGGATCGGCCGGCGACCCGTGCTGTGGATCGGGGCCGGCAGCACCGTGGTGTTCGCGGTTCCCGCGTTCCTGGCCATCGCGGCGGGCAGCATCCCCATGACGCTGCTGGGCCTGGCGCTGATTGCCTTCCCGGTGGCGTTCTCGGTGCCGAACCTCGCCTCGGCGCTGCCGGCGCTGTTCCCCACCGAGCACCGGTACTCCGCCATGGGCATCGCCTACAACCTGGCGGTGGCCATCTTCGGCGGGACGGCCCCGTTCATCATTGCGTCCCTCATTGAGCTGACGGCCGACGACATGGCGATCGCCTACTACCTCATGGGCGTGGCCGTGATCGCCGCCGTGGCCATCTACTTCCTGCCCGAATCGGCCGGCCGGCACCTGCCCGGGTCCATGCCCAGCGTGGACTCGCAGGAGGAGGCGCGGACACTGGTGGAGACCCAGGACAACAACCCGCTGCTGGACCTGGACTCGCTGCCGTTCGAGGAAAGCTTCGCGGCCGCGCGGGCGTCGCACAACCGGAAGCCCACGGTCATGTAGGGAAGGACGCACGACGGCGGCGCTTGGCTTGGGTGCCGCCGTCGTGGTTTGAGTGCGGGCGGCGGTGCTCTACGCCGCGAAGGCTCCGTCCCCTCGGGAACGGAGCCTTCGTCAGTCAGCTGGCCGGATCAGGAGTCCTGGTCCACCTCGACGATAATTTTGCCGCGGGTGTGGCCCTCCATGTTGGAGCGGAAGGCATCTGCGGCCTTCTCCAGCGGGAAGACCTCGGCAACCTCCACCCGGAACTTCCGGCTGTCCACCAGGTCAGCGAGTTCCTGCAGGTCGGCGCCCACCGGGTTGACCCACATCCAGTCCCCGCCGTGCTGCTCCACGTCGCTGTCCGCGATGGAGGCGTGCCGGCCGCCGTCGGCGAGCACCGCCAGGGTGGCCTCGAGGTTTCCGCCCACGAAGTCGGCTACGACGTCCACGCCGTCGGGCCGCAGCGCGCGCACGCGGTCTGCAAGGCCGTCCCCGTAGGCAACCGGTTCAGCGCCTAGGGAGCGGAGGAAATCGTGGTTCTTTTCAGAGGCGGTGGCGATCACGTTGGCGCCCAGGGCGACGGCGATCTGGATGCCGAGCGAGCCGACGCCGCCGGAGCCGCCGTGGATCAGGACCGTTTCGCCGGCCTTCAGGCCCAGCCGGCGGAGCACCTGGAAGGCGGTGAGGCCAGCCAGCGGCAGGCCGGCCGATTCGTTCCAGCCGAGCGAAGCGGGCTTGCGGGCCAGTAGCCGCTCCGGCAGGGCGATGTACTCGGCGAAGCTGCCGCCGTGGACGTAGTCCTTCCGTCCGTAGGAAATTACTTCGTCGCCTGGCTGGCACTGACGGGAATCGATGCCTACCGACTCCACCACCCCGGCGACGTCCCAGCCGGGGACGGCGGGGAATTGCAGGTCCATGACGGCGTCCAAGCCGCCGGCCATGATCTTCCAGTCCACCGGGTTCACCGCGGCTGCCTTGACTTTGACCAGGACCATGCCGGGCCCCACCTTCGGCATCGGCTGCTCGCCGTATTCGAGGACGTCCGGTTTTCCATATGAGTTGTACGTGATTGCCTTCATGCTTGCGACAACCGCGCGGCCCTGCAGCGGTATTCCTGAGCCGGGCAGAAAGTGGCCCAGACGGTCGATCTGATGCGGTCCGTATACGTCCGGAGGCCTTGTATTTGCACTCCTGCGTAATTAGGCTAGGACTCAAATGGATGACCTGAGTGCGATTTTCCTTGCGCTGGCGGATCCCACCCGTCGTGCCCTGCTGGCGCAACTGCAGCGGGGCGAGGCGACGGTGACCGAACTGGCCGCGCCGCATTCGATCAGCGTGCCCTCCGTGTCCCGCCACCTGAAAGTGCTCGAGGAGGCGGGGCTGATCACGAAGTCCCGGTCGGCGCAATGGAGGAGGTGCCGGCTTCAACCTGCGCCGCTGCAGCAGGTGGAGGAATGGCTGCGCCCTTACCGCGATTTCCTGGGCACGCGGCTGGATCGCCTTGACGCTCAGCTCGCCATGGATCCCGCTCGGCCCAATAAGCTCACTGAACTGGAGGATAGATGATGACCCACTCCCCAACAGATCGAAGCTTCACCCTGACCCGGATTCTGGCTGCATCGCGGCAGGCGGTGTTCACCGCGTGGACCGATCCTGAGCACCTTGGTTGGTTCCATAACCCCGAGATGCCCATGCCGGCCGAGCCCATTGAAGTGGATCTTCGGGTCGGGGGGACGTGGAAGCAGCAGATGATCGTCAACGAGGAACTTAGCTATCCCACCGGTGGAATCTACCTGGAGATCGTTCCTGACGAACGGCTCGTTTTCCGCTGGGGTGCGGTGGGTGGATGGCCCGAACTCGGAGGCGGGAACGACATGACTGCCCCTGTTGTCACGGTGCAGCTGAACGACCTGGGCAGGGATACGGAGCTCGTCCTCACGGTCCGGTTCTCCGAGGATCTGGACATCGAGGAGGTACAAAAGCTCATGCTGGGCGGTGCCCGGGAGGGGTGGGCTGCGACCATCGACCGGGTCAAAGATAGCTCCGCCCAGTGATGCCCTCGCTGCTGGGAATCGCCGAGCCGGCGCTCCTCCATGAGTGGGTCGACAGACTTTCCGTTGACAGGTCGGTGCTCGATCCACTTTCGCCAAAGCCGCGGGCCGGGTCCGATGGCCAGGTGGTTCACCGCAATGGGCTCCACTGGCTTGCCGGAAATGAGCACGCAGCGTGAGCGACGCCCCATTGCTTGCCCAGCTTGCGAGTGCGCGGACGCATGTTCTTCGAACAGTCGAAGGCCTCAACAACGATCAGATGCGACGGGCTTTAGTCCCGTCCGGCTGGACAATGACGCAACTGCTCAACCACCTGGCCTTCGACGACGAGATGTTCTGGATATCGGCGGTACTCGACGGCGATGACAGGGCCATCGCAGCACTCCACAACGGGTGGGCGTCCGAACCGATGACCGGAGCTGAGGCCGTCACCATCTACAAGCGTGAAATCGCGCGAAGCGAAGCGATCCTTGCGGCGGTGGACCTGAACGCCCCGCCCCGCTGGTGGCCTCCGGCCACCGTTTTCGACGCGCCACCCATGTCCACTGGGCGTGAGGTGGTGTTCCGCGTACTCGCTGAGACGTCCGTCCACGCGGGCCACCTGGACATCGTCCGGGAGCTCATCGATGGGCATCAGCATCTCGTCGTGAGTTAGCCGCTTGCCGTCAGCGCCGATGTAACCCGGTCCGGGGGGGCAGAGGGCAGACGTACGACGGCGGGGCCCGGCTACGTGCCGTGTCAGCCGAGGGTGCGCAGGAAGGCGGTGATGTCCTCCGCGACGCGTTCCGGACATTCCCACAACACCAGGTGCGCTGCGTCGGGGTAGGTCCTGAGTACCGAGCCCGGGATCCTGGCGGCCAGTGTCTCTTGGTCCGTGCGCGGCAGCAGGTTGTCCTGGCCGCCCCAGAGGATGAGCGTGGGCGCCTGGATGGTCCCGGATTCTGTGGGAGGGATGGCTCCGCAAAGCCCGTTGAGAATGCTTTTCCACGAGTGCGCGGGCATGCTGAGGCCGTCGCGGACGCGGTCTTCGATGTACCAATCCGGGACGTCGTGGACCAGGGGAAACCAAGTGAGCGAGTCCCGCACCCACCCCTCGTCGAGCGGGTCGGTCAGGGAGTCCACCTCGGCGGCAACGGCGGGCCGTCCCTGCAGGGTCAGGGGAGACCCCACCAGTATCAGGGCGGCTGCCTTTTCGGGGTTGTTGACGGCAAGATGTTGGGCCACGTAGCCGCCGCTGGAGGAGCCAACGACGGCAGCGCGGGGCATGCCGAGTGCGTCCAGGATGGCGGCGGCGTCCTCGGCCTGCTCCGCCAGGGAGTAGCCGTTCAGGGGCTTGTCCGCGTCGCCCTGGCCGCGAAGGTCCGGCGCGACGATCCGGCGGCCGGCCAAGAGCGGGATCAGGCGGTCGAAGCTCCGCCGGGATTCGCCCCAGGCGTGGAGCAGCAGCAGGGGAGTGGCTCCGTCGTCGTCCTTGCCCTGGACGAGGCACGGCACGGTGATGCCGGTGCGGAGCCGGAGGTGCCGGATGTCGGCGTCCATGGGTTCAGGCTACGCCGCAATGCAGGACCCGTGGGACCGGTTGTTTAGCCGGCACCGGGGTCACGCGCGGACCCCGGTGCTCGCCAATTTCGAAGCTGCCGGAAGCGAGGACTACTTGCTGATCTCCACGAAGACGGGGTTCGTGTAGAACCAGAGGTCTTCCCACGGACCGGCGTTTCCGATCTCGTCCGTGGCCGGCCCCGCGGGGTCGATGGCTGCGCCGAGGAAGCCGGGCTGGGACTTCTTTCCGTCTGTTCCGCGGAGGCGGACGTAGAAGTTGTCGAAAGGAGTGTCGATTTCCTGGGTCCAGGTGTACGTGCCATCCCGGAGAGTCAGGTCCTTGACGGGCATTTGGGTGATGACACGGGTATCAGGTGCCGTCATCGGGGTGGTAGTCGATCTCCGTGGCGTCGGACCCATCTGCCAGGGGCTGCCCTCGCTGGCGAACATCAGGATGAGGACACAGCAACCCAAGTAGAGATAGGCTGCAAGGACGCGGTGCTGTTGCATTTGCTTGGGTCGATTGCAGCGGAACCAAGAGCAGTTTCCTGAAAAGCGGAGTTTGCACTGGGCTAAATTTGCCTTTGCCCGGCATCTCGCCTGCGGCACCAATAGTGCAGGATGTGCTCAAGAGCAAGTTACTCTTCTTCTTCTTCTTCCCAAGCTTGTCGCCCTCTTGCCCAGTTTGCTCGGAATGTCGGATTTGCGATGTTCAGGGTGGCGCGGGCAATCCCGACGCCAAAAAATTTCTCCCCCGGTTCTCCCAATGGTGGATGCGCCCGTTCATGCTCCAGCCCTTGAGAATAAAACCTCGTCAGATCTTCCCGGAGCGTCCCTAGGCTTGTGTAGCCAGCGGCAATAGCTTCTTCCACAAAGTCGGAGATTGAAAGAAGGTGCATCTCATCAGATTCTTCGCGTTCCCGGTTGGGGTAAAGCTCCTCAAGAAGCTCTTTTACGCTGTCCCTGTCCAGGTGGCCGCCCTGCTGTGAAGGACGAGTGTCGGTCGTTGTGTGAAGCAATTGCTGAAACTGTTCATCGGCCACATAGAAGAGTCCTGCAAGCGCATGAAATGCACGCTTCTTATTTTCGGGAAGGCTATTTTTGCCCTTGTACGCCAAATGGTGCGATACGTTAGCCCAAGCGTCCATAAGAATAGTCCTGCACTGGACCTCAAACTTCAGGCCCTGAAGCGAATCGTATCTGGGCCCCTTGTTTTCTTCACGAAGCTGGCATATGTAGTGGACCGACATATAGCCAAAGGAATCCTCTGAGGTGTCATTAATCTTGTCTTCGAACGAAACCACGTCGAAGGCATTGCGGATGACACTGTCTGCCTTCTGCAAGTCGGAAGTGTAAAGACAAACCATACGAAGGCCCACAATGTCTTCGAGCTCGTCTTCTGGAGCTCGGTAAGCTTTTCTTAGGATCTTGTCGGAGACACTTTGACGCTCCTTCACCCGGCTTGTGACGCTGTGGACCTTAAACCCTATTCCAGCCTCCAGCGCGAACAGCGCCTCCTCCATTAGACGCTTGTAGCGCCAGAGGTTGTCGTCATAGAAGCTGAGTGCGTTCTGATCGCGGCCATAATCATTAGAAGTCTTTGTCCCCACGCGATAACCCTAAGCGATGTGGTGCCGCAACTAAACAGGAAAACTGCGGGACGGCCCGACCATAGCCTAGGGATGTCACCTGAAACGCTAGGTCATTTGTCTTGGCCGTCCGCTTGGCTGCTGACTCACTGGCCGAGGCTGTCTGAACTTCGTTATATGCAAGTGCTGCTGGTCCTCATGTACTTCGTGGCGCTGTCCGTCGGCAGCCTGGTGCCCGCCAACGGTGCCGGGGGCTGGCCAGCTTGCAAGCCAACCTCGTGGCGATCGACCGGTTCGCCGCCGCGGCAGCGCGCGACGATCCGGTCCGATCGTAGGTAGCAAGAATTTCCATGATTTCGCCGTCAGACTTCGTACGGGGCCTCTTCGTGGGCGAGCTTCGATGCGACTAGACACCGTCATCAAATCCCGGGGAGAGGCCCCCGCCGCTTAAGACGGGCCGGACAAGTAAGGAAGTGGGCAGATCTCATGGCCACGGCTCAGTTCTACTGGCCGTCAGTGGGCACTTTCGTGCCCGCTGACATTCGGGGAGTCCGAGTTCATCAAGCCTGGCGAGTCCCTTGAACCGGTCGTGTTCGAGTGCGGGGGGAGTGCGGTTCGGGTTGATGACCTGCTACGACCTGCGCTTCCCGGCGTTGGCCAGGTCACTGGCCGACGCCGACTCGCAGGTCTTGCTGGTGTGCTCGTCCTGGGTGCCGGGCGAGCACAAGACGGAGCAGTGGCTCGTGCTGAACGCGGCACCGGCGATCGAGAACGGCGTGTACGAGGCGGGCGTGCGCCAGGCGCCGCCGGTCTCCGGCGGGCCGAGCGTGCTGGTGGACCCCTTGAGGTTGTCTAGGCGGACCTTGGGCTGGCTGCGGGTGTTCTGGCGGTGGCGGTTTCGCCGGAGACGGTGGACCGGGTGCGGGAGTCGTTCTCGATGTTCCGGCAACGGCGATTCTAGGCGGTCATCAGCCAGTCCTTTGCTTGGGCGGGCTTCTGGCTCGTCAGGCGGCGCCTGAACCTTCAGGGCCGCTCGTTCACGCAATCAGTCTCCGCGCTAGAGGAAAGAACCGGAAATACAAACTACCTACCTGCCCGCGGTGTAGCGGCATGAGTTGCTTTGATCTGTGCAACCAGCTCTTCATGCGCGTCCCCTTGCGCTCTCTCTGAGCGAGCGCGGGCGCCGCGAAAGGCCCGGGCATGTGATTTCACATGCCCGTGTTCTCTAAGTTTCCCGAACTCAGTTTCGAGTCGCACACGTTCTGCCTTATCGGGGAATAGGTCGCGGAGTGCTTGTTCATTCGCGTCGAGAAGGCGGGCCTCTGCGTATTCCAGAATGTTGGGCTCCTTTCCGTGAACGCGGTCCCAGTCCTTAATGGTTTGAGCCAAGTCCTCTCGGTCATGCCGCTGATCTCTCAGAGCGTTACGGTACTTCACCAGAGCCTTCGTAAGCGATGAAGGACTTGTCTCGTGCCAGTCATCTAGGTCAGGGTCCTCGAGAATCTTCATCGCTTCTCGTTGCTTCTTTTGCAGCTCACCGATCTTGTCAAACCTCGGGAAATACTCAGGCCGTTGGAGCACCAGCAGCAGGGGATGCACAAGTCTCGTACCAAGCTGCTCTAGTTTTCGTTTCTCCGCCTTGATCGCTGACATGCGTTCAGCGATCAAGATCGCTAAGCCTACTGCCACACCAGTAACCAGAGCCACAATGAGGTCCGGAATCATCGTTGACCAGTCTGGCGGGAAAGCCGAGGACGAGGGCTCTAAGTTCACGTTTATGGAAGACTTCACGGGCCCATGTTTGCATCTTTACGTAATGAATGTGTTACACATCCGATTTGAGCTGAGCGGCTTGGCCCCGCAAATTTATCCCGCCGCCACCGCCGCCACCGCCGCCAACACTGCCTTAGCCGCCCGGGTCGCGCTCATCCACTCCGTCAGCCAAGGTGCGCGGACGGTGGACGTGATCCGGCAGTCCGCGACGAAGGTCCCCTTGGCGCCGGCGTCGATCCATTCCTGTAGCGCGGACAGGTCGGCCAGGGAACGGATAACGGCAGACTCGGCACCCAGGGCCCGCGCAACACCGCTGAAGTCCACCTCAGGAATCAGCATCGGCTTCTCGGTCAGGCCCTGGGAGCCATACTGGTGGATCTCGGCCCCGTACGCGGCGTCGTTGTAGATCACCACGATTGCGCTCCGGGCCGCACCGATCAGTGATTCCAGATCGGCCAGGCCCATCAGGAAACCGCCGTCGCCCGAAGCCAGCACCAAAGTCCGGCCGTCCTCCAGAGCACGGGCTGCCCCGACGGCGCTCGCCAGGCCCAGCCCGATCGACTGGAACGCGGTGCCCACCATCACCAGGTCCTGCGGCCGCGGGATGTTCCAGTACATGGGCGCCCAGCCAATAAAGTGCCCACCATCCTGGACCACAGTGCGGCGCTCCGGCAGCACGGCATCCAGTGCGGTGGCGAGTGCACGCGGGTCCAGCCGGCCGTCCGCGGTTTCCGCGGATCCGGGCTCATGCCCCGGGCCTGCGGCCAGACGTTTGGAAGCTTCCGCGCGCCAACCAGCCACGGCAGCCTCGCCGTCGAGCAACGCCAGGAGCCGCGAAGCTGCAGCCTTCACATCCGCCTGAACGAACAGGTCCACCCGCGGATTCGTCGGCTCCACCGCAGTATCGATCTGGACGACCGTGGCATCCGGGCCGATCAGGTGCCCGAACCGCAGTGTGAATGGGCTCAGGCTGGCCCCGGCCACCAGGACCACGTCGGCCTCGCCCATGAGCCCGGCTGCGGTGTCGGTGCCGAAACCGCCGGCCACGCCCAGGTGCCCCTCGCCATTGAGGAGGTTGAGCGCCAGGGCGGTCCCGGCAGTCAGTGCGCCGAGCCGGTCGGCGAGGTCGCGGAGCTCCGGGCCGGCGCCGGCGAGGTGCGCGCCCCGGCCGGCGAGGATCAGCGGTCGCCTGGCCCCGGCGAGCAGGCGGGCCACCTGCCCAAGGTCCGTGCCGCCGTCGTCCTTCACCTTTGGTGCCGTCGGTTCCGGAAGGTCCTCGTCCTCGGCCTCGAGTGCGGCGAGGTCGTAGGGGATGGCAAGCACGACGCCGGTGCGCCGGGTGAGTGCGTACTCCACCGCCTGCCGGGTGACGGCGCCCGCGGCATCGCGGGTGACGGTGAAGGTGGCCGCGCCGAGGCCGGCAGCGATGGCCGCCTGGTCGACGTCCCAGGGCCGGGCGCCGCTGGTGGGCGCGTCGCCGGTGACCAGCACCATCGGGATTTGCGCTTGGACCGCCTCGGCCAGGGCGGTGAGCGCGTTGGTGTAGCCGGGGCCGTAGGTGGTGGTGCCCACGGCGAGCCGTCCGGACGCGCGGTAGTAGGCGTCGGCCGCGGCGACGGCGGCGCCCTCGTGCCGGACGGGAGTGAAGCGGAGGCCCTGCTGCTCCGCGGCGTCCAGGAAGTAGACGTTGCCGTTGCCCATGACGCCGAAGACGTCGCTGACATAGCTGCTGAGAACCTGTGCCACGCGGCCGGAGACGGTAAGAGTAGTCATGCAGGCATGGTGTGTCCTGCGTCTCACGTTTGCAATACCGCTCGATGCAGCTGGGACTTTTGGCAGCAGAAGAAGCGACTAGTGACAATTTGCCCACCCGTGGCATCCGTCCCTTGTGGCTACTCCGATGGGCGCGCTTCCTGCTCTGAGAGCCGGCTGATCAGCCCGTCGTACCGGGGCGGCATGAGTTCCAGGATGGAGATGGCCGTGCTGGTCCGTTGGATCCCGTCGATCTCCAGGATCTCGTTGGTGATGCGGTAGAGGTCGGCGGTGGACCGGGCCACCACCTTGGCCATGAGGTCCGCGTCGCCGGTGGTGGCGTGCACTTCGATCACCTCGGGGATGGCCTCGAGCCCGTGTTCCACTGAGCCGGTGCGGGTCTGGCTGATCGAGAGGGACAGGAAGGCCATGAGTTCGTAGCCCAGGGCGGCGGGGTCGAGCCTGCGGCTGAAGGAGCGGAGCGCGCCGCTGCGTTCCAGCCGTGCCAGCCGGGCGTGGACGGTGTTGCGCGCGACGCCGAGGGTCCGGGAAAGTGCCAGGGCGCTGGCTTCGGGGTCCTTGTCCAGGGCGAGGATGATGCGGCCGTCCAAGGAATCAAGGGTGCGCGAGTTTGCGATGGTCATATTTTCACCAGAGGTACTAGAAGTTGAGCAGAAGTCCCAAGCACCGGAGCCTACCTTGCATTGTGGTCCGGGTCACTTCCATGATCGGACCTCATGACCAGTGATCAGCTTGTGGCCGTACCCGAAACTGCGCTCCCCGCCCTGCGCGGCGCGGTGACCGGCCTTCCGTCCTACGTTCCCGGCCGGCGCAGCCTTGGCGCGGACATCGCCGCCCTCGCCAGCAACGAAAGCCATTACGAGCCCCTTCCCGCGGCCACGGCTGCGGTGGCCGAGGCGGCCGGCCGGATGAACCGCTACCCGGACATGGCCGCCGTCGAACTCCGCGAACGTATTGCCCGGCACCTGGGCGTCACCGCCGCGGAGGTGGCGGTGGGGCCCGGCAGCGTGGGCGTCCTCCAGCAGATCATCACCGGACTGTGCGACGCCGGGGACGAGGTGGTGTTCGCGTGGCGCTCCTTCGAGGCCTACCCCATCCTGGTGGAGCTGGCAGGTGCCCGGCCGGTCCGCGTTCCACTGGACCATGCTGAGGGCCACGACCTCGAGGCCATGGCCGCTGCCGTCACCGACCGCACCAAGGTGGTCCTGCTCTGCACCCCCAACAATCCCACCGGTGTGCCGATCGGCCATGACCGCCTTCAGGCCTTCCTGCAGGCCGTGCCGTCTAGCGTCCTGGTGGTGATCGACGAAGCGTACGTGGAATACGCCGACGCCGGCAGCGGCCCCGATTCCCTGGCGCTCTACCGCCGGTACCCGAACGTCTGCATCCTGCGCACCTTCTCGAAGGCCTACGGGCTCGCCGGGCTGCGCGTCGGGTACGCCATTACGACGGCGGCAATCGCCGAAGGCTTGCGCCGCACAGCCCTGCCGTTCGGTGTGAGCGCGCTGGCGCAGAAGGCGGCCATCGCGTCGCTGGACGCGGGGGAGGAGATGGAATCTCGCGTTTCCGCCGTGAAGCAGGAGCGCGCCCGGATGGCTGCTGAGCTGGAAGCCCAGGGCTGGAAGCTCCAGCCAAGCCAGGGCAACTTTCTGTGGATCCGCGCCCACGAGCAGCTGCTGGCAACGCTGGTGGACGCCTTCAATGCCGCGGGCATCATGGTCCGCGCGTACCAGGGCGACGGCGTGCGGATCACCGTGGCCGACCCCGCCTCCAACAACCGCGTGCTCCGGCTACTCGCAGCCAACGCATCCTGAAGTTTTATCCCCAACAGTTCCACCTACAACCAAGAGGAATCCCCATGGAACAACAGACAAAGACGTCTGCCCGCCCACTCGGCGCGGCCCTCAAACCCCGGCAGCTCACGATGATGGGCTTGGGCAGCGCCATCGGCGCGGGCCTGTTCATCGGCTCGGGCGCGGGCATCCAGGCCGCTGGCCCGGCGGTGCTGATCTCCTACCTCGTGGCCGGCACCCTCATCATCCTGGTGATGTGGGCGCTCGGCGAGATGGCCGCCGCCAACCCGGACAGCGGCGCCTTCTCCGTCTACACCGCCAAGGCCTACGGGCCGGTGGCCGGTGCCACCGTGGGCTGGCTGTGGTGGATCCAGCTCGTGGTGGTCATTGCGGCTGAGGCCCTCGGCGCGGCGGGCCTGCTGGCCACGATCTTCCCGGCGCTGCCGGTGTGGCTGATGGCCTTGGTGTTCATCGTGGTGCTGACTGCGGTGAACCTGACCAGCGTGAAGAACTTCGGCGAGTTCGAGTTCTGGTTCGCCCTCCTCAAGGTCGCGGCGATCGTCGGGTTCCTGCTGGTGGGCTTTGCGCTGCTGTTTGGCTTGATTCCGGGCGTGCAGTCGCCAGGCCTGTCCAACTTCATGGGGGAGGGCTTCGCGGTCAACGGGTTCAGCGGGATTGCGACGGCGCTGTTTGTGGTGGCGTTCGCTTTCGGCGGCACCGAGATCGTGTCCGTGGCCGCAGCCGAGACCTCGGAGCCGGCCCGCAGTGTGAAGAAGGCAGTGCGCACGGTGCTGTGGCGCATCCTGGTGTTCTACATCGGTGCCATCTTCGTGATCGCTGCCGTTGTTCCCGTGGGGTCTGAGGGGCTGAAGAGCCCGTTCGCCGCCGTGCTGGATGCCGCCGGCATGCCCGGCGCGGCAACTGCCATCACCTTGGTTGCGGTCGCGGCACTGCTCTCTGCCCTCAATGCCAACCTCTACGGCGCTTCCCGGATGGCGTTCTCGCTGGCTGAGCGGGGCGAAGCGCCGCGGTGGCTTGCTTCGGTGTCCAAGGCTCGGGTTCCGGTGGTCGCGGTCCTGGCCAGCGTCGCTTTCGGCGTTGTCACGGTGGTGCTGGAGCTGGCCTTCCCCGAGATGGTGCTTCCAGTCCTGCTCAACATCGTGGGCTCGACCTGCCTGCTGGTGTGGACCTCCGCGCTCCTGGCCCAGCTCGCACTGCGTCTCCGTGCCGACCGGGAGGGAACGGACCTTCCCCTGCGTATGCCCGGTTTCCCGTGGCTCACTTCGCTTGGGCTGGTCATCCTTGCCGCTATCTTCACGGTGGGCTTCATCGGCGAGGATTCCCGTCCCCAACTCCTAAGCACCTTCGGGCTTGTGGCGGTTATCGCAGTGGCGTGCTGGATGAACGACAAGAAGCGCGATACAGTGCCGAGCATCGGATCTTCCGACGCTGACAAGCAGCCGTTGCTCGTCGATGAATCAGCCGCTTCATCCCGACGTTAGGTGCACAAGGAGGGCGCGTCTGGCTTGGCCGGCGCGCCTTTCGCTTGCGAACCGGGCTTCACCACGTAACAGCTAATTGTGGCCGTATCGGCCCTCCGAGCCTAGAAAGCTGCAGGCATTCAGGTCACATGTCGCCATGTCTTGTTGTCGCGCAGCTGGCTGATAGCCGAGGGGTGCACGCCGTACTCCTTCGCTAAGGCCCTTATGGTGTTTCCTCCTACGGCCAGTCGGCGTCGGATTTCCCGGACGCTTGCATCCGTCAGCTTAGCTGCGGGGTTGCGGCTGCCGACCATAGTTGTTCCGTGGCGGACACGGTCGTTTCCGTTTTCTAGTGGCGTAGCCCAGCGCAGATTGCTGGGCCGGTTGTCGAAAGCATCGCCGTTGATGTGGGCAGCATGCTTTCCGGCAGGGCGGGTGCCGTGCCACGCCTCGCAGACCAGTACGTGTACGCCCTTACGGTTCCTCGTCTTGGTACCCTCCTTCATTCCGCAGTCCACGACGTAGTAATCTCCCATGAGGATGGGGGTAAGTATGGCCTTGCTCCTGCCCCGCACTCTTCCTAAGGAGCTGGCCCAGTAGCCCGGGTATGGCGTTTCCCTCCACTCCTCACCCTCGATCTGGTCATCGGGATGAACTACAGAGGTAATCTCCAGGAGTCTGGTCCGCCGAGCCTTGGCCTTTGCGTCCTGCCCCTCCTTATCGTGATAGAGGGACGGCCTGGCTGTGGGCTTGGTCCGAACCTTGCCATTGGCCACAAGGCCGACGTAGCTGCGACTGCAGTTCATGATTGCCGCAATATCCCGCTGCAACAGGCCGTCCTTGGCCATTGACCGGATACGCTCCACCTCTGCATCAGTGAATCGGGCCAGGTAGTGGTTTTCCCCCAGTGCCATATTGTGGCGCCCGTGGGCACGGACGTCCGCCATGTTCTCTTCGTGCGTGCCCACCCGCAGGTGTGCGACTTCCACGCAGGACGGGGTATCGCAGGAGTGCAGCAGAATCTGGCCCGCTGTCAGGAGCTCCCCATGCTCCAGGATCCAGGCGGCCCGGTGCGCGCCCATGTTCTTCCCATAGAGGGAGAACTGCCCGTACCCGCGCTCCGTCTTATATCCTGTCCAAATTAGGCATCCGCTGCCTACGCGAACGGTTTTAGCGTAGAACCGTTCCCGGTCCGTGGGTTTCGTTCTGTTTGCCACAGATGCAGCGAAACACAGGGCTACGACAATTCTGGGTGTGCCCGACACGGCTCGGCCTATCGAAACAGATTTTCCTGGCAGTCGCCAACTATAAGCGCCGAACCAATCCTCTCTAAGACTGGCCTTTTGGCAGCATCTACTCTCGGTGACCTGCCGGGGTGGCGTTGCGGTTACCAGTCCGTTGGCGACTGTGGGCTTCCAACCTGGAGCGCATGGGCAGCGAAGCCGGTTCAGCACGGGCTGGCGAGGCGTCTATTCCTCAAATTGTCAGGCAAGGCAAACTGTCACAGATTGAGCCGGGGCTGGGACAGCAACGCAAAGAAGGCCCTTCACCATGTCTTGTCGGAGCGCTTGGTCGTGGATCCCAGCAATAAGGGATGCATGCATCAAGGCTGCAGGCCCGGCGGTGCTGATCTCCTACCCCTTCACCGCGCTCATCATCCTGGCGTTGTGCGTCTGAGGAGCTGAAGAGCCCGTTCACCCAAAGCATGCCCGGCGCGCCACGCTGCACTGCTCTGCGTCTTAGCGCGCCAACCTCAACGGCGCGTTCCGGACGGCTTACTTCCTCGCTGAGCGCGGTGAAGCCCCACGCCTGGGGCCTGGGTGTCCAAGGCCCGGCTTCCGGATGTGGCTGTCTCGAGGGTGGCCTTTTAGCGTTGTCACGGTTGTGCTGGAGCTGGCGTTCCGCGAGTTGGTCCTTGGCGTTCTGCTGAACGTCGTGGTGTCCACCTGCCCCTTGGTGTGGACCTCCACGCTCCAGGCCAGGTCGCGCTGCGGCTCCGCGCCGACCGCGAGGGAAGGTAACTTCACATGCTGGCGGTCGGGAACTGCATGAGTCACCGATCTGCCAAGGTTGCGTTTTGGCTCTGAAACACGGAAAAATGACACGGAACGGGTTCTCATCGACTGAATCAGTTGCTGCGGACAGCGTTGCGGCTTCCTTACACGCGAATGGAGCGTCTGTCTGGAGCTGCTTACGTGCCTCACTCGATGCTGGCAGGGGCAAGCGCTGTAACGTGGATCGAAAAGGGTTCTAAGCGCTTTGCCCTTCAGGTCTCATTTCAGACCCGTAATGTGTCTGTTCTGCGTCTTCAAGTTTGTCGTAGCTGCCTTCATCGGTTAGTTTGCTCACAAACATGTAAGGGGGAACGTTATGCTTGGTGATCAACTGCCCGAGACTGCGGCGGCCGCACACGTCCAAACTGCCTGCGACCTCAGGGACCACGGACTGCCAGTAGGTGGAGATACTGACAAACGCGGTGCGTCGTCGGAGCTGCTTGGCTACACGACTGGCATGGCTAACCCGCTTGCTCGCATTAGCATCAGCGAAAGCTCTCCACTGAACACTCTCGGCGCGGTGGCTCGTTTCGTGTGGTTGCTTGCTGGCTCAGACCGGTTAGAGGACATTGCTTACTATGAGCCGCGGGTCAAAGATTACACTGACGACGGATTGACTGTTCCTGGTTCCAGCTACGGGAAGCGCTTGTTTAACCCAGCGCCTGGCATGAACCAAATTGCGGGTGTGGTCAATGAACTGAAGCAAAACCCCAGTTCTAGGCGTGCAGCAGCTGTGGTCTGGCTCCCAGAAGATGCTGTTCGCAGTTCAAACGATATTCCGTGCACCTTCGGGGTTTTTTTTCACCTTCGAGACGGCGGGCTCACTATGACCACGGTCATGCGGTCTAATAATGCGCTGACACTTCTGCCGTATAATTTTTTTGAGTTTTCTATGCTCGGTGAAATGGTGGCCGCCGAACTAGGTGTGCCGTTGGCGCGATATGTCCACTGGGCAGCATCTATGCATTGTTTCGACGCAATGAATACTGTTCGGAATAAGATTACCGGCATTCTGCAGCCGCAGGCGGCAGAAATGCCGGAAATGCCCCGCGGAAATGCGCTTAAGCTAGGCGTCGCATTAGCCTCATTTGAGGCCTCCCTACGTCATGCGAGCACTGTTGAGGAAGCCCGCGAAATTGCTGAAAAGGCTCGCGAGGAACTGGGGACGTATTGGGGCAGCTTGTTCAACGTTTTACTTGCCTATGGGCTAGCAAAACGTGGAGACCGGCAAGGCGCCCTTACGACTCTCGATAGTCTTCCAGATTACCTTGGGCGAGGAGCCTCAAAGTCCATAGAGACAGTTCTGGGCCCCGCCGCGGAAGATGCCACTAATGCTGACGATGCGCTCTTCCCACTTTCGGATTTAGAGGTCCTAAGTACGTCGGGCGTTGCAGCATTAGTAGCTGAAGCACCCTTCCAGTCGGGTTCTGGAGGAACCGAATGGCTCCTGGAAGTACTCAAGGACCTGACGTCTGCAGACTCGCCAGTGACTTTGGACGAGGTGCTCGCGGTAAGGGAAGTCCTCGTTCAGGACGGCGTCACGCTCGCGGCCCGGAATGCAGAAGAACCTACGGAACTCACGCCCAACGACGTCGCTGCCGCTCTCAAGGCAGTTCGAAAGAAGAGGGGCGAGCCCTGACGTCCTCCGCTTTAGACGCCTTCCAAGAGCGATGGAGTGCGTCTAGCCCGGAAAGCGCTATGGAGCGTGCAGCCGACCACACCACCGCGGAATTTGCCGCTTACCCGCCCATTGACCCAACTCTGATCGCCCGCAAATACGGGGCTCAAGTCGACATGGTGTCCGGGCGGTATAAGGCAGACGGAAGTTTGGAGGACCATGGTCGGCTCAGCGTACGAGAAAAGCGGTGGCGCATTGAGGTTCCTTGGGAGTTGTCCACGGAGCGGCGGCGCTTTTCGATTGCGCATGAGATCGGCCACATCTTACTGTTTGATGCCGTGGCTGAAAATCCGCAGCTGGTCCAACAACTGAGGGGTCGAGAACTATGGGCAAGGGTTGAGCGCCTATGCAATATCGGCGCCGCTAATTTGCTCATGCCGGCAGCAACATACCGAGCCGCCGTGGATCCCCTGTTACCTCCCAATCGCCGCACGATCAGTGCAATGGCGGCGAGGTTCCAAGTGTCGCTGTCCGCGGTTGCTCGCAGAATAGCTGAAGTTCAGCCTGAGTGGTCGGTGATATTCTGGGAACTCGCCATGACGCACCCTAAGGGGGCGGCATGGCGAACGGCGGGGCTCCAACACCGCGGCGGGACCTCGTTTTTACCCTCAGGTATGTCCTCGTCGCGGCTACAACCGGACATCGTTAGCCAAGCGGCGGTGGCGGGTGAAGCGTCAGCTCAGAATGTTCTTGCCGACTTGCCCGGGGTAGGAATAATGGAGGACGCGTGGGCCCTGCACATACCAAGAGCCCGAAACGAGCTGATTGAAATCGAAGGTGGGAAGAACCTGGGACAACCAGAGAGGGTGCTTGTGTTCTACCGCTCACCCACCAAGAGATGAACCCACTCGCGCAGAGGAGAAAAGTGCTGATTTACATTTCGGGTCCGCTGCAGGGCTCGCCTGACCTTGATGCTGCTCGTCGACTTTACGATGACTTGGCAGATATCGTTCGCGAATGTGGTCACCGGGCCTACGTGCCGCACCACCACACAGATCCTACAAAAGCAGCGGCTCTTTCGTCGGGAGACGTGTTTGCAACTGACCTGGCAGCTCTAAATGCTGCTCATGCGGTTGTGGCCCACGTGGGTCTTCCGTCGACTGGCGTTGGCGCGGAGGTTGCTCTTTCAGTAGCCTCAGACCGACGGGTCCTCGGCCTCAAACGACCCGGGGAACGTGGGTCGCGGTTCGCGGAAGGACTTATCGAGGATTCCGGTGGCAGGATTATCACATTTACCAATTGCGAGGATCTAGCTGGACAAGTGGCAGCCTGGCTTGCAATGCCAATGTCGTGGTTCGGGCGGCCTAGCGGAATACAGCACCGTCGACGGGTCGTTGCTTGATGTCCAAATACATTGCCGTAACGGGTGCAGTTGGCGCAGGTGCTACAACGCTCGTTAACTTCATCGCGGAAAAATGGAAAGCAGAAACGCTTCTAGAAGGGCAGATTGAAGCTCTTAATCCATTTTTCCAGGGTGCACAACATGACCCCCATCGGTGGAGCTTTGCCAGTCAAGCTCATTTCCTTGCCGCTTCTGCCAGGCGCCACGACGACCTCCGGCAAATCCTTGCCTGCACAGAAAAACCTATAGTCCTGGAGGACCGTACACCGTTTGAGCATACAGGAGTGTATGCGAATTCGGCGCATCGTCTTGGCCACATTCTGCAGGATGAGTTTCGCGTCCTAACCGAACTTTCTCGAGTGATCGAGCGCAGTTACCTCGTGCCCGCCCTTCTGGTTTATCGGGAAATGACCGATGATCAATTGATAGAGCGTGTGGCTGTAAGAGGGAGACAGGGCGAATCCACTGACTTTGCAAGGTTAAAGTCAGTGCACGACGCTTTTAAGGACTTTATATCGAACTGGCAGCGATCGCCGGTGGTGCGAATAGGACATGACTGGGACCTATTCTCGACAGAGGGCCAACAGCGGACGATTGACGTGCTGTCTGCGCACCTGGGTAAGCCAACTTTAAGGGACACATTTGAGCACCCCCTCAAATGAGGAGTGGATAGAGTCACTAGTTGCGTCGACACTGGCCTTGCCGTCGGACGATGGTACAACCAATTTTTACCTTGCCGAAAGTGACGCGAGTCGCTCCTTTCAAACAACTTATGAGGAGCGCCTCCGCAGTTTGCGCGCCCACCTAAAGAGGACAGCTCTGGGCAACCTCGTCTTAATCGGGGAAGCGGCGGGTTGGCGAGGCGCGCGACAGTCCGGCGTTGCTTTCACATCAGCCCCGGACGCCGGCCTCGCTGGTACCCGCGAAGCCAGCGCGACAGTCGTCCAGGGAGTCCTCGAACAATCAGGACTTGCAGCGACGACACTCTTGTGGAATGCACTACCAGCTCATCCGCACAAAGTTGGAGCACCGATGACGAACCGGACGCCCACAAACCGTGAACTCGCAATAGGGGAAAACGCTCTTAGCATCGCAATTGATAGTAGATTTGTCATTTGCGTGGGGCAAAAGGCTGCGCGTGCAGTATCGGCGGTTCTCGATAACGAGGTCCGAGGTATTTCTGCGTCAACCCCATCTATTCGTGCGCTGGCTATAAGGCATCCCAGTTTCGGAGGTGCATCGCAATTCCGCAAGGAATTCGCTGCTTGTCTTACCCATTGGAATTTCTGAAAATTTTCCTCGAATTGTCTGCATGGTCTAATGAGGTGGTCGCGTGCTTTCGCGTCTGGCCAGCGTTCACCCAGCGGCTTGCGTGTGGGTGGTGTATTTGTAGATGCGCATATGATATTTCTTTTCGATGTTATTCAATAGCTAGATTGTCTCGTTAATTTCTCTCCCTGCGCTTGCGCAAATGCGGGGCTCGTCGAGCAAAGGCGCGGCAACCTCGAATGCGCAAGTGGTCGCCGAAACGTACCAGCTTCCTTTACTCTAGAGCGGTGACTAAATTTTTGGGTCCATTTCAAGTTGCTCGGCCTCCGTTGCCCGAGGGCTTATATGAGCTGCTGAACACAGAATCACTCGAGCAGTTTATTAATGAGGAAACTGCCGATGTGACACTCGCCGCGGTCGATGATGAAGATGCTCCCAACATCCTCTCCCGGTACGTCGCCGATGCCCTCCGACAAACCCTGGCCGCAGCGAGACCAATTGAGCGTGTGGCCCTTGCCAACCGCCTCCTCGGGGAGCTGGGCGTTTCTAGCCGCATCGCACCGGGTCCAACCCAGCTCCAGTCTCTCCATCGCCCGGATAAGCTCAAACGCCGTAGTCTGCGCCGCCCTACCACCAAACTGAGTGACTCCGCCCTGCTCACCAACAGTAAGGACGATCCAAACCTCGCTGCGGAACTCAGGACCGAGATCGAGTCCGCTGACACGGTGGACCTTCTCTGCGCCTTCGTGCGCTGGACCGGGCTGAGGCTCTTGGAGCCGGCCCTTGAACAACTGAAAGAACGCGGCGCAAAGCTCCGTGTCATCACCACCACCTATATGGGTGCCACCGAACGCCGCGCCGTTGACGAGCTCGTCAACCGGTACGGGGCCGAAGTCAAGATCAGCTACGAAACCAAGGCCACAAGGCTGCACGCCAAGGCCTGGCTCTTCCGCCGTAACACCGGATTCGACACCGCCTACGTCGGCAGCTCCAACCTAAGTCAAGCCGCTCTACTGGACGGGCTTGAATGGAACGTCCGGCTCAGCTCCGTCGCCACGCCCGCCCTCCTGCAGAAGTTTGAGGTCACCTTCGACAGCTACTGGGAGCAGCGGGCTTTCCAGAGCTATGACCCGGAGCGCGACGGCGAAAAGCTGGACGATGCGTTGGAACGCAACGGCGGCCGTCGCACAGCGGCACCGGATGCAGCCACCGGGCTTGAGGTTCAGCCATTCCTCCATCAGGAGGAGATGCTGGAGGACCTGGAAGCTGAGCGCCTCAAGGGCTACAACCACAACCTTCTGGTCGCCGCCACGGGCACTGGCAAAACAGTCATCGCGGCTCTGGACTACAAACGGCTAAGCGAAACCGCCGGTAGAGATCTAAAACTGCTCTTCGTCGCCCACCGTCAGGAGATCCTCAAGCAGGCAATGCGTACCTACCGTGACGTCATGCAGGACGGCGCCTTCGGTGAGCTCTACGTGGGGGAGCACAAGCCGCGGGAGTGGAAGCATATCTTCGCGTCCGTCCAGTCGTTGTCTTCCCTCGGCATCGAACAGCTCGAGCCTGACTTCTTTGACGTCGTCGTCATCGACGAGTTCCACCACGCCATGGCGCCCACGTACCGCCGCCTGCTGGAGCATCTGAAACCGCAACAGCTTCTCGGACTCACGGCGACCCCGGAACGGGGCGACGGCGTCGACGTCGCCAAGCAGTTCTTCGATGGCCGGACCGCCAGTGAGCTTAGGCTCTGGGACGCACTGGACGCTGACCTGCTGGTCCCGTTCCACTACTTCGGCGTCTCCGATGACGTCGACCTGAGCCGGTTGGAGTGGAAGCGCGGCAACTACGACACCACCCAGCTGAGCGCGATCTACACGGGAAACGACGCCCGCGCAGCCAAGGTGATCCGTGAACTCAGGGACAAGGTCACCAGCACGGACCAGATGCGGGCCATCGGCTTCTGCGTTTCGGTGCAGCATGCCCACTACATGGCGGAGGTGTTCAACCGAGCCGGAATTGCCTCTGTCGCCGTCGATGGCACCACTGACAATGCTGACCGCGAGGAAGCCCTCAGGCGCCTTGGCAAGCGCGAGATCAACTGCATTTTTGCCGTCGACCTCTTCAATGAAGGCCTGGACCTTCCGCAGGTGGACACCATCCTGCTGCTCCGGCCCACGCAGAGCGCCACTGTCTTTCTCCAGCAGCTGGGTCGCGGCCTGCGCCGTGCAGAGGGCAAAGCGGTGCTGACGGTCCTGGACTTCATCGGCCAACAGCGCCGTGAGTTCCGCTTTGATCTGCGTTACCGGGCGCTGACCGGCTACGGGCGCAAGGAGCTGGAGAAAGCTGTCGAGGACGAGTTCCCGTACCTGCCGTCCGGCTCGCAGATTGTGCTGGACCGGGTGGCGCAGAGGGTGGTGCTGGACAACATCAAGGCGCAGCTGCGGTTCAACCGGGCGCAGCTGGTCCGGGACATCGCCTCGTACGCCGAGACCGAGCTGGAGGCCTATCTGGAGCGGTCCGGGAATGACGTGAAGACGATTTACCGGTCCACCAGGGACTCATGGACCAGCTACCTACGGCAGGCGGGGCTGATCCAGGGGCTTTCACCCCTGGAGACCGTGTTGCGGGGGAAGCTTGAGGAGTTGTCGGGCGCGGAGGAAAAGAAGCTGCTGGGCCGCATGGCCGCGCTCATTCACGTGGACGATCCGGAACGGGCGGCCGCCTATTCGATGCTGGTTGCCCCCGACGCGCCCCGCTACGCGGAGCTTGGCATGCGCGAGCAGGCTTTCGCACGCATGCTGTTCTACACGCTGTGGGATGACGGCGGAGGATTCAAGACGTACGACGACGGCCTGGACCACCTGCGCGGCTACCAGTTTGTGTGCCGCGAGATCCGCCAGGTGGTGAAGCTGGGCGTGGCGGCATCGAAACATGCAGCGAAGAGCCTGGGTGCAGAGTTGCAGCACATCCCGTTGCTGTCCCACGCGACCTACCGGCGCGAGGAGGTTCTGGCAGCGTTGCAGTACGGTTCGCTGGAGCAAGGCAAGAACGTGCAGCACCGCGAGGGCGTTGCATGGTGTCCGGCGACGGCTACCGACGCCTTTTTTGTCACCCTGAACAAGGACGACAAGAAGCACTCGGCGACCACGATGTACAAGGACTACGCCATAAGCCCGGAACTGTTCCACTGGGAGTCGCAGAACGCGACGTCGCCGACCAGTCCGACGGGACAGCGCTACCTTAACCGGGCCCCGTACGGCTCGCGAATTCTGATCTTCACAAGGGATACGGCGGATGACGAGACCGGACTGACGGTTCCGTACACCTGCTTGGGTCAGGTGGACTACGTGCAGCACTCGGGCGAGAAGCCAATCGTGATCACTTGGAAGCTTCACCGGCCGATGCCAGCGGATGTGTTCGCGTCGGCGGCTGCCGTGGCGAAGTAATGCGTGTTTATAGGAGAAGTTCAGTCAGCAATCATGTAGTTGATAAAGTTCCATCGTTGAAAAGACTTCCTGTACATAGGTCGCATTTGGTATGACCGATCTAGGCAGGAAGGAATTTGCATGTCTGATCTAAAGTTGTTTAAAATCGAACCACGGGATGAGATTCACTGAATCAGAGCCCTCCTAAAGAGGAGAAATGGTAACCATGGAGGAGTCTGAAGTTACAGCTCCTACAATCGCGGCACCGGAATCGGTACCCCTTCAGCTCAGTCTACGATCGTCCGACGTAGATCGATTCACAAAGCTGTTTTACGAGCCCGAAGCTCTTATCGTCGGGAAGAAAGCGGGTATTCAACTCCACGTCCTCCGGATTGATAGCGGAGAGTTCGCACTCGCTGAGCTTTACGAGTCCTTGTCCGATGCATCGATTACTTATGCGCTATCCAGGACGAATGCTGCCAAGTATTTTGCTGATCCCCGAGTCTCGATCGTCAACAAGGTTAAAGAAAAGTTTCGCCTGCCTGAGCTGAAGAGCGGTGAAGGTGGTGAAGTGTTGCTATACACGTTTCTCGAGAGTCATTTGGTCGCCCCTAAGTTGCTATCCAAGCTGGAACTCAAGACTGCCAACGACGATTATGTGAAGGGTGCCGACGGCATCCACCTTCGTCAATCAAACGCTGAACTGGAACTTATCTTTGGTGAATCGAAAATGCATTCGGACGGTAAAGGCAAGCCGGGATCGAGCCTTCAAACCGCAATCGCGGACGCCTTCAAGTCCATGGCGACGCTTCGAGACGGCAAGTTCAGCACCGACAAATGGCTGGTTGAGAACAACTTACTGAAGGAGGCGTATGACGAGCAGACGGTAGATGCGTTGGCGGCGGTGTTGCTTCCAGACGCCTTATCATCCATCAAGACAAGGAAGTCCTTTGGCGTATTTCTAGGATACGAAATCGACATCTGCGAGTGGCCGCTGATCGATCTTGATCACGATGAAATAGAAAGCCGAATCCGGACAAAGGCACGAGAATTAGTCAATGATCGCATTGACTACATCCGGCAGCAGATCATCACCCACGGTCTGGGCGGTTACGAATTTCACTTCTACATGGTGCCGTTCTTGAAGCAAAAGACAAAAGAAGGCGTCCGGGGAATTAAGGATGTTCGGTTCACCCTCGCAAAGGAGCTATCCGGAAAAGAACCAAAGCCCGCTAGAAAGACACCCGCGCGCAAGCCCGCTAAAAACAAGGATGATGCCTGATGGCGAAGACAATTGGGACCGGCCTTAGCGAGAGGATCGTCGCTTCCGAAGTTTTCGTTGATAGTTTCCGTCAGCTGGAGCGGATGTGCGCAGAGACCTTCCTCCTTGTATCCGAAGACCCTTCCTCTCAAGACGCATCCGGCGAACTTGACGTGCCGCGGCTTCTGCGATTCGCCGACATCCTCTCTCACTCCGAACTTCCTCTTCACAGGGAGCTCGCGTATACGGTGGTCGCTCTCCTGCATGAGCTTGTGGCGACGGACATGCTAGACAGCGACATGGCGGCTACAGTAAGTGGCTTCACTGAGGCCATCATGATTGAGCTGGGCAACTTTCCCGCGATAAAGACGCTTAGGCGGCGGAGTGAGCTAGAGCTGGTCCCCCCTCAATCCAAAGAAGTGACCAGAGCACTTAAACATGCAATCCAGGAGACCAGCCAGGGTGACTCGGTATTCACCGACGCGCAAGCGACCATAGTTCGGAGCCTGGAAGGGGCCAGCTTCTTTAGCTTTTCCGGACCAACCTCGCTCGGCAAATCCTTCATTATCAAAGACACCCTGTTCGGCTTAGTTCAAAAGCCCGAACTCGAAAATCGCTCCATCGTGGTGCTCGTGCCTACGAAAGCACTCATTACGCAAACGGTGGCTGACCTTCGTGAAGTTCTGGCCGGCCTACCAGAAGTACACATCTCTCCCCACCCTCAGCTGTCTTATTTCCTTAGAAAGCAGTTTTCCCGCACTGTCTTCGTCTTCACCCCAGAACGGCTACTGAGCTACCTGCCTAAGGCGCCCAGGGAGATCGACTACCTGTTCGTTGACGAAGCCCAGAAGGTGATCTCAGAACACGACACCAGAAGTCCGCTCTACTACCACGCCATCAACGAAACACTCCGGAAGTTTGCGACGAAGCTCATATTCGCCTCACCTAACATCGACAATCCTGAAATCTTCCTTCAGTTGTTCCAGAAGTCCTCTGAAGGTTCCATAGCCGTCCCCGAACGGACAGTGAGCCAGAGACGCTACCTCGTGGATTTCGTTGACAGGAAAGTTAGCCACTTCGAGCAACACTTTGGCACCGCTGACAACGAGTATCCAATTCCCCCTCAGTGGAGTAACAAGTTTGACGTGGTTCGGGATCTATCGCGCTCCAATCAAAGCATCGTCTACATCAACAGTGCCCGCGGCACCGTTATGGGTGCTTGTGAATTTGCGGATAGCCTTCCCGAAAGACACGATCCGCGACTAAGCTCTCTGGCCGCTTTCGCCGCGGAGAACGTCCATGAGGACTATTACCTCATCCGCTGCCTGAAGAAGGGCGTGGCGTTTCACCACGGACGAATGCCACAGGATCTGCGCGACAAAATCGAAGAGCTGTTTTCAGCCACCGACTCACCGCTCCAGTTCGTGTTCTGCACCTCGACGCTCCTAGAGGGCGTCAACCTTCCCGCGAAGAACATCTTTGTGCTGAGCGACCGGCACGGCCTCAAGATGCTGACGCGGCTCGACTTTGAGAACCTGATTGGACGTGCAGGCCGACTGACCTACGACTTTTCGGGCAACGTCGTTTGTATACGTGACAAGGCAACGACGTGGCAAGGAACGACTCGGGAGCTGATCCGCGGTGCTGGAACCCACAAGGCCGAAAGCTTCCTAGTAAACCCACGTAAAGGTCGGAAGAAGGAGTACACGGACATTGAACGAGTCTTGACCGGCAAGCCCTTACCCAAGGGCCGGTCCGAGGAAGCTCGGAAGGCAACGGAACAGTATGCTTCCATCCTCACGTTGCACGAGCTCTATGGACAGTCTTCTCCCCTCAAGGATTACTTTGTCGACCGAATCGACAATGCGAAGGACATTCTAAAGAAGGTTTCGCAGTCGATCGCAGTGCCCCAAGAAATTCTTCGGAACGCACCCGACATTCCCTCCGGCTCGCAGGACGGCGTATGGAATCGCATGAAGGCCGACCCGGCTTCTGCTCGCCTGGTGCCCGCGGATGCAGACCTGACTAAAACCTCCACCTATCACGCTGTTTTGCTGCGCCTCTACTCCGAATACGACTGGAACCGGCAAGAGTCGACTGCTCCCGACTCTCTCGTTCCCAAGCGGAAAACCTCAATGGACCCAATCACAGCGAGGTTGCGATACTGGGCCAATCTGATGCGGAACTGGACGAGTGGAAAACCTCTTAGTCAAATCATCAAGGGCTCTATCCGGTACTACGAGACGAACGGCGAAATAACCTTTCGGGATTTCGATTCAGAAACGACGTACACAACCGAGACGTTCATTAGGTCTGACCCTCGGCACATCAACCTGGTGATCGAAGAGACTCTCCTCGACATCGAAGTGGGTCTTCGTTTCAAGATCATGCGATACCTGCAGAACCATTATGAGCTAGCTCGACTAGCGCTCGGCGAAGACGAAGCAGGCATGAATCTCGCTAGCCTTGTTGAGTATGGAACCTCTGACGTCGTAGCCATCGCATTACAGGACGCTGGCCTCTCCCGAGGAGCTGCACTCAAGGTAGCAAGTGATTTCGCCGGATATGTACAGGTGGCAGACGACGGCGACCTCATAAACCTGAAGATAGATGAGCTCATCAATGCCGTTGCATCCGACGCAGAACTGCTGGATGAGCTTACTGAACTTTTTCCTCGTCAACCCATAGCCAAGGAAGTGGCCGATTAAGTACGACGTTTTCACGCGCAAGTTAGGTGCTTCCTTCCCTCGCTTGCGCTAACAGGACATGCCGCGCCGTGTCGTAGCTACGGCCGACACGCTTGGCGATCTCGCGAATAACTATCCCCTGGTTAACGGAGGCGGAGAATCTCTTTCCCTTTTGCGGGGGTCAGGCCGCGAGGTCTGGTCCGGCGCCATGCTCCGAGAGCAGTGTGAGGAATGCCGACTAGGCTATACCTCGCTCCCGGGCCAGCTCGTGCTCATTCGCCGGTCTGATGGCGAGCAACTAGTTGAGCAAGTTCGTCTGGTGTGAAGCGACAGGAGAGGCGGTAGCGCTGAGTGGGACGCGGTCGCTTAGCGTAGGACGTAGTTTGCCCGCATTGGTTCGCTCCAAGGGGCATGGATGACCTCGAACTTGACGATGGTCCATTTGGTGCGGTTCGAGTAACATCCTACGAGCTCGACCAGAGCCGCCTAATTGCAAAGATGGCTCCATTGTTTTGGTAAACCAAGCGGGGGTTACTGGAGGAACCGCCGCTTTGGTTCCGACTGACGGCGTCCACCAAATTGAACCGCCGACGTTTAAAGCGCCAGCAGGAACACCCACAGCGGCACGTCCTCGCCCGGCACGTACCAGTCCCGCTCCGGCGCGCGTCGGAAGCCGAGGGACTGGTAGAGCCGGTAAGCGCGTTTCATGAAGGTGGCGCTGGTGATGCTGATCGCCTCGATGCCGGGCAGCTGCCGGGCGTGCTCCACGATCTCCCGCACCACGGCCCGCCGCACGCCATCGCCCTGGTGCGCGGGATCAACCGCCAGCATCCGGAACTCCAGCTCCCCGTCCTGTGCGATCTCGCTGTAGGGTTGGCCGGCGAACGTCAGCGTCACCGCCGCGACCACCTTTGCAGCCACCTCCGCCACCCACACCTGGGCGTGCTCGGCGCGGTGCTCCACGTCTCCAGCACGCCCATGTAGGGATCATCGGCAGCGAAGTGCCCGGCCCGGAGGTAGGCGTCGCGGGTGATCCGCCGGACCTCCGGAAAGTCCGCCGGTACCGCCCGCCGGAAGGTAACAGTCAGCGGCGGTGTGACAGTCATGAGCAAGTGCCCGACGCAGCGGCCGTCCGCTCCACGTAGTGGCCCAGCTGTGCCAAATCCGGCTGGGACGAAGGATCCCCCACTACATCCGCACCCACGGCATTCGCCACAGCCAGAGCGCGTGAATAATCCAGCCCGCTCCGCAGCGCCAGCACCAGGGCGGCGCAGAATGCGTCGCCCGCTCCGACGGTGTTTGCCACGGAAACAGCAACAGACGGAGCTTCGGCCACCTTCTTGCCGTGCTCGAACATGGCCGAGCCGTCCTTGCCGTACGTCACCGCCACCAGCTTCGCCTCGGCGAGGGCCGGGATGAGGGCGTACTCGCTCTCGTTGACGATCACCAGGTCGCACCGCTCGAGCAGCTCCGCCGGCAGGTCCGTGGCCGGCGCAGCGTTCAGCACAAAGAACCCGCGCGCCTTCCGGGCGGCCTCCAGCACCACGTCCAGGCCCACCTCAAGCTGGCACAGCACCGTCTCCTCCGGGCCGAACTCCACCCCGTCCAGCGACAAGTGCGAGTTGGCGCCCGGGCACACCACGATCTGGTTCTCGCCGTCGCGGTCCACCACGATCAGCGCCGTTCCGGTCGGTTGGGGGAGCACGGCCACGTCGGAGGTCTCAACGCCCGCAGCGGCCAAGGCTTCGAGCATCCGCTGTCCGGACGAGTCCTTGCCGACGGCGCCGACCATTCGGGCGCTGCCACCCAGCCGGGCCGCGGCCGCTGCCTGGTTGGCGCCCTTGCCGCCGGGCTGCTCGGACAGGACGGCTCCGCCGATGGTTTCGCCCGCTGTGGGAAGCCGCTTGGCGGTGGCGATCAGGTCCAGGTTGATGCTGCCGACCACGGTGACGGCAGGGCGTGTTGTGTTCATGGGAAAACTCTCTCAGGGGGAGGGCCGGAAGCGGCCGGGCTTTCGAAAAAGTGTAGCGCATGGTTGTACTTGTGAGTCATACGTGGTTGTATAACAACTCGAATCGCCATGAAAAGGCGATTCCTTCTGCTCGAACAAAGGAGTTTGATGTGAACACCCCAACCCCCACCGCAGCCGCGCCTCCCGCGGAAGGCGGCGCCGCCGTCGTAATCACCGACGACGACGTAATTAAGCTCTCCGGCCGCTGCGCCGCCCTGCTGATCTCCACCCTGCTGCTGGGCGTGCTGTCCTTCCAGCTGAACGCCAGCATGGTCACCCCCGCGCTGCCGCAGATCGCCGCGAGCTTTGGCGAAAGCGCGGACAGCGCCGCCCCGGTCCAGTCCATGTTCTTCCTGGCCGGCGCCATCGCCGGGCCCGTGATCGGCCGGTGGAGCGACTTTATCGGCCGCCGCGCCGCGCTGCTGCTGGTCCTGGGCATCATGGGCGCCGGCACCATCCTCTGCATCGCCGCGCCCACCCTGCCGCTGCTGGTCGCCGGCCGGTTCCTGCAGGGCGTCTCCAGCGCCGTGTTCGCTCTCGCCTACATCGTGCTCAGCGAGAACCTGCAGGCCAAAGTCTTCGGCACCTCCGTGGGCATCATCGCCGCCATCAACGGGGGAGTGGGCGGCGTGGACGGCTACGTGGGTGGCCTCGTGGCCGAGACCCTCGGTTTCCGGTCCATCTTCGTCGTAGTGCTCGTCCTGACCGCCATCGCCGCCGCCTGCATCATCAAAATCGTCCCGGCCGGACGGCCCCAGGGCGTGCGCGGCGCCATGGACTGGTGGGGCGCCGGCTCCCTCTCGCTGTTCCTGGTGTTCCTCACCTACTTCGTCTCCGACGGTTCGGCCGCCGGCTGGACATCGCCCACCGCCCTGGCCCTGCTGGCCGGCACCGTTGTGTCCTTCGCGGGATTCTGGTTCATCGAAAAGCGCCGCAGCCACCCGCTCATCGCCGTGCACCACCTGCGCTCCCGCCAGGTGTGGCCGGTCATCGCCACCACCGTCCTCACCCTGGCCGGCATCTTCGCGGTCATCAACTTCACCGTGGTGCTGCTGAGCCAGGATCACGACGGCGGCTTCGGGCTTTCCGCCTCCATCTCGGCTTTGCTGTTCCTCACCCCCGCCGCGCTGATTGGCGTCTTCGCCGCACCTCTGGCGGGGTGGCTGGCGGACCGGCGCGGGTGGATCTTGATGCTGCGACTGGGGACTTCCTTAAGCCTGGTGTGTGCCGTGGTGGCAGCAGTTTTTTCCACGTCGCCCGTTGCGGTCCTTATTGCCGTTGCCTGCCTGGGCATCTTCTACAACGGCTTCTTCCTCACCGCCATCAACGGGCTCTCGGTCCTTTTGTCGCCCAAGGAGGCCCCGGCTGCGCTGCCCGGCATCAACGGTGCGTCCTTCGGGATCGGGGCGAGCCTCGGCGTCGTGCTCGTGGCGCCGTTCGCCGCCTTGGGTACTTCTGCGGGGTACGCGACCGCGCTCTGGATCTCGGTGGGCATTACCGCCGCCGCGTTCATCGTCAGCCTCTTCGTCGCCGCCCCCAAGGGCGAGACGGTCTAACCCCTCTATCTGTTTCGAAGGAACCTATTGTGACTGCCCCCATTTACTTGGACTGCGACACCGGCATCGACGACGCCCTCGCCCTGGCCTACCTGCTCGCTTCGCCGCTTGCCTCGCTTGTGGGCGTGGGGACCGTGAGCGGGAACGTGAGTGCCGCGGTTGGCGCCCGGAATACGCTGGACCTGCTTTCTCTGGCTGGCGCTGCTTCTGTGCCGGTGGCTGTGGGTGCCCATGATCCGCTGGTTGGTTCGTTTCACGGCGGGGCCCCGTGGGTGCACGGGTCCAATGGCATTGGTGAGGTTTCGCTGGCTCCTGCTGCTGCTTCTCTTGCTGCCGAGTCCGCGGCGGAGATGCTGGTGCGGCTCGCTCACACTTATCCCGGTGCCTTGCGGGTGGTGGCGATCGGGCCGCTGACGAACATTGCCGAGGCGCTGCGGCTGGAGCCTGCGCTGCCGTCCCTGGTGGAGTCGGTCACCGTGATGGGCGGGGCCGCGCTGGCGCCGGGGAACATCACACCCGTCGCCGAGGCAAACATCTGGCACGACCCCGAGGCCGCCGCCCTGGTGCTGGCTGCCGACTGGGACGTGACCCTGGTGCCGTTGGACGTGACCATGACTTCCGTGTTGGAGGAGTCACACCGGCAGGTGTTGCTTTCGTCTGCGGCGCCGGTGCCCCGGGCGCTGGGGGAGATGCTGGGCTACTACTTCCGGTTCTACGAGGACATCTACGGCCGGCCGTGCTCCGCGATGCACGATCCGCTGGCGGCGGCGCTCGCTGTGGGTGCTGTTAAGCCTGCGCTGGCACCCGTGGTGCGCGCCGCCGTCGACACCTCCGACGGGCCCGGCCGCGGCCAGACTGTGTGCGACATGCGCGGGCTATACGTGGGCTACCCGGAAGTGAAGGCCGCGCGGTGCCGCGTGGTCCTCTCGCTGGAGGAGGACTTCGCCCCGCACCTGGTGGAGATGCTGCTAAACCATTTTGAAGGCACGACGGCGGCGGTTGAGCCCAGCGAAACCAAAGCCGTGCCCATCGCCGCTGCCTGACTCCATCCAAACGCCCGCTCACTTGTGGTCGCCATTCCTGGAACGCGCGCTCACCTATTGTCGCCTTCTTTGAAACGCGCGCTCACCCAGTTTTGAGCTTGTCGAAACCGACTCTTGCTCGCCCAGGCACAAGGACCATGATTGAGGTACAGAGCGCTGCGATTGGATCGGAGGCTGACGTGATCCAGGCCCTGCTGTGCAAGCTGAATATTCGGCACGAATGGCATCTCGAACATGCTGAGGACGGAGCCATGTATCGGCGGTGTCGTCGATGTGGCAAGGACGATGATCAACGTGGCGAGGGGAGAAGGGGCGACTTCAGCGCCTGGATTGGTCCCTCAGGCGGGTAGGTGTACCGCCGCCCGGCCCGTCAGCAGTACGGGCCGGGCAACGCCCGTTAGTTCGCTTGCTGCTGGGTGGCCCGCGTGGCGGCGATAGCGTGCGGGACCGCCACCAGGGCCAGCACGGCGAGGGCGCCTGCTGCCGCGAAGGCGTAGAAGCCCCACGGGTAGGCGATGCCTGCGGCCACCAGGCCGCCCGTCACCGCGGGTCCTGCAATGGCGCCGACGCGGCCCACACCGGCGGCGAAACCGAGGGCGGTTGCGCGCAGCCGGGCCGGGAAGAGCTGGCTGACCCACGCGTACACGAGCACTTGGGCGCTGAATACGAAGACGCCGGTGACGAAGACGAGGGCGTTGAGCAGGATGGCGTTGTCCACCTTGATGCTCAGCAGGGCGAGGCAGGCCGCGGAGAGGCCGAACCAGAGCAGCACGATGGGTTTGGTGCCGTGCTTGTCGGCCAGGATGCCGGCAATGATGAGGCCCGCCACCGCGCCGAGGTTCAGCACCAGGAGCAGGGACAGGCCCGCGCTGACCGGGTACCCCGCGGAGGCCATGAGCTGGGGGAGCCAGGTGTTGAGGCCGTAAACCAGCAGCAGTCCCATAAAGGAGGCGGCGGCGATTGCCGCGGCGACCAGCGGGTAGGGCTTTTTCGCCAAGTCCCGGAATCCGGTCTGCTCCGCCTTCCGGGTAGCCTGTGCACTCGGCAGGGTCTCGGGCAGCTTGAACCACAGGAACGGTGCCAGGACGAGGCCCGCAATGCCGCCGACCACGAACATGATGCGCCAGTCCGGGATGACCATGATGGCCAGGAACGCAGTTGCCACCGCACCCACGTGGTAGCCGGTCATGGTGCGGGTGGTGGACTTGCCGGCTGTTCCTGCCGGTGCGTAATCGTTCATGTAGGCGAGGGCAACCGGAAGGCAAGCGCCCAATCCGACGCCGGCCAGGAAGCGGAATACGCCGAACATGGCCACGTTGGGCGCCCACGCCACCGCGAGGGTGAAAAGCGAGAACCAGAGCACGCAGGCAACCATCAGTTTTCTGCGCCCGAAGCGGTCTGACAGCGGCGCGATGAACAGCGCCCCGGCACCGACGCCTACCAGGGAGATGGTGGCCACCAGGGTTGCCCCGACAGCGTCAAAGCCAAGTTCACCGGTTTTGATAAGTGTGGGAATGACGGTGCCGAGCACCACCAGGTCAAAACCGTCCAGGACCATGGCCAGCCAGCAGAGCCAAATGGGCCACCGTGATGCGCGGGAGGAGGGGGAAGTTGTCATGTAATCCTCATCGATTAGAAAGAAGCCGGACCACTGCCGCCGAGAGCTGCATCACGTGGATTTGTGACGCACGGCATTGTTCCGCAGATGAGGATACTCGTTAGGTTCTAATAACGCACGTCCGTTCGACATGCGAACAAGAATCGAGCTGCGGGTGGCTCAGTACGTGCCTGCCCGTTCGGGTCCTACCCGCGCAGATACGGTGTTATGACCGGAACTGCTGCATCACCGAAAGGTGCCCCGCCCGGGCGGACACCAGGCATTTGGCCAGGTAGAAAGGCCGGTTGCCATGCCGGACATACTGCGTCAGCACGAGGACCGGGTCCGACGGCCGCAGGTCCAGCAGCTTCGCCCGGCTGGGTCCCACCTGGCTGAGGCTGATTTCGCACTCACCGGGGCCCGCCAACCGGCCCAGCTGGTTGTTGAGCGTGGCAAGCAAGGTGGCGCCGTCGTCGTCCTGTATCTCAAGAGGCGCGGCAACGCTCCTGTCGAAGCTGACCGGCTGGGCGGTGACGTTTTCCTGCAGCTGGGCGATGGCCTCGCCGTCGCGGATGAGGACGGATTCCCAGAGCCAGCACTCGGTGCCGGGCTCGACGCCGATGCCGGGGGCGACGAATTCGGAGGCGGCCTGGCGGATGGCCTGGGTGCGCTTGACCTCGAGGGTCTCGCCGGGACCGGCGAGGACTTCCTCGAAGGGGCGGATGCGTTCGATGCCGATGCGGGGGAGCGTGTCCGAGACGAAACGCCCGACGCCGCGCCGCGCCCTGATGAGCCCGTCCTCCTCGAGGAGCATGAGGGCTTCGCGGACCACGGTGCGGCTGACTTTCATGTCGGCGCCGAGTTCGGTCTCGGTGGGGATCATCGAGCCGGGGGTGAGGAGGCCGTCGCGGATGGCTTCGGCGATTCGCGAATACACCGCGACGCGAAGCGGCGATCCGGACTGGGCTGCCACCGGTTGGGATAGGAACCGGGCGGCGTCCTGATGCACGTTCTTGCCTCGCTCTTGGTCGGGGTTGGTCCGGGGATTCCAGCCTAGAACAAGTTGTACGCGTTAGTACGACAAGTGGCGCTCGTTGTGGGGCCGACACGAACAAGGGGAGTACGGCCAAGGGCAGTTTCTGTGGCATGAAGAGTGTGGACGGCAAATGTTCTGCCCGTGCTCCGAACTTTCGTGCTGAACTTAGGACACTTTTGCTGGCCGGTTCGCCAACCGTTCGGCTAAAGGTACGTCTGCACCTCACGCGGGCCTAACTAACAGGGACTTTCTGCCCTATTTCGTCTGCTCGGGGTTGCCTACCTTGGGAAAACTATGCGGCTCAAAGTCGCCGTCAGGGTTCGCCCGTTCCTAGTTCACTACCGCGTATGGTCTCCACCTTTCCGGTGATACGCCCCGCTTTCGTTTGGAGACTCGCATGCTCGGAAAACCCATCCGTTGGTTCGCCCCTATCTCCGCAATTGCAGTAATTCTGTTCAGTGCCCCTGGCGCCGGCGCTGCCGTCAGTCGCCCTCCTCAGCTTCAAGAATTTCAGTTCAAACTTGATGGTGATGCAGGCGAAGGCTGCCCATTTGACGTGAACGTCACGGGCACGGGCGGGAAAATTACCCAGATTGAACTCAAGGACGGCCGAGTATTCACAGCTGGAAAGGGCGTCTTGCTGACTTGGAGCAATCCGGCCAACGGTAAGTCTTATACAGTCAACACTTCGGGTTCGGTAGCCAAATATGTAACAAATCCAGACGGAACTGCCACGGCAACCTTCACAGGTCACAACGGGTTTGCATACTTCGGCAACGACGCGCCGGGTGCAGGTATCACCCAATACACGGGGAGGCTCGTGGTAACGCTGGTGTCCTTGAAGACATTCCAAGTGAAAAGCGTTGACGCCACCGCTGGGCAAGCGCTCAACGTCTGTGAGTTGCTCGCCTAGAAGCTAAAGGGAATGACCCGGAGCTTTCGCGATGGGTCATTCTCCATCAAAAGGCTTTCGAAGCCTCCTCGCGTCCTCGCCCGCAGCCTGAGGAAGGGCGTCCTGAGTGCTTCGATCCCGTCCTTCGCTGTAGCTTTACCTACGGGTGGACCGGCGTGGCTGCGTCGTTGCCCACCACCGTTGTCCACGGACGGGCCGTCCACGACGTCACCACTCCACCGGCGACGTAGGGGTCGGCGGCTGCAAAGGCTTTGGCGGCCTCGAGGGGGTTTTCGCCGGTGAAGATCAGCAGTCCGGTGAAGGGGCCGTCACCAACAGCGCCGCCCAGCAGTAGCTCGCCGCGTTCGACTGCTTCCCACGCCGCTTTCAGGTGAACACCGCGGTACTGTTCGCGGGTCTCCAGATAGTCGTCCGCGTAGGTGTATTCCAGGACGGCGTGCATGCGTGACTCCCTTTCGTTGTTCTGTCGATAGAAGCAGGCTACACACCCCTACACTTGGCGTTGCAGGACCAAAATGACAGATGGGGGAATCATGTCGGTCAGCAGCCACCAGGAACACGATGATGCGGTGCATGCCGAGCACCAAGCGGCGCTTGCCCGCGGTGAACAACGGGTCCTGTATTTGACCAAGGACGGGATGCTTCACAGCTACACCAAAACGGAGTTGGGAGGGCCGCCGAACGGAAGCACGCGGTGGTGGCAGAACCTGCCCGGGCTGCTGTTTCTGGTGCCGATGTTCGGCCTGTGCATGTACCTCGTCATCACTAATCCGGTGGGGACTGCGACGGCGCAATGGGCAACCCTGTTCGGTGCCTTGCTGATGGCTCTCGGCGCGGCTTACTTCATCTGGGAATCGGTTGTGGTCTACCGCGCTCGAAAAGCGCGCCTCCGCCGGGGATCACCTGATCCGCTCAAAATTATGAGTGCCAAAACCAAGCTTCCCGAGTCCTACACGCAGTCACAACCGGTCAAGAAGAGCCGATGGTGAACAGGCCCTGACCGCCCAAAGGCCGCGCCGGGAAGAACCTGCCGGCCCAGCAGCCGTCAGACCGCAGCCACCTCAACCTGAACCCCCGCGTCCCGGAACTTCTGCACCTGCCCCGGATCCGCGCCATCGTCCGTCACCAACGTCCAGGGCAAAGCAAGCCGCGCCCACGCGTGGAAGGGGCGAAGCCCGAGCTTCGAGGAGTCCGCCAGGACATAAACAGCACGCCCCCGCCGGGCCATGAGCTCCTTGAGCCGGGTCTGGGCGTGGTCGGCCTCGCAGATGCCGTCCTCGGCGGTGACCGCGTCGGCGCCCAGGAACACCCGGTCGAAGCTCATCCGCTCCAGCGCCGCCTCGGCCAGCGGCCCCACAAAACTTTGTGACACACCCCGGAGCCGGCCGCCCAGGCAGTCCACCTCGATGCCCTCGCAATCGGCCAGCTCCTGCAAAGTGTTGATGCCCGGCGTCGTCACAAATAACGGACCGGACCCGCGCAGCTCGTGCGCCAGGGCACCCGCGGTGGAACCGGCGTCGAGCAGGATATTCTCACCCGGCTGGATCACCGAAGCCGCCCACCGGGCGATCGCATGCTTCTGCTCAAACGCCTCACCCGTCCGCTGCCGCAGCGACGCCTCCGGGTGCGCGCCCAGCGCCATCGCCCCGCCATAGGTCCGGGCCAGCTTCCCCTGCGAATTCAGCAGCGCCAGGTCGCGGCGGATGGTGGACGCGGTCACCTCGAACCGGGCCGAGAGCTCCTCCACGGACGCCAGGCCGGTGGTCACGGCAAGGTGGTAGATCTCCTCGCGCCGCGCGTTTGCGCTGAGCATTCCTGGTCTCCTTCCCGTGGGCATGGCGGTGGCAGTGCTACCCATGCTAGTTCCGGCCCCCATCAAACGCAGGAACTACACGGCCACGGCCGGGCGGGTGGCCATCTCCGCGGCCTGGTGCAGCGCCTCCACCATGGACCGGGAATCGGCGATGTTCTTGCCGGCAATGTCGAACGCGGTGCCGTGGTCCACGGACGTGCGGATCACCGGCAGGCCCACCGTGATGTTCACGCCGGCCTCGATGCCCAGCACCTTCACCGGCCCGTGCCCCTGGTCGTGGTACATGGCCACCACCAGGTCGTAATCGCCCCGGCCGGCCAGGAAGAACAGCGTGTCCGCCGGCAGCGGGCCCACCGCGTTGATCCCGGCCGCCTGCGCCGCCTTCACGCCCGGCTCGATCTTCTCCGCTTCCTCGCCCTGCCCGAACAGGCCGTTCTCGCCAGCGTGCGGGTTGATGGCGCACACACCGATCTTCGGGTTGGGGATGCCCGCCCGCACCAGCGCCTCATGGCCGCGGCGGATGGTGCGCTCCACCAGGTCCGGGTTGATCTTGCGGATAGCATCCATCAGCCCGATGTGCGTGGTCACGTGGATCACCCGGATCTTGGGCGTGGAGAGCATCATGGACACTTCCTCCGTGCCCGTCAGGTGCGCCAGCAGCTCGGTGTGCCCGGGGAAGATGTGCCCGGCCGCGTGCAGCGCCTCCTTGTTCAGCGGCGCGGTGCAGATGGCCTGCACCTTCCCGGCCATCGCCAGCTCGCTGGCCACCCGGATGTATTCGTACGCGGCGTGCCCGGCCACGGGGGAGAGCTGGCCCCAGGCCAGGTCCTCCGGCAGCAACGCCAGGTCAATCACGTTCACCCGGCCCGGCGAGAACACGGCATCCTCCACGTCCTCGACAACCTGGATGTCCACCTCGAGGCCCAGGGTCTCCGCGGCCTGGCGCAGGCGCAGCGCGTCGCCCACCACCACGGGACGGCACTCGGCCAGGATGCCCGCATCCAGCACCGCCGGGACGATCACCTCCGGGCCGATGCCGGCTCCGTCGCCCATGGTCACGGCCACGTAGGGAAGCTGGTTCTTGGTTTCGTCAGTCATTGTTGCTCCAGATTGTTCGGAAGTCTTGCGGGGAAGGTTGTTGGCGGGAGCCGGCGCGGACCGGCGCTCCCGGATTTCGTCATACAGCTGCAGGAGGGCCAGGTCGTCGCCGAAGCTGCCGGGCTTGGTGCCTACCAGCGTCCCGTCGTCCGCCCGGCTCAGCACGGCCCCGTGCTGCACCGCCGCGAGCGGCACCAGGCTGGAACGGCCGACGGCGTCCAGGACTTCCCGGGCCGTCTCACCGCCGGTAAGGATCAGGTCAGTGGCGGTGGCCTTTGCAGCCTGGGCCGCGAATGCAGACAGTGCCTGCACGATGCGGGCAGCGCCAGACGGGTCCACTTTTGCGGCGGCCAGTGTGATGGCTACGCGGTGGCCTGCCCTCAAATCTGCTGAAACCTGGGCCAGTTCGGGAGCGTAGGCGTCTTTGGCGCCGGCATACAGCGGGTGCAGCCGGACCACCCGGAAGCCTTCGGCTTCGAGCTTGGCCAGCTGGGCCTGCGCAGTCTTGGAGGCGGAGCCGACGACGGCGAGCACCGGCCGGTCCGCGCCCTGCGGGTCCGCGGTGGTTGCGTCCGCCGCTGCCTCAGTATGCGCATTTCGCGCAATCTGCGCACTCAGCCGCTGCGCGAGGACATCGGCCGCTCCGCCGGTTCCCACCAGCACGATGCGGCGCCCGCCGGATTGGAATCCCAGCTCCAGCAGGGCATCCACCACGTGCTCCAGGTCCTGCACGGTTTCACCATCGGCAACCACCAGCGCGGGCCGGCCGTCCAACAGCCCGGCCAGGAGGAACGGCACTCTGCTTGACCGCACTGCCTCCAGGTCCAGGGACTGCACCGTTGCCGGTTCTTCCGGGCGGAGCAATGACGGAATGTCCGTCGGCGGGGCCGAAACCTCCGCCTGCCACAGGTCCGTCTCCGCCAGGGGAGAACCGGCAACCAGGGGGCGGCCGGCGCGCACTGTGCGCTGCAGCTGGGGGAGCGCCCCCGCAACCACAACGTGATAGCCGAGGCCCGCCAGCGCGGCAATCTCGGCGCTGATGTTGCCGCGCCACAGGGAGTCCATCTTCTTGAACATCACCGGCGCATTCGCTGCGGCGGGTGCGGAGAAGGCGTCTTTCACCAACGCCTCCGCTTCGGTGCCGGACAAGCCGCGGGAGTGCGTATCGATGACCATCGCGTCGGTGACCAGCGCACCCGCGGAAGTGCCGGCGTCGTACGTTCCGGAAACAGTGCCCGTGCCCAGGGAAACCTGCGCGGACAGGCCGTGCTCCACAAAGCAGTAGCCAACCTCGGCGGCTCCGGAGAAGTCGTCAGCCTGCACAAATACGGAAGCCACGGTGCTCCTCTCGAATCGGTAGTGGGCTGGAACCCGCTGACTGCGGGAAGCTTTCCATCATCATGACATGATTGCGCGGATCACGCTAGATGGGTTGCGCAAACTGCGCAGGAGTGGCAAAGTGATGGACACAACATTCGGCACCGCCACCCCGGCGCCCGCCGAACCCCCAACCTACCGAGAGGTCAACGATGACCGTTCTTCCTCAAGGAAGTGAGATTTCCCGCCGCCGCCTGCTGCAGTTCGGCGCGGCCGCAGGGTTTCTGCTGGGTACTGGCAGCCTCGCCGGCTGCGCAGGCCCCACCGGCCTCCCGGGTCCCAGCACCCTGACCCTGGCCCTCAACCGCTCCCTGGTCAGCCTGGACAACAAGCTCAACCAGTTCGACGCCGCCGTCACCGTGCAGCGCGCGGTCCGCCAGGGCCTCACCGCCATCGGCCCCGAAACCAAGCCCATCCTGGTGCTGGCCGAACGCTTCGAAATGACCGGCCCCACCGAATGGACCGTCAAGCTGCGGGAGGGCATCCGCTACTCGGACAACAGCCCCGTCACCGTGGAGGACGTTGCCACCGCCCTAAAGATGTACAAGCAGGTGCAGGGCTCCTTCGTGGCCGGCTTCTTCCCCGAATTCCCCGAGGTTGTCCCCGTGGATGAGCGCACCTTCAAGATGGTGTCCAAGAAGCCCGTCCCCATCCTGGACTCGCTCATGAGCATGATCCTGATTACCCCCGCCGCGCAGAACAAGCCGGAGGAACTGCAGGAAGGCCTGGGAACGGGCCCCTACGTGGTCACCAAGTTCAACCGCGGCGCCGGCACCTACAGCCTGGAACGCAACCAGAACTACTGGGGCCCCGCCCCTCAGGTAGACAACGTGGAAGTCCGGTTCCTCCCCGAGGAATCCAGCCGCGTCATCGCCCTCCGCAGCGGCGAGGTGGACGTGATCGACTCCATCACCCCGGACTCCCGCGAACAGCTGGGCGGCCTGCCCGGCGTCACGCTGCAGGAATCCTCCAGCCTCCGCCTCAACCAGATCTTCTTCAACTTCCGCAAGCCCGCCGGCCACCCCCTGGCCGATCCCCGTGTGCGGCAGGCCCTCAGCATGGCCATCGACGGCCAGTCCCTGGTGAAGGACGTCCTGGTGGACTCCGTCACCCAGGCCGAAGGCGTCACCCCCTCCAGCCTCACCGGCTACTACAAGACCGGCGAATACGTCTACGACCCCGAGCAGGCCAAGGCCCGCCTCGCCGAACTCGGCGTCAAGGACCTCACCCTGAAGATCATCTGGGAAACCGGCGAATTCGCCTCCGACACCTCCGTGATGGAAGCCCTGGTGGAAATGTTCGGCAAGATCGGCGTCAAGGCCGAGCTGCAGCAGTTCGAACCCGGTGGCAACATCCTCGCCTGGCGCCAGGGCAAGCAGGGCGACTGGGACCTCCTGGGCAACGGCTACCCCAGCCCCACCGGCCTGGCCATCACCATGCTCCAGGGCATGTACACCGGCACCCCCGAAAAGGAAGCCAACCGCGATACCTACCAGGGCTACGTGATCCCCGAGGTCACCGCCAAGATCCAGGCCGCCTCCGCCGAAGCGGACCCGGCCCGCCGGACCGAACTGCTCAACGAAGCCCAGCAGGCAGTCTGGGACACCTGGCCCTGCGCCTGGGCCTTCGTCCCCAAGTCCGTCCTCGCCCACCGGCAGCGGGTCTCCGGGATCAACCTGGCCCCCACCAACTCCTACCCCCTCGTTGATGTCCGGCTGGAGGCCTAAGCCATGACGAACTACATCCTCAAACGCCTGGGACAGGGCCTGCTCACCGTGTTCCTCACGGTGTCCACCGTGTTCATCCTCATCCGCATGGCCCCGGGCGACCCCGCCGTCTCCTACGCCGGCCCCCTCGCCACCAGCGACCAGCTCGCCGCCGTCCGCGAACAGTTCGGCCTGGACAAGCCGCTGCTGGAGCAGTACTGGATCTTCATCCAGCAGCTGGTCACCGGCAACCTCGGCCAGTCCTACTCGTTCCAGGCGCCCGCTATGCAGGTGGTCTTCGAACGCATGCCCTACACCCTCACCCTGGCCACGTCCGCGATCCTGCTGACCGCCGTCGTCGCCATCCCGCTGGGCGTGTGGATGTCCCGCCGCCCGGACACCGGCCGCGAGTTTGGCGTCAACGTGCTCACCATCGCCGGCCAGTCCATGCCGGACTTCTGGACCGGCATCATGCTCCTCACCGGTTTCGCCGTGCTGGTCCCCATCTTCCCGGCGTCCGGCTTCGCCACCTGGGGCGGGCTGGTGCTCCCCACCATCACCATCGCCATCCTGCAGATCGCCCTGATCTCCCGCATGGTCCGCCGCGAAATGACCGCCAACTTCGCCGCCCCGTACCTCACGGTGGCCCGCTCCCGCGGCGTCCGCAGCTCCCTGCTCACCTGGCGCTACGCCATGGGCAACTCCGCCATCCCCGTCTTCACCGCCCTGGGCACCCGGTTCGCCGCGATGCTCAACGGCGTGGTGGTGGTGGAAGTCGTCTTCGCCTGGCCCGGCGTCGGCTCCCTGATTGTCCGGGCCCTCGAAACCCGCGACTACCCCCTCATCCAGGCCACGGTCCTCATCACCGCGCTCCTTGCGGTGGGCGTGCAGCTGCTCATCGACCTCGCCTACCCGCTCCTTGATCCCCGCGTTCGTCTTGGAAAGGCGGCCACAGCATGAGCATCGATACGGCAACTCCCACGCCGGGTGCGCCGGGCGCACCGGCCAAGCAGCCCAGCCCCAGCGCCGTCACCAAGGCGGACATCGCCAAGGCAGGCGCCACCCGGCGTCGTAAATCCGCCCAGTGGAAACTGGTGGTGGGCACCATCTGCACCCTGCTGGTGATCATTCCCATCATCCTGGCCAACGTGCTCCCGCTGCCGGACGCCAACTTCCAGGACCTCGCCGCCCGGCGCCTGCCCCCGCTCACGGACGGGCACCTGTTCGGCACCGACCAGCTGGGCCGCGACCTGCTCTCCCGCGTCCTCCACGGCGGCCAGGTCTCGCTGACCATCGGCGTGCTGGCGGTGCTGGTTTCCGGCGCCATCGGCGTGATCCTCGGCTCCGCCGCAGGCTACTTCGGCGGCTGGGTGGACACCATCATCTCCCGCATCCTCGAAGCCCAGATGTCCCTGCCGCTGCTCATGATGCTGCTCCTGGTGGTGGCCCTCTTCGGCCCGTCCATCCCCGTGATCACGTTCGTGATCGCCATCGCCCAATGGCCCGAAGTTGCCCGCCTCACCCGCTCCATGGTGCTGGTGGAACGCGAAAAGCCGTACGTGTCCGCCGCGAGGATCCTGGGCCTGCACCGCATCCAGATCCTCATCCAGCACATCATCCCCAACGTCATCAAGCAGGCAACCCTGGTGGTGCTGCTCCTGCTGGCCCAGGCCGTGCTGCTCGAATCGGCGCTGTCCTTCCTGGGTGCCGGCCCCCAGCGGCCCTTCGCCACCTGGGGCCGCATCATCTCCGACGGCCAGGACTACATCACCACCTCCTGGTGGATGGTCACCCTGCCCGGCCTGGTGATCGTGCTCATGGTGGTGGGCGTCAACCTGCTGGGCGACGGCCTCCGCGACCGTCCCCGCCGCAAGAAGAAGGGTGCCTGACATGACCGCCTCATCCGAGACCCCGGCCGCAAAGGCCACCGCACAGGCGGAGGCCACCGAACAGCCGAAGTTCACCGAACAGCCCCTCCTGGAGGTCCGCGACTTCCAGGTGGAACTGATCACGGACACCGCCATCATCCGCGCCGTGGACGCCGTCAGCTTCAGCATCCACCGCGGCGAAACGGTCACCATCATCGGCGAGTCCGGTTCCGGAAAGTCGACGACGGCGATGGGCATCCTCCGCCTGCTGCCCGAGGACCTGGCGGTGCTGTCCGGCACCGTGGTGATTGACGGCGTCGACATCTCCGCTGATCCCAAGGCCATCAACAAGGTGCGCGGCAAGACCCTGGCGCTGATCCCGCAGGACCCCATGACGGCGCTGAGCCCGGTCCACTCGATCGGCAGCCAGCTGTTCGAAGCCATCAGCATCGCCGGCGCCGCGTCCGCCAAGGACAAGGCCGCCCTGCAGGCCCGGGCCGTGCGGCTCCTGGAACAGGTACACATCCCCACCCCGGAGAAGCAGCTGAAGAAATACCCGCACCAGCTCTCAGGCGGCATGCTGCAGCGTGTGCTGATCGCCATCGCGCTGGCTTCCGAGCCACAGCTGCTGGTGGCGGACGAGCCCACCTCGGCCCTGGACGTCACCGTGCAGGCCGGCATCCTGGACCTGCTCCTGGAACTGCAGGAACAGCGCGGCATCGGCATCCTGATGATCACGCACGATCTCGGCGTAGCCCGGCTCATCTCGGACCGCATCCATGTGATGAAGGACGGCGCCTTCGTCGAATCCGGCGAGGTCCAGCAGATTGTGGACCACCCCGCCACCGAATACACCCAGACCCTGCTGGCCGCCGTCCCCGTGCTGGGGGAGTGGGACGAAACGCCCGCCGCCACCGGCCGCCGCTCAGCTGCCACCACCAGCCCAGCCCTCACCCAGACCGGAGCACGCAATGACTAAGCCGTTCCTCGCCGTCGACAACCTGGTGGTGGACTACCACGTCCCTGGCGGCACGTTCCGGGCCGTGGATGACGTCTCGTTCGCCGTGGACAAAGGCAAGACGATCGCCGTCGTAGGTGAGTCCGGCTGCGGCAAATCCACCATCGCCAAGGCGCTCATGCGGCTGGTGACCCCCACCAGCGGCAGCATTAACCTGGACGGCACGGACATCGCTTCCATGAGCGAAGCGAAGCTGCGGCCCCTGCGCTCCAAGTTCCAGATGGTGTTCCAGGACCCGTACGGATCGCTGGACCCGCACATGACCGCCCAGGAAATCGTGGCCGAGCCGCTGAAGCTGCAGGGCATCCGCTCCAAGGCCGAACGGCACAAGGCCGCCGCCAAGCTCATCGACCAGGTGGGCCTGCCCGTCCGGTCCCTGGACAAGCACCCCGGCGAATTCTCCGGCGGCCAGCGCCAGCGCATCGGCATCGCCCGGGCGCTCGCCTCCAAGCCCGAACTGCTGGTCTGCGACGAAGCCACCAGCGCCCTGGACGTCTCCGTGCAGGCGCAGGTGCTGCGGCTGCTCAAATCCATCCAGGACGAAACCGGCATCACCTACGTGTTCATCTCACACAACCTTGGCGTGGTGCAGGAGATCAGCGATAGCGTCATGGTGATGCAGCGCGGCAAGCTCGTGGAACACGGCAGCACCGCGTCCGTCCTGACCGCCCCCAAGGAGGACTACACCCGCAAGCTCCGCCGCGCGGCACTGGACCCCTCCACCATGACGGGCCTGAAGCCCAGGCACATTGTCCGCTCCCTGGCCCTGTCCAACCAGTAACTCTTCCCGCACGCAACCACGAGGAATCAACGCATGAGCACGCAGCCCGAAGGCGCCCAGGTGGACGGCCTGAAACTCCCCATCTCCCGGCTGGTCCTGGGAACCATGACGTTCGGCGACACCGTTGACGAGGCCACCGCCGGCCGGATGGTGTCCGAGGCGCTCGATGCCGGCATCACCACCATTGACACCGCCAACGCGTACGTGGGCGGGGTGACGGAGGAGATGCTTGCGCGCCTCCTGAAGGGAAAGCGCGACGGCGTCATCCTGGCTTCCAAGGCCGGCATGCCGCACGCGGACCACGGCTCCAATACGCCGTTGTCTCCTGAGGGGCTCCGCGCGAGCGTTGAGGGCAGCCTGCGCCGGCTGAACGTGGACAGCATCGACCTGTTCTACCTGCACCAGCCGGACCGGGCCACGCCTCTCTCTGACACTTTGGCCACTGTTGCTGAGCTGGTGGCCGAGGGGAAGATCGGCGCGCTGGGCGTGTCCAACTTCGCCGCCTGGCAGATCGCCGACGTGATCCACGCGGCCCGTGAAGTGGGGGCGCCGCAGCCCGTCGTCGCGCAGCAGCTCTACAACCTGGTGGCCCGCCGGCTGGAAGAGGAATACCTCGAGTTCGCGTCCACCCACAACGTGCACACCATGGTCTACAACCCGCTGGGCGGCGGCCTGCTCACCGGCAAGCACAGCTTCGACGCCAAGCCCACCGAGGGCCGCTACGGCGACTCCAAGCTCGCCGCCATGTACACGCAGCGGTACTGGGACAAGCAGCTGTTCGACGCGATCGGCGAGCTGTCCCGGATCGCCGCGGACGCTGACGTGACCCTCGCGGAACTGTCGCTCCGCTGGGTGGCCTACCGTGACGGCGTCGGGTCCTTGCTGCTGGGTGGATCCAAGGTGGAGCAGCTGCGCGCCAACATCGCCGCCGTGGCCAACGGCCCGCTGCCGGCCGACGTCGTGGAAGCCTGCGACGCCGTGGGCACCTCGCTGCGCGGCCCGATGCCCGCCTACAACCGCTGACCATTTCTTCCCGAACCGAACATTTGCTGAACCGAACTGACTGAAGGACACTGATGACCTCCGAACTGGCCCTCGAATTCGCCCGCAAGATCCGCGCCCGTGAGCAGGCGGTGGGCTACTGGGCGGTGCTGGACGCGCCCGTGGCCACCGAACGCATCGGCCGGCTTGGCTACGACTACGTGGCCCTGGACGCGCAGCACGGACTGCTGGGCTACTCGGGCGTGCTCAACGGGCTGATGGCCATCGACGCCGGGCACACCGCCGTCGGGATGGTCCGCGTGGAGGCCAACGACTTCACCGCCATCGGCAAGGCACTGGACGCCGGCGCCGTGGGGGTCATCGTTCCGCTCATCAACAACGCCGAAGACGCCGCCGCGGCCGTGGCGGCAGCGAAGTACCCGCCGCTGGGTGGCCGCTCCTACGGCCCCATGCGCTCGGCTCTGCGGATCGGTCCCGTGCCCGCCGAGGCCAACGCCACCACCATGGTCTTCGCCATGATCGAAACGCCCGAGGGCCTGGCCAACGTCAAGGAAATCTGCGCCACCCCCGGCCTGGACGGCATCTATGTGGGCCCGTCCGACCTCGCGATCGCGGTGGGCGGGGCCTTCCCCGGGGATCCCGCCGTCGAGGCAGAATTCAACGCCGCGCTGGAGACCATCGCCGAGGCTGCGGCGTCCGCAGGGATCGCCGCCGGCATCCACACGCCTGCCGGCACCGTTGCGGCGCAGCGGCTGGCGCAGGGCTACACGTTCACCACCATCGCCTCGGACCTGACGCACCTGGAACAGATCGCCAAGTCCCACCTCGACGCCGCTACTTCCGCTGCCGGAACCAAAGAGGACTAATCCGATGACGAACACCACCACCGACGCGTACAGCACCATCACCCCGGACGGCGTTGTCAAAACGGCCGACGGCGCCGACTTCGCCTACCTGCCCGCCCCCACCGTGCAGAGCCACGCGGCCAACCTGCTCACCCTCCCGGACGGCCGGCTGGGCTGCGTCTGGTTCGGCGGCACCCAGGAAGGCGTGCCGGACATCTCCATCTGGTTCTCCGCCCTGGAACCGGGCAGCAGCCAGTGGTCCGCACCGGAACAGCTCTCCGATGATTCGGCCCGCTCCGAGCAGAATCCCATCCTCTTCGTGGCGCCGGACGGCGCCCTCTGGCTGCTGTACACCGCGCAGAAGGCGGGCAACCAGGACACCGCCGAGGTCCGGCGTCGTATTTCCCTGGACAGCGGCCGCACCTGGGGGCCGGTGGAGACGCTCTTCGCTGCAAACGAAACCGGCGGCGTGTTCGTCCGCGAGCTGCCCGTGGTGTTGCCGTCCGGCCGCCTGATCATCCCGATCTTCCGCTGCATCACCACGCCGGGCGAGAAGTGGGTCGGCAACAGCGACGACAGCGCCGTGATGATCTCCGACGACGCCGGCGCCACCTGGACCGAAACCGTGCTGCCCGGCAGCCTGGGCTGCGTCCACATGAACATCCAGCCCGTGGCGGACGGCACCCTGCTGGCACTGTTCCGCAGCCGCTGGGCCGACTCGATCTACGAATCCCGCTCCACCGACGACGGGTCCACCTGGAGCGAGCCGGTCCCCACCGAGCTGCCCAACAACAACTCCTCCATCCAGTTCACGGCGCTCGCCGACGGCCGCCTGGCCCTGGTGTACAACCACGCCCGGTCGGGGGAGGGCACCGAGCGGCGCCTCTCGCTGTACGACGAAATTGACGACGACGGCCTGGCTGACGAACAGGGGCAGGTGGCCGAACCGGACGCCTCCGCCTTTGCCGAGGACGACGGCGTGAAGCGCGCCTTCTGGGGCACGCCGCGCTCGCCGATGACCCTGGCGATCTCCGAGGACTCCGGCCGCTCCTGGCCCATCCGCCGGAACCTGGACGTGGGGGACGGGTACTGCCTGTCCAACAACTCCCGAGACGGGCTCAACCGCGAATACTCCTACCCGTCCATCCACCAGGGCCCGGACGGTGCGCTGAACATCGCTTACACGTACTTCCGGCAGGCCATCAAGTTTGTCCGGGTGGACCCGCAATGGGCGTACGACGGCAGCACCACGCCGGGCGGCCTGGAGGACGGCTCCATCAATGACTGAGCAGCATGCGGTGGTGACCGGGTGCAGTTCGGGCATCGGTCAGGCCATCACCAAGCGGCTGCTGGCCGACGGCTGGTCGGTCACCGGGCTGAGCCGCACCGAGACGTCCCTGGACGGGAAGTTCGAGTGGCTGCAGGCGGACCTGTCTGATCCTGAGTCCCTGGCTGACGCCGTGGCCGGGCTGCAGCCGGCCCACGCCCTGGTGCACGCCGCCGGGTTCCAGCGGACCGCCCATATCGGCTCCCTTGACCCGGCCGCGTTGGCGGGGATGTTCACCGTCCACGTGGCGGCGGCGTCGGTACTTGCCAATGCGCTGGTGCCGGCCATGCCCGACGGCGGCCGGATCGTTTTGCTGGGCAGCCGCACCTCCACGGGGATGCCGGGCAAGAGCCACTACGCTGCCACCAAGGCTGCCCTGATAGGGCTGGGCCGGACGTGGGCGCAGGAGCTGGCGCCGCGGGGGATCACGGTGAACGTCCTCTCCCCGGGACCCACCGACACCCCGATGCTGAACGACCCCGGCCGCGCCGCAACCCCGGTGAAGCTGCCCGCACTCGGCGCCCTGGTGGACCCGGACGACGTCGCCGCCCTGGCCGCATTCCTGCTGGGCCCGCACGGGAAGTCCATCACGGGCCAGAACTACGTGATCTGCGGCGGCGCCTCCCTCTGAACGGACGCGGTGGTTGAGCCTGTCGAAACCCGCCCTGTCTGTTGGTTGAGCTTGTCAAAACCCGCCCAAATCGCTGGAACAGTGCGGGGACGCTGTAGCGGCGGTCCAGCGTCTCCGCACTGTTCCGGCGTCCCGGAAGCCAGGGGCGGGTTACCTGCACGTTTGTGCAACTGCCGCTGGGCGGGCGTCCACGTGTGAGCGCGACGGAAAGTACCTACCCACCAGTAACAACACTCTGCCGGGCCTCTCTCGGGGAGATGACAGCACACCAGCGGGTAAGCCGCACATTCGTGCAGTTTTGCTGCCTCCGGGCCGTGGCGCTGCCAGCATGGAAACCGGCCCGGCGCCTGATGACCCCCAACACCAGGCGCCGGGCTTCCCGAAGACAGACGAACAAAGAGGTTTCCATGTCCTTCCTATCCCGGGCCTTGTCCGTTGCCGCAGCAGCGCTCCTTGCCACATCCCTGATGGCGGTTCCCGCCCAGGCCGTCGAACTCTCCCCGCCGGGCGCCAATGACTGGTCCTGCAAACCGTCGGCGGAGCACGCCTACCCGGTCATCCTGGTGCCGGGCACGTTCGAAAGCATGGCGAAGAACTGGTCCACCATGTCGCCGTACCTCAAGAGCCAGGGGTACTGCGTGTTCGCCCTCAACTACGGCGCCACCAACGGCGTGTACGCCACCGCTCCCGTGGCCGAGTCCGCCAAGCAGCTTGCCCCATTCGTGGATTCCGTCCGCGCCGCCACCGGCGCCAAGCGGGTGGACCTGGTGGGCCACAGCCAGGGCGGCATGATGCCCCGGTACTACATGGGCTTGCTGGGCGGCGCCAAGTATGTCCACCACCTGGTGGGTATCGCGCCGTCCAACCACGGCACCAAGGGCCTGATCGTCCCGCCGCCGGACATGCTGCCCACGCCGGACTACACCCTTGCCGGGTGTGCTGCCTGCGCGGACCAGCAGGCCGGTTCCGCTTTCATCCAGCAGCTCAATTCGATCGGCGACACCGTGGCCGGCCCGTCGTACACCGTCATCTCCACGAAGTACGACGAGGTGGTGATCCCCTATAACAGCCAGTACCTGAACGGGAGCGCGCGCCAGGTCACCAATCTCACCATCCAGGACAAGTGCCCGGCCGACGTCTTCGAGCACGACCAGACGCCCAACGATCCCGTGGTGCATCAGTGGGTGGGCAACGCCCTGGGCCGCGCGTCCGGTCCCGCGGACCCCGCGTTCCAGCCGGTCTGCCTGTAGCCGCGGCGACGCAGGTCAAGGACGTACGACGGCGGGTGGCCGGCTGCGTGGGCCGGTCACCCGCCGTCGTTCTCCCGCACCCATTTAGGGAAGCGGACAGTGCCGTCTAGGCGACGCCCTGGTCAGGAAGCCCGGGACTCCAGGGCCCCATGCTGCCCGGCGGGGCGGCCCTCCGCTACAGCCCAGTGCCGGTGCAGGGACTCCGCCAGCCGCACCGGCTCGATCCGGTGCGGTGGGTCGAAGTGGTGGCGCCGGGGAAAGACCTCAAGGTGGAAGTCCGGGAAGAAGACCCGGGCCAGCCGGGCGGCCACGTCGCCCTGGTCATCGGGATGGCTGAGTCCGCCCACGGCGTAGTAGACGGGTTTGCTGAACGCAGCGAGCCGCGACCGGTCCAGGTCATAGTCCCTGAACGTGTGCAGGAAGGCACGGATCCCGGCGGGCCGCTTGGCCATCCACGGCGGCGGGGGACCGGCCGCCGCGGGCGGCAGGACGACGTCGTCCCTCACCTGGAGCCGCATGAACGCGGCCATGAAATCGTCCGGCGGAAGAGCTTCGAGCTCCGCGAACTTCGCATGGTGTTCCGTGTAGGAGTGGCTCCAGTCCCAGCTTCCCGCCCACGCCGGCTCCAGCACGGCAAGGCTCTGCAGCCGGCCTGGATGCTTAGCGGCGAACGCCAGCGCCACCGCACCGCCGCCCGAATAGCCCACCAGGTGGAAGGTCTGCCAGCCCCGGACATCGGCCTCGCGCAGGACGCCGTCCACTTCCGAGTCCAGCGTCCATCCGGCGGGTGGCTGATCCTCCCGGTACAGCTCAAGTTCCTTGGCAACGGCACTTACGTCCGGTCCCAGCGCTTCGATCAGGCCGGCATAGGCCAGGTCCGCGGGGAGTACTGCGCCGGGCAACAGGATGACCCGAATCGGTTCCATGGAAGAACTGTACGCCCGCACCGGACCCGCGCAATGGGGCCGGAACGGGCGCGAGGTCAGAGGGAGCGCAGGAGCCCGCGGCGGAGGTTCCGGGCGTGGAGGTAGACCATCAGCATCAGGAGCGGGACGTGGATGGCGGGCAGGTTGTGGGCAAACCATTTCGGCAGGTAGATGTCCGTGACGGACCCGTTCCCGGCGCCGTAACGCTCGGCCAGGCCGGTGAGGGGGCAGCGGAATCCGTTGCCCGCGAACACCAGGGATTCGCCGGCGACCACGGCGGCGGCGACCCCCACGCGTTTGTCGGTGCGCCCCGCCAGCCCCGCCACCAGTACGTACACCACGCACGCCTCGATGGAGAACCACGCCAGCGTGTGCACCGCCTTGACTGCCGCCACCGCGGCCGGGCGCTGAACCATCGGCTACAGGGTCTCGGGGATGGGGCGCCCCGGGAAGAGCGTGGCGTACTGCTTCCGGTACATCCGACGCCCCACCAGCTTGTACACCAGCCGGACCGGCGCCGGGATTTCCCGGAACAGCTCAACCCTGTCCGCCGGTGGGTTTGTGGCCAGCACCATGCCGAGGTAGGAGACCATGAACTTCTTGTCGAACTTCTCGATCCCGTGCTGCCCCACCGCTGCGGCTTCCTTCTCGGTCATCACCCGGTCCACCACCGGCATGACCTCCGTGACCTCGCGGCGCAGGTGCACGTCCAGCACCGCTTTCAGGTCCTCATACAGCGCGGCGAGTTCCGAGGCGTCCTGCTGGTCCGCCGTCCCCATCCAGCGCAGCCGCACCGGCTCAATCCGTTCCAGCCGCTGTGTCACCTGACGGTGGTGCTCCAGCATCTGGGCGATGTGCAGGACACAGCCGGGAGCGCGCTGCTCCAGCGGCGGGTACATGAGCAGGTCCTCACCCTCGTGGTGCACGTGGAGGACCATGTCGAAGTTCCCCAGCACTTCCCCCACGTACGCGGCACGCCCAGTATCGCCCGCCGGCACGGAGCGGACCAGGCCGGGCGCCTCCGCATAGGCCCACAGGAAGAAGCGGTGGATGCGCCGCATGGCCGCGGTCCCTGTACACAGGACCGGCCCGGGCGGCAGGGGAGCGGCGGTCTCACCGGGCTGCATGGTGAAGAAGTCGGTCACGGGAGGGCCCCTACTCGTCGCGAGACCAGGCCTCTCCCCGCGAGAATCGTATCCCCGCACCGGGCCCTGAACAATGGCTTGCGGAATGATGCGAGGCGGCGTGCGCGGCAGCAAAGCAGGACGTACGACGGCGGGACGCGCCGCCGTCGTCGTTCCCGCCTAAGTGAGGGGCCGCTTCCCCTACCCAGCCTGCCTGCGCGGGCGCAAGATAGCCCCTATGACAAAGAAGCTGACAGGTGTGTTCCTGGTCCTCCTGGGGCTGTTTGCCACGGGAACGGCGGCGGTGGCGGCACCTCCGCCATCAGGAAGTACTGACCCGGTGGGCAATGACGTGTCCTGGCCACAATGCGGCAAAACCCTCCCGGTATCCCCGGCTTTTGCGATTGTAGGGGTGACCGGCGGGCTGGCCAACAACACGAATCCCTGCCTGGCCGAGCAACTCGCGTGGGCGGGCAAATCCTCAACCGGGGGCACCAGCCAGCCCAGGGTTGCCGTGTACGTGAACACCGCCAACCCGGGGCACTCGGGCTCCTGGTGGCCGTCGTCCAATACCTACGCCAACGTCACGGTCTCCAACCCCTACGGAACCTGCGGTTCCGGCGGCGGGGGAGCAGGGCCGGTGGACCTCCCGTGCTCCTACATATACGGCTACGCCAAGGCCTATGACGATGCCACCATCCGGGGAGTCACCAACCCCGGCACCTATTTCTGGTGGCTGGATGTGGAGACGGGCAACAGCTGGCAGGCAGGCACCCAGGATGCGACCGCCCTGAACCGCGCCACGCTCGAAGGCATGGCCACCTACTTCAAGGGCATCACCGCCGGCAAGAAGGGCCCCGACGGCAAACCGGCCGGCGTCGGCATCTACTCCACCGGCAGCCAGTGGGGAACCATCGCCGGGACGGTGCCGCCGGGCAGCCCGCTGGCTGGCCTGCCCAGCTGGCTCGCAGGTGCCAAGACCCTGCGGGGCGCGAAATCGAACTGCTCGCTGCCCGGCCTGACCTCCGGAAGTTCCGTCGCGGTGACCCAGTACGTAGCGGCCGGACTCGACTATGACTATGCCTGCAGGTAGGCCGCGCTGATGCCCCGCGGCCTACCCGCAGAAGGTCAGCCCCGCGCCTGAAGCCCCGGCACGCCGTCGCGGATCTCGAAGGAGGCCTTCGTCGAAACCGGTGCGCCCGGCGTGGTGACGTGGTCCAGCACCCGGAAGTCCGCGGTCATCGATTCCTTGGTGATGCGGGTGTTCACGTAGCCGCGGTTGTCGTTGTAGAACTTCAGGTGCGGGTTCCAGGCCATGGTGGGATCGGTGGTGGAGCCGGTGCCGTTGCCCGTGGAGGTGATGGACGTGCACACCAGCTCGGAGCCCACCACCGGGGAGGCCGGATCTTTGTAGTCCACCTTGAGGTCGTTGGCCCAGTTGCGGTGCACATCGCCGGTGAGGACCACGGCGTTGCGGACGTTCGCGTCCACCCAGCCCTGGGTGATGCGGCGCCGGGAGGACACATAGCCGTCCCAGCCATCCATCGAGACATCGTCCACGTCCAGGGCCTGGGCCCTGTCGCGCTCGGCGAAGAAGACCTGCTGGCCCAGGACGTCCCACCGCTGGGTGGAGTTCGTGAAGCCGTCCAGCAGCCACTCCTCCTGCTCCGCGCCGGTGATGGTGCGGTCCTCCGCCAGTCGCCCGGCCACGTTCTTCTTCCACCCGTCGCCGGCCAGCTGGTCATCGCGGTACTGGCGGGTGTCCATCATGTGGAAGTTGGCCAGCTGTCCCCACTGGATCCTGCGGTAGATCTTCATGTCAGGCCCGGCCGGCAGGGAGGAGGGGCGCAGCGGCATGTTCTCGTAGTACGCCTGGAACGCGGCCGCGCGGCGCTGCCGGAAGTGCTCGGTGGTGTCGTTGAGCTGGCCGGCGTCGCTGTTCTCCGGCACCTCGTCGGCCCAGTTGTTATCCACTTCGTGGTCATCCCAGACCACTGCCCACGGTGCGATGGCGTGCGCGGCCTGCAGGTCGGCGTCGGCCTTGTACTGCGCGTGGCGCTGCCGGTACGTCTCCAGCGCGACGGTCTCGGGGCCTTCATGATCGCGCGGGTTGCCGCCGCCGATCACGTAGCTGCCCTTCTTGTACTCGTAGAGGTAATCGCCCAGGTGCAGCACCAGGTCCGGGTGGTCCTCGGCGAGCCGCTTATAAGCGGTGAAGTAGCCGTGCTCGTACTGCGCGCAGCTGGCGAACGCCATGGCCAGCGCGGCGGGCGTCTCGTGCAGCGCGGGGCTGGTGAGCGTGCGGCCCACCGGACTCAGGTGCCTGCCGGTACGGAACCGGTAGAAGTATTCGCGGCCAGCTTTCAGGCCGCGCAGCTCCACGTGCACCGAGTGCGCGGTTTCAATCCGGGCGTGCTCGACGCCGCGCGCTACTACCCGGCGCATGCCTTCGTCCTCCGCCACTTCCCACTGCACCGCAACGTTGCGGGCGGGCATGCCGCCCAGGCCGTCCTCGGCCACGGGGTTCAGCGCCAGGCGGGTCCAGAGGACGAAGCCGTCCGGCCACGGCTCGCCCGATGCGATGCCGAGCAGGAACGGGTTGGTGCGGAGGCCGGCGTCGTCAGCGGTGGAAACCGCGACGGCGGCACCCGGCAGGGCGGCGACGATGCCTGCGCCCAGGCCGGCGGAGATCAGGGTTCTGCGGGAGATATTGTCCATGCCTTCGAAACTAGGGAGGCCGGTTGGACAGGTTCCGTGGGGGATGTGAATGGCGGGTTAACTGCGTGACAAGATCCGTCGACCTGAGTACTGAACTGGCTAGCCGGTGGCCGCAAGGAAGGCCAGATACCCTGGATCGCCACGTCCCACGATCCTGCCCAGCGCCTCGACAGCCAGCGGATCAGATGCCCCCATGTCCGTGGAAAGCCAACGCACCAGCAAGGAGGCATCCCCGCTGGCCCGCACGGCCGATCCCACGGCGAGGTCCAGCTGGTCCCGCAGCAGCTGCACGGCCAGGGTGCCGGACCGGCTGAGCAGGGGAGCGGTGTACGCCTCCAGCGCTTCGGCCACCCGGCCACCACGCAGCAGCCGCAGCACCCGCCCCGAGTCGGAGCGCCCGGCCAGGCCTGACGCCAGCCGGTAGGGGTTGGACTCCACGGCGCCGCCCAGCAGCGACCGGACCCGGAACATTTCTGTCCGGACAGCCTGCGGGGTGCCGGCGTCCCCGTGCAGTTCGTAGGCCAGTTCGTCCGCGGACCAGCCCTGCGACCGGGAGTCCAGCAGCGCCAGGATTTCGGCCCGGCGGAGGGTGAGGGAGGTTCGGCTCCCATCGTCGAACACCGCCGCAGCTTTGTCACCGAGCAGTTCAAGGGATGCCACGACGGCGGCCGGCCGGGCATCAGGAGGCGCTGACCGCCGGGCCGCGCGGACGAGAGCCGACGCACCCGGCGAGGCCCCGCCGTCGGGGGTTCCCAAAAGCGATTCCGCCACCCGGACTGCGCACCGCACCATCCGCAGCGTGTCCGCACTGATCGTGTCCAGGGGGCCGGAGACATCCAGGACGCCCAGCAGCTCACCGGTGGCAGGGTCCGTGATAGGAGCGGCCGTGCAGGCCCACTCGTGGTGGGTGCGCACCAGGTGCTCGGCGGAAAACAGCTGCACGGCGCCGCCGGTCACCAGTGCCTCGCTGATGGCATTTGTGCCGATACCGGCCTCCGACCAGTCCGCTCCCTCCAGGAACTCCAGGTGGTCGGCGCGCCGCAGGACCGCAGGGCTGCCCACCCGCCACAGGATCTCACCGCCGGCGTCGGTGAGGACCAGGAGGTGGCGCCCGTCCCGGGAGTCGTCCGCCAGGAGCTCGTGCAGCGCCGGCATCACCCGCTGCAGCCGGTGCGCGCGCCGCAGTTCCAGCACCTCGGACACATCGTGCAGGTGCCGCGGGCTGTGCTGGTCCGGGCTGATGCCCAGCGCCATGGACCGGTGCCAGGAGTCCACCAGGCTGGCAGGGATTTCGGGGCGCGGCACACCGGAGATGACCAGCTCATGCGCGCGCCGCAGCGTCCGCGCATACCGTGCCGGGTCCGAAAACCTCTGACCGTAGTCCACCGTGTCCTCCTCGCCGCCGGCGTCCTTGCCAGTCCGGTAGGCGTGTAACGCACCTGTTACCCCCGCCGCGTTCCACTAGTGATGCAGCTCACGCCCGCCTCAGCATATCGCAGGCACCCCGGCGGGGACGGGGCGGCCAGAGTGCACCAACACAAAGGAGTGGAGATGACCGAAACACCCACCGCTGCCGCCAAGGCCTGGCTCGCCGGCCTGGATGAGGCGCTGCAGCGGCGCGACGTGGACGCAGCGCTTGGGCTCTTCGAGGACGACAGCTACTGGCGGGACTTCGTGGCCTTCACCTGGAACCTCAAAACCCTGGAAGGAAAAGCGGACATCCGGCGCATGCTGGAATCCACGCTGGACCGCGTGCAGCCCACCAACTGGGCGCTCGCCGAGGACGCCACCGGAGACGCGGACACCGCGGAAGCCTGGATCACGTTCGAAACCGGTGACGCCCGTGGCTACGGCCACCTCCGGCTCCGGAACGGCAAATGCTGGACGCTGCTGACCACCATGCAGGAGCTCAAGGGCTTCGAGGAAAAGAAGGGTCCGCGCCGTGAGCAGGGCGTGGCCCACGAGATTGTCCGCGGCCGCCGGTCCTGGAAGGAACTCAAGGAAGAGCGGGAAGCCAGGCTCGGCTACGAGGAGCAGCCTTACTGCGTGATCATCGGCGGCGGCCAGGGCGGGATCGGCCTCGCTGCCCGGCTGAAGCGACTGGGCGTGCCCACCATCATCATCGAAAAGAACCAAAACCCCGGCGACTCCTGGCGCAACCGCTACAAGTCGCTGCACCTGCACGACCCCGTCTGGTACGACCATCTGCCGTACCTGAAGTTCCCGGACGACTGGCCCGTCTTCGCCGCCAAGGACAAGATCGGCGACTGGCTGGAGCACTACACCCGCATCATGGAGCTGAACTACTGGTCCGGCACCGAGTGCGTAGGCGCAGCGTACGACGACGGCACGCAGGAATGGGAGGTCAGCGTCCTTCGCAATGGCGAACCTGTGACGCTCCGACCGAAGCAGCTGATCTTCGCCTTGGGCGTGTCCGGTTACCCGAACATCCCCACGTTCGACGGCGCCGAGAGCTTCCTGGGCGAGCAGCGCCACTCCTCCCAGCACTCCGGCGGCGGGGACTGGACCGGCAAGAAAGCCGTGGTGATCGGCTCCAACAACTCGGCCCACGATATCTGCGCCGACCTCTGGGAGCATGGCGCCGACGTCACCATGGTGCAGCGCTCCTCTACGCACATCGCCCGCAGCGAGTCCCTGATGGACCTGGCCCTGGGAGACCTGTACTCGGAGCGGGCGCTCGCGGCAGGGGTGACAACCGAGAAGGCCGACCTGCTCTTTGCCTCGCTGCCCATGCGGATCCTGCCGGAGGCGCAGGTGCCGGTTTACCAGGAAATGGCATCCCGGGATGCGGAGTTCTACTCGCAGTTGGAGGCCGCCGGGTTCGACCTGGACTTCGGTGTGGACGGGTCCGGCCTGTTCGTGAAGTACCTGCGGCGCGGCTCCGGCTACTACATTGACGTCGGCGCCTCCCAGCTGATCATCGATGGCAGGGTGAAGCTGAAGACCGGGCAGGTCACCAAGATCACCGGCAACGCGGTGGTGATGGACGACGGCACCGAGCTGGAGGCGGACCTGATTGTCTACGCCACCGGCTACGGCTCCATGAACGGCTGGCTCGCGGACCTGGTCTCGCCCGAGATCGCGGACCAGGTAGGGAAATGCTGGGGATACGGCTCAGACACGCCAAAAGACCCTGGTCCGTGGGAGGGGGAGCTGCGCAATATGTGGAAGCCCACCAACGTGCCGCAGCTCTGGATCCACGGCGGCAACCTGCACCAGAGCCGGCACTACTCCGCCTACCTGGCGCTGCAGCTGAAGGCCCGCATGGAAGGACTGGACACGCCCGTCTACGAACTGCAGCCCAGCCACCACACCCGCTGAGCCGTCGGTTGAACCCGTCGAAATCCATGAAAGGACCATCATGAAGGCAGCACGTTTCCACGCCCGCAAGGACATCCGCATCGAGGACGTCCCGGAGCCGGAGCTTAGGGCAGGGGCGGTGAAGATCGACGTCGCGTGGTGCGGCATCTGCGGCACCGACCTGCACGAGTACCTGGAAGGGCCCATCTTCTGCCCGGCACCGGGCCACCCGCACCCGCTGTCCCACGAGGAATCCCCGGTGACCCTGGGGCACGAATTCTCCGGGACTGTCTCCGACGTCGGCGAAGGCGTGGAGGGGCTGGCAGTGGGTGACAACGTCGTCGTCGAACCCTACTTCGTGGACGGTGACTGCGACATGTGCCAGGCGGGCAGCTACCACCTGTGCCGCCAGATGGGCTTCATCGGGCTGTCCGGCGGCGGTGGCGGGCTGAGCGAGAAAATCGTGGTGGACCAGCGGTGGGTGCACCCTGTCGGTGACATTCCGCTGGACGAGGCGGCGTTGATCGAGCCGCTGTCCGTGGCCCACCATGCGGTGGCGCGCAGCGGAGTGAAGGAAGGCGATGTTGCGCTGGTGGGCGGGTCCGGTCCCATCGGCCTGCTGACGGCGGCCGTCCTCAAAGGCATGGGCGTGACCACGATCATCAGCGAACTCACCCAGGCCCGCAAGGAGAAGGCCACTTCCAGCGGGGTGGCTGACCATGTGCTGGACCCCAGCAAGGAGGACGTGCCAGCCCGGGTGTGGGAGCTCACCGGGGGGACCGGGGCTGACGTCGCGTTCGAATGCGCGGGCGTGAACGCGGTGCTGGACACCATGCTCGACGCCGTCCGGCCCGGCGCGGTGGTGGTCAATGTGTCCATCTGGGGCGCGCCCGCCACCATCGATATGCAGAAGCTGGTGCTCAAGGAGATCGACCTCCGCGGCACCATCGCCTACGTCCGGGACCACCCGGCCGTCATCAAAATGGTGCAGGAAGGCAAGGTGGACCTCAAGCCGTTCATCACCGGACGGATCGCGCTGGAGGACCTGGTGGAACAGGGCTTCGACACTCTCATCAACCACAAGGACACGGCGGTAAAGGTGCTGGTGCACCCTTAGTGGAGTACGCCGCCGGACTTTAGTCCCTGTTGTGGAGTAACCCTCCGGCGTAGCTTGAATGTGGGTCCCGCACCCGCGGGCCCACATTCAAGGGGGCATCATGAGCAGGCCCAGGCATCCGGTTCTTGGCATTCTGGGGCTCAGCGGCCTGCTGGTGCTCACAGGCTGCTTCGGCCCTCCCTCCCCGACGCCCACGGGCAGTTCCGCCGCCCCCGCCCCCACCGCGAGTGCTTCCGGCACCACGGGTCCAAGCACGACGGCGACGCCCACCACTGCGCCCACCACAACTGCGGCGGCCAGCACCCCAGCCGCGCCCACCACCAGCGCCGCCGCGCCGCCGTCGTCCGCCCCTGCCAGCCCTCCTGCGACGGAGGAACCGCAACCCACCGGGCTGCCGGAACAAACGGGACCGCTGACGGTGTACTACATCGGCGCCGGATACGGCGGTCCCGGCCCCACGACTGGGTGCGGTGACAGCGTGGTTCCCATCACCACGGCACCTGTCCGGTTCACGGACCAGGTGCGGCCGAGCATCGAGGCATTGCTCGCCAACAAGAACTACACGCTCGGCGAATCGGGTTACGTGAACACGCTGTACCAGTCGAACCTGACGTATGTGGCCGGTGAACTGACCGGCAGCACCATTACTATCTGGCTGACCGGGCAGTTCATGCTGGGCGGCGTGTGCGACATCCCCCGCGCCAAGGCACAGCTGGAATACACGGCGATGGCCGCCTCCGGGGCTACCAGCGCGCAGGTGTTCGTCAACGGCCGCCCCCTCGACGAGGTGTTGAGCCTGAAGTAGGGGGCTTGGGGGTTTCGACAGGCTCAACCACCGTGCGCCGGGGCTTTGTGCCCTACCTGCCGTTCGAATCCGCAGCCTAGCCTGAAGGCAGCAGCGGCACCCTGCCGCCTGCCAGCACCCGGGAGGCCCACGGTGAAATCGGCCAACGCGAGCATCATCGCCGGCATCGTCCTGATGATGCTCGGTGTCCTGCTGATGCTGGACCGGGTTGGCGTCCTCGAAAGCGGTGCGATCGTTGCGCCGCTGGTGTTCGCCGCTGCCGGTGCCCTGTTTCTGTCCGTCTTCGTCCGGCGCCGGGAGCACTGGTGGGCGGCCATCCCCGGTTCCGTCTTCCTTGGCCTCGCCGCGGTGATCACCTCCGCCGAGCTGACTGGCAGCGGCGCGTCCGCGGGTTTCCTGTTCCTCTTCATGGGTGCCGGCTTCGCCGCCGTCTACGCCCGCGTCCCGGCCAACTGGTGGGCCATCATCCCGGCCGGTGTGATGCTGACCCTGGCCGTGATTGTGGCCCTGCCTCCGGCGTTCCAGGGCACACCTGTTGCCGCCGTCCTGTTCCTGGGCCTGGCGGCCACCTTCGGCGTGCTGGCCCTGGTTCCGGTCCGCCCCGACGATGGCACCGGCACGGGCACTTCAGGGGGTGGCCATCTCAAATGGCCGCTGATCCCGGCGGGGGTCCTCGCGGTACTCGGCGTGATCATGGCCATCCGGTCTTCGGAGCTCCTGATCCCTCTGGACTTTGCCGTTCCTGCCGTGATGATCGCGGCCGGGATTGCGCTGGTGGTGTACGCGTTCCTGGCCCGGACCGGCAAGCACAGCAAGGTCCACGGCCCCGGCCAGCCGCCAAGCGGGCTGACCGGGCCGCGAGGCAAACCCGGCTAGTTGGAACGCGACGCCAGGTGTTCCGCCACGTATTCGGCGTCCGGGCCCACGCCGGGCAGGGTCGCCGAGATGTGCTTGGTGAGCCAGGGGAGGCCGACGGCGTACAGGCCCGGGTGCTCCGTCACGCCGCGCAGGTGGCGGGGGTAGTTCCACTCATCCAGGAGGGCAAGGGACGGATCCAGCATGCTGAAATCCAACCCATAGCCGGTGCACCAAACCACTGACGTGATGCCCTCCGCCGCCAGGTCCAGCCGGGCGCCGGACTCGGACGGCAGCCAATCATCCGGATCCGGGATTTCGGGTGGCGGGGCGTCGATGCCGGCAGCTTTGATGTACGCGTCTGACAGGCGGCCCAGCCGCTGGCCGAACCCAGCCTCCACCAGCGTGAGGCGCTCGGCGAGGTCGTCCGTGAAGACGGGATCGCCGTCGTGCATTCCCTCGAAGCGGCCGTGCAGCCGGACGCCCCTGCGGCCCAGGGAACGCAAGCGGATGCTGCGCCCGCCGCCGTTGCCGGACAGCAACGGGTTGCACATGAACCGGCCCGCGGGGGATGGGAGCTGGTCCACTTGCAGGGCGTTGATGCCATACTCCGGCCCGTGCACGTTCACCTGCATGATCCAGTGGAAAACGTCCTTGCCGCGGTACCGCCGGGGCGCCTCCGGGCAGGACGAGACGGACAGGTGCACCGTGCGGCCGGCGTCCAGCAGGTCCTCGGTGATCTGCCCGCCCGACTGCCCGGTCCCCACCACCAGCACCGCGCCGTCCGGCAGCTGGGCGGGGTTGCGGTAGCCGTGGCTGTGCAGCTGCAACACGTCCGGCGAGATTCCGACGGCGGCCGGCGGGATCCGCGGCCGCTGGAACGCCCCGCTGGCCAGCACCACGTTCCGGGCGGCCCAGGTGCCGCGGTCCGTTTCCACCGTGAACCCGCCATCCGCGGGGGTAATCCGGGTGACAGCAGTATCCAGCTCCACCGGCGCCGCAATGTCCTCCGCGTAGTTCCGAAACCAGCCGATGGTGGCGTCCCGCGGCTGGAACCCGTCAGGCTCGGACCCGGCGTAGGCCTTGCCGGGCAGGTCCAGGGAGAAGTTGGGGGTGTTCAGGTAGAAGGAATCCCACCGGTCCTGCCACGCCCCGCCCAGCGCCGGACGCCGTTCCAGCAGCCGGTGCTCCACCCCTTGCTGGCTGAGCCAGTAACTGGTGGCCAGCCCGGCCTGCCCGGCACCCACTATTACTGTGTTGGTTTCCTGCCGGGAGGCTGCGGGCGAGGGCATGGCTACTTCGCGGCTGCCCGCGGGGTGCCGGACCGTGGCGCCCGGGCCTTGGGTTCCTTGGGCTGCTTGGGCGGCAGCGTGGCGATGTAGCCCAGGGCTTTTTCGGCCCAGGCCCTGGCACGGGTGTCGTCGCCGTCGCCCTCTTCGTTCCAGATCTCCGGCAGCCCGGTGTACCCGCCCATCGGCCGTTCCGCTGGGCCGAAAGGTACGGTCCGCTCGGAGGATTCCAGCATGCCCCGGTCCTCGTCCGAGAGTTTCACGCCGATGGTGGATCCGAACAGGCCCGCGAACATGTTGCCGTTGACGAACGCCCCCAGGTTGCCGAACATCGGCTTCACCACAACGTCGGGATGGTCCGGCACCACACGCCGGAACCGTTCTTTGTCCTGCTCCGAAGCTTTGGGCATCTCCATGGGTGTCATCTCCCGGGGAAGTGGACTGGATCTGGATGCAGGATATGCCTATTCGCTGGTGCGGTCGAGGGTCCGCCGGTAGTGGCCGGGCCTGACCGCGGCCTGGTATTCAGGTGTGCCTATGTCCGCAGAAAAGACGCCCCTGAGCAGGTCAAATATCCATCGGCGGTGCTATACCTAACCTAGGGCAACTAATTTTGATGCGGTCCGGGGGAGCTGCGGGAACCCGGGATGTGCCGGGGGTGGGAGGCGAGGGTGCCGGATACGCCAGCCACCGCCCCGCGCCGGTTCCTGACCCTTGGCCTCGCCTCATTCGCCATCCTCTTCCTTGCCGGCTGCGGCGGTGGCGTCAGTGAATCTGTTTCCACCGCCGCGAAGGACAGCTCGTCCGCCGTGGCCACCGCCCGCCTGGCCCTGAAGCAGGACATGGACGGCAAGCTGACCCGCGCCGCCACCGCCACCACGCTGGAGGACGCCCTCAAAGAGGTCGAAACCAGCCGCAGCACGGTGCAGAAACTCTCGCCCGCCACCCAGGCGGACCGCGATACCCAGCGGCAGGCACTCGACGTCCTGGACCAGTGCGCGGCGGGTTTCTTCACGGCACGCGCCGCTGTATCCGCGGACGACGGCGGGGCCGCGCCTTCCACGGCAGACGGTGACCGGGCGCTCGCCGCCGCGCAGGACGCCCTCGAGCAGCTCAGCAAAAAGGTGGGGTCCCGGTGAAGCGGCTACTCGGCGTCGCGCTCGGTGTCCTCACTGCCATTGGCGGGTTCGTGGACATCGGGGACCTGGTGACCAACGCCGTGGTGGGCTCGCGCTTTGGCCTGTCCCTGGTGTGGGTGGTGGCCGTGGGGGTGCTGGGGATCTGCCTGTTCGCCAACATGTCCGGGCGTGTGGCGGCGGCGTCCGGCCGTGCCACGTTCGAGGTGATCCGTGAACGGCTGGGGCCACGGGCCGGGCTTGCCAACCTGTCGGCGTCGTTTTTGATCAACCTCATGACTGTGACGGCCGAGATCGGCGGCGTGGCCCTGGCGCTGCAGCTGGCCAGCAGCGTGCACTACCTGCTGTGGATCCTGGTGGCGGCGGTGGCCGTGTGGCTGGTGATCTGGCGGGTGAAGTTCTCCATCATGGAAAACGTCACCGGCCTGCTGGGGCTGACCCTCATCGTGTTTGCGGTGGCGCTGTTCCTGCTCAAGCCGGACTGGGGTGTCCTCGCCGGGCAGGCCCTGGCGCCGGCCGTGCCGGCGGAAGAAACCGCGCCCACGTACTGGTACTTCGCCATCGCCCTGTTCGGCGCGGCCATGACCCCCTATGAGGTGTTCTTCTTTTCCTCCGGCGCTGTGGAGGAAGGGTGGACGGTGAAGGACCTGGTCCAGTCCCGGATCAATGTCCTGGTTGGCTTCCCGCTCGGCGGCCTGCTGTCCGTGGCCATCGCCGGGTGCGCCGCCGTAGTCCTGCTTCCGGCCGGTATCTCCGTCACCTCGCTGTCCCAGGTGATCCTGCCCGTGGCCGAAGGCGCCGGAAAGCTCGGACTGGCTTTCGTCCTGGTGGGCGTGGTGGCCGCGACCTTCGGCGCCGCGCTGGAGACCACGCTCTCCAGCGGCTACACCCTCGCCCAGTTCTTCGGCTGGTCCTGGGGCAAGTTCCGCAGGCCGGCCCAGGCAGCCCGGTTCCACCTGGCCATGATCATCTGCATGCTGGTGGGCATTGGCGTGCTGGCCACCGGGGTGGATCCGGTGCTGGTGACAGAATATTCCGTGGTGTTTTCAGCCATCGCCCTGCCGCTGACGTACCTGCCCATCCTCATCGTCTCCAACGATCCGCAGTACATGGGTAAACACGTCAACGGGCGAGCCGTGAATGTTCTTGCCATGGTTTACCTGGTGATCATCCTGGTGGCCTCCGTGGCGGCCATACCCCTGATGATCGTGACGGGAGCAGGAGCATGACATCCCCGGGCCTGGTCCCGTTGCCGCCCGTGCCGGGCCGGATCCTGGACGCGCAGCTGCACCTGCTGGACCGGCAGGTGCTGGACCACGACGGCGTCCCGGTCACCACCGTGGACGACCTCGAGCTGAGCGGGCCGGACATCGGCGCGGAGATTCCGCAGGGCACCCCGGCGCCGGTGCTCGACGCCCTGCTGACCGGGCCGGTGCTGGGCACCCGCATCTTCGGCGGCAGGCCGCCGCAGTCCCGGCTGATCCGGATCCCCTGGAAGGATGTGGCGGACGTCGGCGTGGTGGTGCGGCTCGGCGTCGGCGGCGAGGGGCTGGACGCCAGCTGGGTGGAGCGGTGGGTGCGTGACAGGATCATCGCCCGCATCCCGGGAGGCCGCCATGATCCTCGGTGACCTGCTGGGCATACCGGTCCTGGACTCCGACGGCGGCCGGTTGGGGAAGGCAGCCGATGTCCGCTTCGTGCTGGACGGCGCCCCGCACCAGCTGATGTCCGAGGCGCGGATGCTGGGGATCGTGGTCAGCCCGCACAGCGCGGCGTCCTTCCTGGGCTACGAGCGGACCAACCTCACGCAACCCTGGCCGCTGGCGTACCTGCTGCAGTGGCGGCACCGGGGCTCCTTCCTGGTGCTGTGGGAAGACATCGCGCTGATAAGGAAGGACGCTGTGCGGCTCCGGCCCGGTTTCACCCGCTACAGCCCTGCGCTGGAGGACCTTGACCAGGGGCATTAGGCAGGCTGCCGCTGCCGTGGTTAGGCTGCGCCGGAAACTCCTGTAGTGTGGTACATGTTGTTGTGTTTATGCAGTTGGTAGTTCAGGCAGTACGCACGGTCGAAAGTCCGTGTTCTTCTGAAGTAGCGGTTTTTGAACACCCCACGCCGGAGGGCCCGAAAGTCGGGACGTTCCCTCCACCTTCACGAAGGACAAAAATAATGGCTACTGGTACCGTCAAATGGTTTAACGCTGAAAAGGGCTTCGGCTTCATCTCCCCGGACGACTCCTCACAGGACGTTTTCGCGCACTACTCCGCGATCAACTCCAACGGCTTCCGCTCCCTCGAAGAGAACCAGAAGGTTTCCTTCGACACCGAGCAGGGCCCCAAGGGTCCCCAGGCTACCAACATCCAGGCTCTCTAATTTCCTAGAGTTCCGGGACCGTTAGGTTTCATAAAGCAGGGCTTGCCTTCGGGCAGGCCCTGCTTTTGCTTAACCCGGGTGTGCCACTCAGCTTCCGGCATCCCGGCCGGCAACGGCCGGCATCAGCCCGGGTGCCGCTCGGCCAGGAACGCCGTCAGGGCAGGGTTGTCGATTTCCCTGGCCAGCCAGAGGACGGCCTCCGCGGCGGCTTCGTCCCCGAGCAGGGCACGGTGGGACTGGCCGCGCACCACGAACTCCCGCATCCCGCTGCGGCTGGCCAACTCGCCCAGCCGGTCCACGAAGCCGGCTGCGCGGGGTGACCGGATGGCGATGGCGACTTCCGCGGCCGTGTCCAGCAGCCTTGCCGAATACCAGAGGTACCAGGGCTTTGGCTCCAGGCCACGGTCGATCCAGTGTTCAGCAGCTGCGAGGTCGCCGTGCTTTGCGAACAGCCGTGCTTCGGCCCCGGCCGCCAGGGCCATGTAACAGTGGTCGCCCGCCAGCTCCGCCATTACCCAGGCCCGGTCGATAAATGCGGCCGCCTGCTCCATCTCCCCGGCGGCAAGGTACGTTTCCCCGCGGACCCCCGCGACGAACGGCTCGAACGCCGTCCAGTGCTCCTCCGCGATCCAGGCCAGGGCCCGGTCCAGGACAGCCCCCGCAAGCTCCAGTTCGCCGCGGAGCAGGTGCACCCGACCCAGAAGGGCCGCACTGAACGCCTGCTGCCGCCGGTTGCCCACTGCTTTGGCAAGATTCCCGGACTCCGTAAGAGCCGCTGAGGCTGCCCCGTACCGCGCAGTGTCCGAGGCCAGCATGCCCTGGATGGCCAGGATCCGCGCCTGTTCGTCGGGAAAGCCGCCCGCCGCCTGCATCGCCTGGTCCAGCCACCCGGCGGCCCGGTCCGGCACGCCCCGCTGAACGGACAGGTAGCCCAGCTCGCGGTAGGCCGCAGCGGCGGTCCGGGAGGCGCCGTCGGGCCCCTCCGCCTGGAGCGCCCGGTGCAGGAGGTCCGCCACCTCGGCGCCCCGGCCGCCCGCCTGGTGGATCAGCGCCCCGGACAGCGTCACCAGCGACTCGGCCACGAGGTGGCTGTTGCCCGTATGCTGCGCCAGACTGACCGCAAGCCGCAGCTGCTCCAGCCCCCGGTCCACGGACCCGGCCCACAGCGACGCCCCGCCCGCATCCAGGTAGGACCGCACGGTTGCCGCAGTGGCCGGCGTGCCGGGATCGGGCTCGGGATCTGCGTCGAACAACGCACGGCGGACTTCCGCCGGCAGCGGCAGTCCCAGTTCCTGCCGGTAGAGGTTGCCGCAGTGGACGGCGTGCGCGCGGGCCTTGCGGTATTCGCCTGCGGCAATGAGCGCCTTCACCAGGACGGCGTTGCAGTCTGCATGGAACGGATCCCGCTCCAGGGCAAGGGCTGCCAGTTCGGCGGCGTCCCCGGCGGCGTCCGATGCCAGCGCTGCCAGGGCAGCCTCGTACAGCAGCGATTGGACCACGTTGTCCAGGCGGTAGCGCTGGTCCGCGAGCCAGGAATCGAACACCGGGGAATCCGTGAAGGCCAGGCCCTCCAGCAACTGACCGGTGAAGCGGCGCGGGTCCGTGCCCGGACCGGTGGCGGGATCCATCGCGTCCAGTGCATCGCAGCGCCACGGCGGCAGCAGGTCCAGCCGCAGCGGATCGCCCGCTACGGTCACACCGTCAAGGGCCCGCCGCAGCTCCGACAGGTTCCAGCGCAATGCCCCCAGCGGGTCTGCAGCATCCGGAAACAGCAGGGCAGCAGTGCGTGACCGGCCGGTGCCGTCGGCCTGCAGCGCAAGGTAGGCCAGCAACGCCCAGGCCTTGCGGCCCCGGGGCTGCGGGGGAGTACTGCCGGGGGACTCGATCGCGGGCGGACCGAGGAGCCGAACCCAGTTCTCGGCCATAGGGCTCATGGTACGCCGCGGGGTTGGCGGCGTCAGCGGCCCTCACACGGTTGCTCACACGGCCGCCGAACACACTGAAATCGCCCTATCCGCACACTCACCAGAAAGCACCAACCATGGAACTGCTCGGCCTCCTGCTTTTCGTTCTTTGGGTTCTCATCGCAACCATCTGCACCATCCTGGCTGACGGCCGTGGACACACCCCGGACATCCGTTCGGGATCGCCATGGTCCGCAGGAAACCTCCCCAGCGAGCCCTACGCGTCACTGCGCATGTAGGCGACGCTCACGTCATTAGGGCTCACACCATGAGGGCGCACTGACAGGACGTACGACGGCGGGACCCGGCACGGTTGCCGGGTCCCGCCGTCGGCTTATAACCGGCCCTTACCCGCATAACCGGTGCTGGCCGTCAACGGTTATGCGGGGCGTGGACGGTTAAGCGGATTGGCGCAGGGGAAAAAAGTGCCTCGCGGGCGGCGCGGAAGGTCAGAGGCCCCGCAACTCGATGGGCGGCGCGCTCATGGGTCCGCCGCACTGTTCCGAACCGCCCACCCGCGTCCACGTCAGCTCGACATTCTGCGAAACCAGCACCGTTCCGTCTGCCGTGAGGGCACTGACCGTGGCGTTCCGGGGAGTGCGCATGTCCACGTTGACCTCCCACACGGCGTTATCGGTTTTCGTAGCGAAATATGGCGCGGACGTGACAGGAGCGGGTGGCTCTGCTTCCGGCGAAAACGTGGGCTCGATGGTGCGCGCCGGGCCCGGGGCGCCCATCTCCGGGGCAAGCCGGGAGCACGTGGTTTCGTCGCACAGCCGAACCTCGCCGACGACGGCAAAGTTTCCTTCAAGGGCCACGGTCACGGTATTGCTGTAACCAATGGCGGAGCATGAATACGTCATGCAGCCGGTCAGGGGGATCACTCCCGCCGCGGCCGCGGCGAGTGTACCCAGGATCCCCCAACCCGATTTCATGGTCTCAGCGTAGCCCCATGGCCTCGCGGACCTCATCGAGAATGTGGTGCATGGCGCGCTCCGCGGTAGCGGTATCGCCGCCCGCCACCGCAGCCGCCACATCCTCATGTGCCTGCAATGCCTCATTGCGCGGCTTGAACGGCATGAGCCCCTGCTGGGTGCGGCTGGTCAGGACCTCTGCCACCATGCCTTCCAGCGCCCGGAACATTTCGTTGCCGCAGCTGCGCAGCAGGAGCTGGTGGAATTCGATGTCCGCCGCCAGGAAGTTCTGGAGGTCGCCGGCCTCGCCCAGCCGCCGCAAATCGCGGCTCAGGGCCAGGAGTTGGGCACGTTCGTCGGCACTGGCCCGCCGCGCTGCCCCGGCTGCGGCTATGGGTTCGACGGCGATGCGCAGCTCGGTCAGGCTGCTGTACTGGACCTCGCGGCGGTCCGAGGCGAGGCGCCACCGGACCAGTTTGGGATCGAAAACGTTCCAGTGCTCGCGTTCCTGCACAACGATTCCCACCCGGCGCCGCGAGTACACCAGGTTCATGGACTCCAGGACCTTCATGGTGTCCCGGGCAACGGTCCGCGAAATTTTGTACTCCTGCTGCAGCCCTTCCAGCGTGAGCCGGCTGCCCGGCGGAAGCTTGGCGGACGCTATGGCTATGCCCACCGCCTCGAGGACGCGCTCGTGCATCGCTCCGGACGTGCCGCCGTCGTGCGCGTCCGTCTCTTCAACTGTCGCCGTTGACATTCTTTGCCGCCTCTCTCTGCGCCGCAGCGCACCTCCAGAATACCGGCGAAAGTCGCAAAGGTATGACTTGTGACACTGAAAGATAGTATTTATAGCTCTGAAAGGTGATACCTTATGGCGTAGCCCACGCCAACTGGGCACCGCAGGGAGCTTCTTCGAAAGCCAACGACGTCTTCTCCGGAGGTACAAACATGCAGTATCCACCCACGCACCTCGTGGTGATGGGCGTTGCCGGGTCCGGCAAATCCACCCTCGCCGCCGCCCTCTCCCACACGCTGGGCTGGGCCTGCGCCGAGGCGGACGAGTTTCACCCGGCCGCCAACATCGCCAAGATGAGCCAGGGCATTCCCCTCCAGGACGACGACCGCTGGCCCTGGCTCGGCGAGATCAGGGACTGGATGACCGGTAAATCCCGGGACGGCCTGAGCACCGTCCTCACCTGCTCCGCCCTGAAGCAGAGCTACCGCCGCCTCCTGTCCGAAGCCGGCGGACGCGTGATCTTCCTGCACCTCGACGGCGGAGCGGACCTGATCGGCCAGCGCATGCAGGGCCGCGAAGGCCACTTCATGCCACCCACGCTGCTGCCCAGCCAGCTGGCCACGCTGGAGCCCTTGAGCCAGGAAGAGCTCGACGCCGGCAGCCTCCGCCTCGACATCTCCCGCTCACCGGAGGAACTGGTCGCCGCCGTCGTTCAAGCCCTTGGCCTTGACGCGGACCAGGCGCCCCGCGCTTCCTAAGCACCCCCGAATCCCCAACCAGAAGTACTGTTTCAAAGGAGAACCATGACCATCGAAGGATGGACCCAGACGCTGGGAGCAGGCCCCCTGCTGCTCATCGCCGCAGCCGCGATCCTCGCCCTGCTGTTCCTGATCATCAAGCTGCGCGTGCACGCCCTGATCGCCCTGATCCTCGTCAGCCTCGCCACCGCCTTTGCCACCGGCATCCCCGCCAACAAGGTGGTGCCGGTCCTCATTGACGGTTTCGGCACCACGCTGGGAACGGTAGCGCTTCTGGTGGGCCTCGGCGCGATGCTGGGACGCATCGTCGAAACCAGCGGCGGCGCCAAGGTCCTGGCCGACTACCTGATCGGCATCTTCGGCGAGAAGCGCGCCCCCTTCGCGCTGGGCCTCGCCTCGCTGATCTTTGGCTTCCCGATCTTCTTCGACGCCGGCCTCGTGGTCATGCTGCCGGTCGTGTTCGCAGTGGCCCACCGCCTGGGCGGCGGCGTGCTCCGCTACGGCCTGCCTGCCGCCGGTGCGTTCTCAGTGATGCACATCTTCCTGCCGCCGCACCCGGGCCCGGTTTCCGCTGCCGCGTTCTTCGAAGCCAACATCGGGCTGGTCACCGTCGCCGGCCTGATCGTTGCCATCCCCACCTGGTACGTCACCACCTACCTCTACGGCCTGTACACCGGCAAGAAGCTGGTCCTGCCGGTGCCGGAAATCCTGGGCCACGCCTCCGCCGAAGCCGAGTCCCACCCGCCGCGCTTCCGCACCATCATCGGCCTGCTGCTCCTGCCGCTGGTCCTGATCTTCGTCAACACCGGCCTGAACACCTTGGCCTCCTCTGGCGTACTGGCCGCGGGCACCAAGGACCAGCAGTGGTTCCAGATCCTGCGCACCCTCGGTGAAACCCCGGTGGCCCTGCTGATCGCCGTGCTCGTGGCACTGTTCGTCCTGGGCGCCCGGCGCGGCAAGGACGCCGGCGCGCTGGAGAAGCTGTTGGAGTCCTCGCTCGGACCCGTCTGCTCCGTCATCCTGATCACCGGCGCCGGCGGCATGTTCGGCGGCGTGCTGCGCACCTCCGGCATCGGCAAGGCCTTGGCTGACGTACTGGGCGGCCTGGGCATCCCGCTGATCCTGGCCGGCTTCCTGATCTCCGCCATCCTCCGCATTGCGCAGGGTTCCGCCACCGTGGCACTCACCACTACGGCGGGCCTGATCGCTCCGGCAGTGGCCGCAGGCGGGCTGAACGGCATGCAGGTGGCCGCCATGGTCATCGCCGTGGCCGCCGGTTCAGTAGTGGTCTCGCACGTGAACGACTCCGGCTTCTGGCTGGTGGGCCGCTTCTTCGGCATGGACGTCAAGACCACGCTGAAGACCTGGACCGTGATGGAAACCCTGATCGGTGTCATGGGCTTCGCCATCGCCGCGGTCATCTTCCTGGTGGCCGGGCTGGCGGGTTAGCGCCCGCCCAACCACGTAGCGCCAGCTGCCGTTCCGGAGGCTCGGAACGGCAGTTGGCGCGGCGTACTTTCGCGGCGGCGGGGCGGCTGGTGGGAACACCGGCCGCCCCGCCGTCGTTGTTCCCCCTATGTGCGCCTGTCCGATCCACAGAGGACAGGGCGCAGCCGCTTCGAGCAAAGGACACCCCTTGACCCAACGCACCATTGTGATCACCGGCGCCAGCGACGGCATCGGCGCAGCAGCCGCCCGGACCCTGGCCAAGGGAGGCGACCGGGTGGTGGCGGTGGGGCGGTCCGCCGAGAAGACCCGTGCGCTGGCCAAGGAGATCGACGCCGACTACTTTGTCGCCGACTTCGCCGACCTCGCACAGGTCCGTACCATCGCGGCGCAGCTGAAGTCCGACTACCCGCGCATCGACGTCCTGGCCAACAACGCCGGCGGCATCATGGGCAAGCGCACCCTGACCGTCGACGGCAACGAAGCCACGTTCCAGATCAACCACCTGGCGCCCTTCCTGCTCACCACGCTGCTGCTGGACACCCTGGCGGCCAGCAACGCCAAGGTCATCAACACTTCCAGCGCCGCCAACGGCTTCGGCAAGCTGGACCTCTTCGACCTGACCGCCGAGCACAGCTACTCCGTCAACCGCGCCTACGGCACCGGCAAGCTCGCCAACATCCTCTTCACGTCCGAGCTGCACCGCCGCTTCCACGAGCGCGGAATTACGACGGCGGCGTTCCACCCCGGCGTGGTCCGCACCAACTTCGCGGCGGAGTCAGCGAGTCCGATGCGTCACGCGTACAAGACCATCCTGAACCGCTTCATGCTCACCCCGGACCAGGGCGCCGACACCATGCTGTGGCTCATCAATGGCACCGCCGGCACCGACTGGATTTCCGGCGCCTACTATGCCAAGCGTGCCCTGGCCAAGGCGAACAAGCAGGCCTACGACGCCGTCCTGGCCCGCGAACTGTGGGACAAGAGCGAAGAGCTGGTCAAGCCCGCCTAACTACTCGCAGCCGAAACCGTCACCGTCCCGGTCCAGACCGTAAATATCGCTGCCGATAACCTGTACCGGCCCCCTTACGTAGGCGGGACCGTTGCCGCTTCCCCCGGCGCAGTCGACGTCCGAGGCGATAGGCACGCATCCTGAATAGTTCGGGTCACAACCGGTTCCGGCGGCAGGAGCGACGGGAACGGCTCTAGGTGCTGGCGCTGCTGCCGCCCTTGCAGCGGCTTCGGCCGCAGCCTGTGCTGCGGCGGCGTCTTGTGCGGCCTTGGCTTCCGCGGCTTGGCGCGCCGCTTCCTGCGCGGCAGCATCGGCTGCCGCTTTGTCCGCTGCTGCCTTATCGGCAGCTGCTTTGTCTGCAGCTGCCTTATCCGCTGCTGCCTTGTCTGCGGCAGCCTTGGCACCAGCAGCGGCCGCCAGTTTCTCCTTCACATTCCGCGACTTGGAGGCCTCAAGCCACACGACGGCACCGGCCTCGTCCTTTGTGCAGATATACGTGGTGCCGCCAGCGGACTTCTGGCTGTCTACGCTCGCACACGCAGTTCCGGAGATGGGCGTGACGGTTGCTGTGGGCGAGGCCGCAGCCGTGCTGGTGGGTTCGTCTGCCGTCGCCGCGCTGAGCGAGGCGGGGGATCCGCCGCAGCCGGTCAGGAGGAGCACGACGGCGGCCGCGGTCGCCGCGGCAACACCGTTCTTGGTGCCGTGCCTCCGGGCGCTGCGGCCGGGACCCGTCTCGGCTTTCGGGTCTGCGGCGCGCGACCGATAAGAGTGCTTCCGTGTATTCATTTGTGCCCCCATTGACGTGTTCCGGATGCGAAGTGCACGGCCAGCGTAGCCACGGCGCAGGGGAGGAAAGCTGGCCCTGCGCCAACCTTGATCAATTCCTTGGGGAATCCTGCCTGGCGGCTCAGTGTTGCCGGGCCAGCGCCTCGCCGATCATCTTGACGCCCTGGGGATACGCGGCCGGGTTCGGGCCGGAGTAGTTGAGCCGGACGAACGGGCCGGCAGGTTCCGCCGGGAACCAATCCGTTCCGGCGGCGATGATCACCCCGTTATCTTCGCAGTCGCGCGTGAGCCGGGGCAGGTCCGTGCCGTCGGGCATCCGCAGCCACAGGTTCAGCCCGCCCTTGGGCAGCAGCTCAATGTGGGCGTCCGGCACGTGCTCCCGGACGCTGGTCACCAGCAGGTCCCGGCGGGACTGCAGCTGCTGTCGCAGGCTCCGTAGGTGGGTCTGCCAGCCCGGCTGCGTGACCACGTCCAGGGCCGCGGCCTGCAGCAGTCCGCTGACGTACATCGACTCCGCCGCCCGGTGCGCCAGGATCCGTTCCCGGGCCGGACCGCGCGCAACAACAGCGGCGATCCGGACCGACGTGGACACGCTCTTGGTCAGCGACCGGATGTAGATGACATGCCCGGAATCGTCCTGCGTCGCCAGCGGCACCGGCGTTGAGGTGATGCCGAAGTCATGGGCCCAGTCGTCCTCGATGACGAACGCCCCGTGTGCGCGGACCACCTCCAGGACCTCGCCGCCCCGCCCGGGCGCCCACTGCGCGCCGCTGGGGTTGGCGTAGTTGGGCTGGGCGTAGAACGCGCGCGCCCCGGTTTCCTCGAACGCCCTGGCCAGTCCCACCGGGTCCGGCCCCTCCGGCCCGCTGGGTACCGGCACCACCCGCACGCCTGTCTGGGCGGCAGCCAGGATGGCACCCCAGTACGTGGGCGATTCCATCAGCAGCGGCTGGCCGGCCCCCACCAGCGCCCGGAAAATCGAGCTCAGCCCGCTCTGGCTTCCCGGCAGCACGATCACATCGCTCGGCGTTGGGGGAGTGATGCCCACCGGTGTCGCCGCCCCCAGCTCCTGGGCGAACCACTGCTGCAGCTCCGGCATCCCGGCTGCCGGCGGGCGGGACAGTGCGGCGTCACCACGTGCGGCCCTGGCCAGCGCAGCGCGCACCAGGCGTTCGGGCAGCAGTTCACGGTCCGGGTAGCCCGAGTGGAACCAGATGGCGTCGTTGGGCGCCGTGCGCATGGTGGACGACGACGGCAGTACGGACGACGGCGACCCCAGCGCTGCGGTCTGCCAGCCGTAGTCCGCGGGGCGCGCCGTCCGGGCCGCCCGCACGAAGGTTCCCACACCGGGGCGGCTTTCGATGAGCCCCTGCGCCGTCAAGGTTTGCAGCGCCTTCTGCACCGTCACCGGGCTGGCCTGGTACTCGGCCACCAGCGAGCGCGTGGAGGGCAGTTTCGCTCCGGGCGCGGCGGCGGTGATCCACGTTCTGAGTGCCAAGACGATCCGCGAACTGCTATCGTTGTTCATGATAGAACATAGTAGCGCTACTGTGCTTCCGGAGCCAGTGATACTGCCCGTCCGGCACAGCGGCACCGCACCGAGCGGGAAGTCCACCGGCCTCTGGTGGGGACTCCTTGGCGTCGCGGCCTTCTCCTTCACGGTCCCGTTGACCCGGATGGCCGTGGCGGGCCTGTCCCCGCTGTTCATCGGGTCCGGCCGAGCCGTCGTCGCCGGAGTCCTCGCGGCCGCAGCCCTGGCACTCACGCGCCAGCGGCTTCCGCAACCACGCACCTGGGCGAGGCTGGCGCTGGTGGCCGGGGGCGTCGTCGTCGGCTTCCCGTTCCTGACGTCCTACGCGCTCACCGCCGTCCCGGCCGGGCACGGTGCCGTGGTGATCGCCCTCCTGCCCGCCGCTACAGCGACGGCCGCCATCCTGCGGACCCGGGAGCGTCCCCGCCCAGCCTTCTGGGCGGTCATGGCGCTCGGCTCGCTGGCGGCCCTCGCTTTCGCGTTCCTGCAATCGGGCGGGATCGGCCATTTGCACTGGGCGGACCTCCTGCTGCTCGGCGCCGTGGTGTGCGCCGCCATAGGGTACGCCGAGGGCGGCCTGCTGGCCCGCGAACTGGGTTCCTGGCAAACCATCGCCTGGGCGCTGGTCCTCGCGTTCCCGCCCATGCTGGCACTGGCCGTGTTCGATCTCGCCAGCCAGCCGCCGTCGGCCACGCCCGTCCAGTGGGCAGCCTTCGCCTACCTTGCTGTGGTCAGCATGTTCCTCGGCTTCTTTGCCTGGTACCGCGGCCTGGCCATCGGGCCGATGGCGCAGGTCAGCCAGATCCAGCTCCTGCAGCCCGTGCTGAGCATCTGCTGGGCGGCGCTCCTGCTGGGCGAAGCCGTCACCTGGACAACTGCCATCGGCGGCCTGGCCGTCATCCTCTGCGCCGGCGCCGCCGTCCGCGTCCGGCTCAAACCAACCGCCTGACCACCACCCGAAAGGACATCCCCATGTACATTCCCGCCCACTTCGCCGTCGGCCCCGACGCCGTCCAGGCCCTTCTCACCAGCCCCGGCGCGGCCAACCTCATCACCATGACCGACGGCGGCCTGCTGGCCACTTTGCTGCCCGTCGTTTACGAGCCGGACGTGGGGGAGCACGGTGCCCTGCACGCGCACGTAGCCCGGAACAACCCGCAGGCCTGCGCCTCCGTAATCGGTGAGGCACTGGCGATCATCCAGGGACCCGACGCCTACATTTCGCCGTCCTGGTACGCGTCCAAAGCCGAGCACGGCCGAGTGGTTCCCACGTGGAACTACAGCACGGCGCACGTGTATGGCCAGTTGGTTGTCCATGACGACGCCGGCTGGCTGGCACGGCACGTCCGCCGCCTGACGGACCGGCACGAGGGGGAGCGGGAGCACCCGTGGAGCGTTGACGACGCCCCCGAAAAGTTCATTGCCGGGCAGCTGCGCGCCATCGTGGGCATCGAGCTGCTGATCACCCGGATCGAGGCCAAGGAGAAGCTGAGCCAGAACCGGTCCGCAGCCGACGCCTCAGGCGTGGTGGCCGGACTGCGGTCCGGCGGGCAGGAAGCCAGCGCGGCCGCCGTCGAACGCGTCCTCGCCCAGCGGGCACCGGAAAACTAGCCGGCCCGCTCCAGCAGGACCATTACTTCGTAGTGCGTGGTCTGCGGGAACATGTCCAGGACCCGTGCCCGCCGTGCCGTGAAGGAGGGGAGGGCGGCCAGGTCGCGGGCCAGGGACTGGGCATTGCAGCTGGAGTACACCACGTGCCGGACACCGGAGGATTCCAGCCAGCCGCACAGCTCCTTGCCGATGCCCCGGCGCGGCGGGTTCACGATCACCAGCTCCGGTGCCTGCCGTGCCGCCAGGGCGAAGGCGGTGGCGTCCCCGGCCTCGAACTCCATGCCCTGCAGCCCTGCTTCATCGCTGCTGATCCGGGCCGAGACGATGGCCTCGCTGCTGGTTTCGATTCCGGTCACCGTGCGGGACGGGTCGGCGACGTGCAGGGCGAATCCGCCCACGCCGCAGTACAGGTCCCATACTGACGCCGGGGCTAGTTCATTGACCCATTCGCGCCCCTGCCGGTACAGCGCCGCGGCCATTTCGCTGTTGGTCTGGAAGAAGCTCTGCGGGCGCAGGTGCAGGTTGATGTCGTTCACCCGCATGCTCAGCGTGGACTGCTCCGTCAGCAGGATCTCCCGGTCGCCCTCCAGCACCGCCTTATGCTCGGGGTGCAGGTTGATGGACACCACCTTCACCTGCGGCAGGTCGGCCAGCAGGTCCGGGAGGTGCTTCCGGATGCGCGGCACCAGCTGCTCCGAACGGAGGACCAGGCGCAGCATGATTTCGCCGTCGGGGGACTCGGTGACGATCAAGTGCTTGAGTTCGCCGCTCCGGTTGGGCACGTCATAGGGCGTCAGGCGGTGGGTGCGGATGAAGGCGGTCACCACGGGGAACACAGCGCGGAGCCCGGGGGAGCAGACGCCGCATTTGCGCAGGTCGATGCCGTGGCCGTCGGCGTCCAGAATGCCGATGGTGGGGTTCTGGGCCGTCCCGCTGACCACCATTTTGGCCTTGTTCCGGAATGCTGATTCCTGGCTGGCCACGGGCTCCAGCCACTCCAGCGACGTGTGGCCGGAGAGAAGGGTCTGGCAGTGGGCCTGCTTGCCGGCCAGCTGTTCCCCGTAGGGCGTGCCCATCAGGGTGCAGGAGCGGCAGCGGGCGGCATCAAAGTAGGAACAGCGCATGGCCCTCCAATTTTACCTGCTGCCCTTGGGGACGCCCGACGCCGGCACCTGGGGGAGTGCCGCCGTCGAGCGTTCCGTGGGTGGGCGCCGCCGGTTCCCTGGGTCGGTGGAGCCGCCACCGTCGCGGGGCACATTGGGGTCGCTCCCGGGCGCTCAGCCTGTGCAGCCCGGCGTGTCCGTGTCAATGTGCCCCGCGGTGGCGCGCGCTGACTGCCGGCCAAGGCCCAGCATGTAACAGCGTGCAATATAAGCAAGCCCCCATGCCTTTAATGACCGTAAATTCGGCAACCGTGCTACTTTCGGCTCTGTCGGCGTTCACTTCTTCGATCCCCGGGTTCTGCGAAGCGCATCTGCGAAGCACGTGAGCCCGCGGAGCACCCAACACTGCCGCCACCACCCGCACCGATCACCCGCACTGGAGAAACCCGTGGAACCCTCATTGCCTACGCTCGACACCAGGCCGGACCCGGCGCAGCCGGTCAGCTCCGGACTCCGCCGCTCCATGGGGCCGCGGCATCTGGTGATGATCGCCATGGGCGGCGTCATCGGCTCGGGCCTGTTCCTCAGCTCCGGCTACACCATTTCCCAGGCAGGCCCGCTGGGCGCGGTGATCGCCTACCTCATCGGGGCGTTCGTGGTGTTCCTGGTGATGGCCTGCCTGGGTGAACTGGCTATCGCCTACCCCGTGTCCGGGGCGTTCCATATTTACGCGGCCCGCTCCATCGGGCCCGCCACCGGCTTTGCCACCGCCTGGCTCTATTGGCTCTGCTGGGCCGTGGCCATCGGCTCCGAGTTCACAGCGTCCGGCCTGCTCATGCAGCGGTGGTTCCCGGACGTGGCGGTGTGGGTCTGGTGCCTGGTGTTCGCGGCCATCCTCTTCGGCTTCAACGCTGTGTCCGCCCGGTTCTTCGGCGAGTCCGAGTTCTGGTTCGCCATCATCAAGGTGGCCGCCATCATCGGCCTCATCGTCCTGGGCGGTGCGGCCCTGTTCGGCTTCCAACCGCTCGGCGGCGGCGGGGACGGGCACCCGTTCCTGTTCGAAAACTTCGCCACCGAGTCCGGCCTGTTCCCCAACGGCTTCACCGGCGTCCTGGTCACCGTGCTCGCCGTCTTCTACGCCTTCTCCGGCTCCGAACTGATCGGCGTTGCCGCCGGCGAAACCAGGGACCCGGCCACGGCCATCCCCAAGGCCATGCGCACCACCGTCATCCGCCTGCTCATCTTCTTCGTCGGCGCCATCGCCGTCATCGCCGCCACCATCCCGTACACGGAGGTGGGGCTGGACGAGAGCCCGTTCGTGACCGTCTTCTCCGCCATCGGCATCCCGTTCGCGGCCGACATCATGAACTTCGTCATCATCACCGCACTCCTGTCCGCCGGCAACAGCGGCCTGTTCTCGTGCGCCCGCATGCTCTACTCGCTCGCCGACGAAGGCCATGCACCGCGCGCCCTCAAGAAGCTGACCCGCCGCGGCATCCCCCTGGCCGCACTCTCCCTGAGCATGGTGGGCGGCCTGGCATCCCTGATCAGCAGTGTGGTGGCACCCGAGACGGTCTACCTGGTCCTCGTGTCAGTGGCCGGCTTCGCGGTGGTGGGCGTCTGGATGTCCATCACGGCCTCGCACTTCTTCCACCGCCGAGCCTTTATCCGTGGCGGCGGCGATACCTCCACCCTCGCCTACAAGGCGCCGCTGTTCCCGCTGGTCCCCATCCTGGCGTTCACCCTGTGCGTCGTTTCGCTGATCGGCATCGCGCTGGATCCTGCCCAGGCGCCCGCCCTCTACTTCGGTGTGCCGTTCGTTGCCGCCTGCTACCTCTACTTCCACCTTCGGCACGGCCGCAAGAGCGTTCAGGCACGGCGCTAAGCCGGGAACGGACGACGACGGCCGTGCGGCAGGCGCGCCCGGCACCTTCGCCGGCGCGCGCCGTCGTCGTCCCCGGCCTGGGTGCCGAGGCCGCCTGCGGTGACCACGGGGTGGCGATGACAGGCGTCGCACCTCTAAGGCCGTGGAAGAATGGGGCGCGTGACCGGCGGGAGGGGCAGGGAAAGCGTGGATTCATCCGCTGAGGCGTCGTCAATGGCCCAGGGGCTCCGGATTGTCCGGCTGGTGGTGGACCGGGAGAAATCCGGGCGCCCACTCCTGGGTGTATCCCAGCTCGCCGCGGCGTTGTCGATGGACCAGAGCAGGGTTTCGCGGCTTGCCCAGGAACTCTGCGACCTTGGACTGCTCGAACGCCCGGAGCGCGGTCCGTTCCGGGCCGGGCCGGAATACTTCAGCCTGGCCGCGGCCCTCAATACCGGCTGGGTGCTCGCCGCCCGGACCGAACTCGAATCCCTGGTTTCCGTGCTGGGCCTGCGCGCCAGGCTCTCCGTCCGCGACGGCTACCGGGCCATCCTGCTCCGGAACTCCAGCAACGACTCCGTGCCCGGCAGCTTCGTCCAACCCGGCATGGTCAGCCCGGTGTGGTGCACGGGTGCCGGCCGGGCCCTGCTGTGGGACCTGGCCCGGCCGGCCCTGGAGGGGCTGCTGCAGGACGTGAACTTCATTGGCATCGGCGGCCCGGGCGCGGCGCACACCGTCGACGGCGTCTGGGAGCTCATGGCCCGGGACCGCCAGGCCGGAGTGGTTGCCGCCGTCGAGGAATTCGAACACGACGTTGTTGAGCTGGCCGTGCCCGTGCGGGACGGGTCAGGAGAAGTGCGGGCCTCGCTAAGCGTGCTCGGCGGTCCCGGCCTGGCGGAGCGCCGTGACGCGGCGGCCGCCCTGGCTGCCGCCGCCAAAAGGCTTAGCGCTGGGGCCGTGCCCCGCTAGTCCTGCGGCCGGTACCCCAAGCCCGCTTCGAGCCACCGCTCCTGCTGGAGCAGCGCCGCGGCGCAGGCCTCCCGGCGGGGTTCCAGCCGGTCCCTGATCCCCACGATCTGCAGGGCTGCCACCACCTCTCCCTTGAAATCGCGGACCGGGACTGCCAGGGAGTACAGCCCCGGTTCGGCCTCCTGGTCCACTATCGAATAGCCACGCCGGCGGGCCGCTTCCAGCCTGGCCAGGAAGTCTTCCACGCTGTCCGGCGTGTTGGGGCCGTGCCGGACAAAGTCGACGTCCGCGAAGACGGTGCGGACCTCCGCGTCGGAGGCCTCCCAGAGCACTGCCTGCCCGGCGTCGCTGCAGTAGGCGGGGTAGGGCCGGCCAAGCCAGGAGCCCACCAGGTTGCTGCTCGCGGGAACGCTTTCGCCGATGGTCACGGTGCTGTTCCCGTGCAGGATGCCCAGGAAGCAGGCTTCATCAGTTTCGCCGGCGAGCGTGTCCAGGGCAGTGGCGCCGTCAGATTCCAGCCGGCGTGCCGTCAGTTGCTGGGCGTCGGTGAAGACTTCCCAGTCCAGCGCGTACGTGCGGTGGACGGTGCGGGCCAGGAAGCCCTCTTGCTCCGCGCTGCGCAGGTACCGTGAGACCTGGCTGCGGTCCTTGCCCAGGCCGGTGGCGATCTCCGCCACCGTTCCACCCGGATGCTCAGCCGCGTGGCGGGATCCCACAGCCAGCAGGGCCATGATTCCGCGGCCCATGCTGGATGATTTCGACATGGCTCCGAGTGTAGTTGGGGTGTGGTCCCGGCCGGTTCACGCACCCGTAATACCCGGCATGCGCATATATGGATGCGTATAGTGACCATCATGCCTGTAATCCCCACGCTGTCCGCCCTGCTCGACGCCGGGGAATCCCTGACCACCGACGGTGCACTGGCCACGGAACTCGAGGTACGCGGCTGCAACCTGGACGATCCGCTGTGGTCGGCCAAGGTCCTGCTGGAACAGCCGGGCCTGATCCGGGACGTGCACCGGGACTACTTCGCGGCAGGTGCCAGGATCGCCACCACCGCCAGCTACCAGGCCACACCGCAGGGATTCGCGGGCCGCGGAATGACGGAGCAGGAGGCGCTGGACCTCGTGGCCCTGTCCGTGCGGCTGGCTGACGAGGCGCGGCGTGACCATCTGGCCAACCATCCCGAGGCCGGGCCGCTGTTCATCGCGGGTTCCGTGGGGCCCTACGGCGCCTACCTTGCCGACGGCTCGGAGTACCGCGGCGACTACGCCCTGACACCCGCCGAGTTCCGGACCTTCCACCGTCCCCGCCTCGAAGCCCTGGCCCAGGCCGGTGCGGACCTCCTGGCCTGTGAAACGCTGCCCTCCTTTGCCGAAGCACAGGCCCTTGCGGAACTGACCCGGGACCTCGGCGTCGAATCCTGGTTCTCCTTCTCCCTCCGCGACGCCGGGCACATCAGTGACGGCACGCCCCTGGCCGCCGTCGCGGAACTGCTGGACGCGGAGTCCCACGTGGCCGCCGTCGGGGTTAACTGTGTGCCGCTGGCGCTGGTTGCCCCCGCGCTCACGGCCCTGCGCTGTGGCACCAACAAGCCGCTGGCGGCCTACCCGAATTCCGGGGAAACCTACGATGCGGGCACCAAAACCTGGGACGCAGCACCCACAGCCACCACAGCCCCTGCAGCGCTGGTCGACGGCGTGCCTGCCTGGCAGGCCCTCGGCGCCCGGATCATCGGCGGCTGCTGCAGGACCACGCCGGCCGACATCTCCGCCGTCGCGGGGCACATCCACCGCTAAACAGGCGGCCAGAGCGCCATGACGCGGCGTTTCCGTGTCAATGTGTCCCCGGACGGCGGCCACACAGTGCCAGAAGCCGTTCAGCCGGGAGAGCCGGGAGGCCAATGCCCGGGGACGCAGGCAGCCTAGTCGCCCCGGAGCCCGTAGGTGCTGAGCACGTTGCCCTTGCTGGTGCGCTTCTCATCCAGCAGGACCAGCCGGGTGAGGGGATCGCCGTCTTCGAACAGCCGCCTACCGCTGCCTGCAATCACGGGGTGCGTCATGAGCTGCAGCGAATCCAGCAACCCCGCAAACAGCAGCTGCCGGGTCACGGAGATGCTGCCGCACACGGCAATCTCACCGCCGTCGCTCTCCTTCAGCTTCGCCACGAACTCCTCCAGCGGTGCGTCCATCAGCCGGGAGTTCTGCCACTCCAGCGGCTCGCTCAGCGTCCTGGACACCACAAACTTCTCCACCGGGTTGATGAACGCAGCGAAGTCCTGGTCCGCAGACGCGTTGGGCCAGTAGGACGCCCACTCCTCGTAGCTCTTCCGGCCCAGCACCACGGTGTCCACGGAGTTAATCATGGCGGTCAGGCCTTCGCCGAGCTCGGCGTCGAAACTGTCGAACTGGAACTTGAACGGATCCGAAACCACTCCGTCAATGGAGTGGAACAGTCCGGCCGTAACTTTGCGCATGCGGGTCCTCCCGGGTTCGTTGGGTCAAGGAACAACCTATGCGCCGGGCGGTTCCGGCGGAAGACCAAACAGCGCCAAGGCACGTCGGATTGCCGCCAAAAACGGGGACGACGGCGGCGCTCCAGTTACGTTCATCACTCGCCGTGGCGTCTTGCCGTGATTCGGCGGAAAAGGGCCCCATACTTAGGGTGATGCGGCCACTTTCCGCAGCCCCGGCCAGGCAAGGAGGAAGTGCATTGGAAACCCTGAAGAAGATTGTGCGGAACCAGTACTTTCCCGCCGGAGCTGTCCTCGCGGCGGTCATCCTCTTCTGGCTCGTGGCGATCCTTGGCGGGCTGTCCCTCCTGCACAACAACCAGCCGCCGTTGACCACCCTCACCTGGATGCTCTTCGTCTACACCGCTGCGGTGCTCACACCGCTCGCGGGCCTGCTGGCCGCTGTGGACCTTATCCGCCGCTGGCGCCGCAACCGCGCCGCCATGGCAAACCCCGCTGATGCGTTCGTCCCGGCTGAAAACGCTGTCAACGAGGACGGCGTTATCGAGTATGCCCTTGACGAGGAATCAGCCGGACAGGCCAACGTTGCCCCGGCTGCCCAAGCCACTGCCCGGGAATCCAGCGCCGCGGAACCGGCTGCCGGATCATCCGCCCAGGACTCTGCACCGTATGACCACGCCCAGTCCACCGCCCCCGAGGCGCGCGAGCATCAGGACCGCCCGGCCACTCCGCCGCGGCCGGCAGGCCAGCCCCTGGGTTCGGGAAAGAAGCCCAAGCAGCCCGGCGGCAGGCAGGCCGCCTAGCAGCCGGAAGGGCCGGCGTCGTACCCGTCCCGCAGCCGCCGGCTAGCGTCGGTGCAGCGCGCCCAGCACCTCTTCGGCCCGGCGCAGCGCGTGCCCCAGGCGCGAGGCCGGCTCGGGCAGCGAGAACAGGTAGCCCTGCAGCGAATCGCAGTCGAGTGCCGTGAGGTAGTCCGCCTGTGAGGCCGTCTCGATTCCCTCCGCGGTGACTGTCAGCCCCAGGCTGTGCGCCATGTTGATCATGGAGCTAAGGATGGGCAGGCGTTCGCTGCCGGTCCGCACCATGGACACAAAGGTCTTGTCGATCTTCACGGTGTCCACCGGCAGGTCCTGCAACCGCCCCAGCGAGGAATAGCCGGTGCCGAAGTCGTCCAGGGCAACCCGGGCGCCCGCATCCCGCAGCGTGCTGAGCTGCCTGATCAGGTCGCAGTCGGCGTGGAAGAACACGCTCTCGGTGACTTCCAGCACCAGCTGGCGGGTGGCCACGCCGTTGGTCTCCGCCAGGCCCAGCACCTTCGCGGCAAAATCGTGTTCCTGCAGCTGCACCCCGGACACGTTCACTGCCAGCGACCGTGCCGGGTCCTCGCCCAGCCAGTCCGCCAGCTGCGCCATCGCCTGGGCCATCACCTCAAGGCCGATGTCCCGGATCAGCCCCGTGCGTTCGGCCAGTGGAATGAAGTCCGACGGCGGCACCCGCCCGGCGCCGCGGTCCCACCGTGCGAGGGCCTCGAACTGGACCACCTGCCCGCTGCGGTGCGACACGATGGGCTGGAAATCCACCGAGATCTCCCCGCCCTGCAGGGCGAACTGCAGGCCGCTTTCCATGTCCGTCCGTTGCACCAGGGCAGCCATCATGTCCGGATGGAACCGCAGGAAGCGGTTTTTCCCGGCGGCCTTCGCCGCATACATGGCGATGTCCGCCTGGCGGAGCAGCTCCGACGGGCCAACCTCGTCCCGGCCCCGCGATGCCACTCCCAAGCTCAGGCTGGGGCGGAGCGCGCGGCCGCTGATGGTGACGGGGACGTGCAGGCAGCGGACAATGCACGCCGCGATGTCGTCCACGTTGGGGGAGGCCGTCAGGAGCACCACGAACTCATCGCCGCCCAGCCGTGCCACCACGTCCGCGGCGGGGACGCAGCCGCGAAGCCTGCGGGCCACTTCGATCAGCATGTCGTCCCCGGCCTGGTGGCCCAGGAGGTCGTTGACTTCCTTGAAGTCGTCCAGGTCCAGGAGCAGCACATCAACGGACTTGAGCCGGGGTTCCTGCAGCGACCCGGCCAGGGCGTCGTTGAACACGGCCCGGTTGGCCAGGCCGGTGAGCGGGTCCTGGAAGGCCATGACGCGCAGCTTTTCCGCCTGCTCCGCCAGGTCAAGCATCGCCTGGTGCGCTTGTTCCTGGGCCTTGCGGCGGGGAGTGACGTCCCGGAAGCTCCACACCCGCCCCACGACGTCCTCGCCCACCTTGTGGGGACGCGAATACCGTTCGAAGGTGCGGCCGTCCTTGAAGTCCACAACGTCGTGGCTCTCGGCGGTGGTGTTGCCCTGGACTTCCATGAGCCTGGCCAGGAACGTCCCTGGGTCTGTGAGCTGGCTGGTGATGCGCTCCATCACCGGGTCCGCGCTTTCGCCTTCCATGAGTTTGCGGGGAATGCCCCACATGGTGAGGAACTGATCGTTGTATCCCGCCACGGTGCCGTTGGAGCCCATCACCAGGATGCCGTCCGCGGTGGACTCCAGGGTGGACGTCAGCAGAGACATCGCCTGGCGAAGGTCCGCACTCGTGGCCTGCCGGTGCGAAGTACCCCGGACCGAGAGGAGGACCTGTGCCCTGGCCGGGACGCCGTCGTCGGGCGCGGTGTCCTTGGCGTCGCCGGCGCCGGCCGCTGCATTCCCGGGCAGCTGCCCGGGCCCGGCGGGAAAGAGGGACCCAGCCACTTCGGCGGAGAAGCTGGTGCCGTCGGCATGTACCCAGGCCACTTCCCGCGGGTGCGCGGCGGACCGGGCCAGGATCTGGTGGAAGAGCCTGTCCACCTCGGGGTGGGAGCGGTCATCCAGCAGCGTCCGGTAATCCAGGCCGGTAAGGAACCTGCGGTCCAGTCCAAAGAGGGTTGTTGCTGCCTTGTTGGCCAGGGTGATGGTGCCATCCGCCGCGAGGGCCAGGAAGGCATCCGGGCTGGCGTCAAGCATCGCCTCGAACGTCCGGACTGCCATTGTGCTTTCGTGGCTGGATTCAGCCATACCACCACCCCCTCGCACATCATAAGGTGCGAACTGCCGGGAATGGGGGCCAGCTTCACTACGGATTGGGCACGAATACCGGTTCCGGCCCGGAACGCAGAAACGCCGCCCCGCTGCCGGGACGGCGTTTCTGCGCTAGAGGATAGAGGGGCTCCTAGGCCCGGTGTCCGCTGCGGTTCATGACTGCGCCGTAGATCAGCAGGACCACGATGGATCCGAGGATGGCCAGCAGCCAGGTGCGGATATCGAAGAACTCGGCCAAGCCGCCACCGAAGATCAGGGACCCGATCCAGCCGCCAAGGATAGCGCCGACTACGCCGAGGACCATGGTCACCACCCAGCCGCCGCCCTGACGGCCTGGCAGGATGGCCTTTGCAATGGCGCCCGCAATCAGGCCCAAGATGAGAAATCCGAGAATGCCCATGCTGTCACTCCTTATTAGTAAGTTGTGCCGTGCCCCCATCTCCGGTTCCCTAATTCAATCAGCGTGCTTACTTCGCTGCAAGGCTTTCAATATCACAGGATGACTATCAGTTTTCCCGGTAAACACCCGCCTGAGCAGCCATCTTGGCCTGGCGGGGCGCCGTATTCCGGGCCTTCGATAGGATGGATTGTCCCGCTCAGCACATCCTTAGGAGCCCGGCATGTCCAGCCAGCAAACAGACCGTCCGCGCGCCATTTTCCTCGACATTGACGGGACATACGCGGACCATGGATTGGCCCCGGCAGCCCACGTGGATGCGGTGCAGGAAGTGCGCCGCCGCGGCCACCTGGTCTTCGTGTGCACCGGGCGTCCGCTGTCCATGGTGCCGGGCCACATCCTGGAGGCAGGGTTCGACGGCGTAATCACCGGCGCGGGTGCCCGGGTGGAAATGAACGGTGAGGTACTCAAGGACACCCGGTTCGAGCCCGACGTGGCGGCCCTTATCGTGGACACCCTGGACGCCCACGATGTCGCCTACATCCTGGAAGCTCCCGAAGCTTTGCGCGGCCGCACCGGGGTGGGCGAGCGGCTCCGGCGGATCCTGGATCCCGTCTTTGCCGGCCGTTCCCGGCACGACGGCGTCCTCAGCACCGACGTGGATCCCGTGGAGGACATCCTGGGGCCGGTCCAGTACAGCGACGACCTTCGAGGCGCGTCCTTCGCCAAGATTTCCTGCTTTGATTCCCCGGTACCGCTGACCGGCCTCATGGCTGGCCTCGGCCCGCAGGTGGGGCTTATCCCCAGTTCGCTGTCCGCCCTCGGCGATTCAGCCGGCGAGATCTTCATGGCCGGCACCCACAAGGCGGTGGGCATCCGGGTGGTGGAGGAACGCCTGGGCCTTCGCCGGGAGGACATTGTGGCCATCGGCGACAGCGCCAACGACATCGAAATGCTTGAGTACGCCGGGGTGGGCATCGCGGTGGAGGACGGCCATCCCGGCGTGCTCGCCGTCGCCGACCGGCTCACACCCGGCCCGGCCGGCAATGGCGTGGCGCTCGCCTTCGCCGGCCTGGGCCTCCTGGACTGATACGTCCACTGGCCGGACCGCGGGCTACGCCGACGCAGGGACAGGGGCGTCGGTAGGGTAAAAAGAACCCCCTGCCGCGGACGTGCCAAGGCCGCGCACCACCCAGCCCTCAGCCTGCCATGCCGCGGCGTCCAGTGCGTTGCGCGCATCCAGCAGCACCCGCCGTCGTACCAGGCTGCCTGCAACGGCCGGGGACAGCCGGCGGTACTCATCCCACTCGGTGAGGAGCAGCACCAGTTCTGCTTCTTCCAGGGCCCGGGTTGCGTTGGCCTCGAACCGCAGCCGGGGGTAACGCCGCCACGCGTTGTTCACGGCCTTGGGGTCCGTGACGGTCACGTGCGCTCCGGCCGCCGCGAGGCGGTCTGCCACGTCCAGGGCGGGGGAGTCGCGGATATCGTCCGTGTCCGGTTTGAAGGAGGCGCCCAGCACGGTGATGGTCCGGCCGGCCACGGTGCCGCCGCAGAGGTCCGCCGCCAGGTCCACCGTGCGCTGCCGCTGGCCAAGATTGACCGAGTCCACCAGCTGCATCCAGTCCGCCACGGCATCCACGCCGTGGCTTGTGGCCTGTGCCCGGAAACTGCGGATGTCCTTGGGCAGGCAGCCGCCGCCGAAGCCCAGCCCGGCATGCAGGTAACGGTTGCCGATCCGCGGATCCAGCCCCATTGCCTCGCTGAGTTCCGCCACGTCCGCGCCGGACGCATCGCACAGCTCCGACACCGCGTTGATGAAGCTGATCTTGGTGGCCAGGTACGCGTTGGACGCGGACTTGATGAGTTCTGCCGTGGCGCAACTGCAGACCTGCCGGGGAATGCCTGCGCGCAGCAGCGGCTCGTAGACCGCATCCAGGGCTGCCGCCACCCCCACGGGCGCGCCGGTGGACCGGTTGAAGGCCGCGGCTTTCCCGCCGTCCACGCCGTACACCAGGCGGTCCGGCACCAGCGAGTCCTTGACGGCTGTGCCCTGGCGGAGGAACTCCGGGTTCCAGCCCAGCAGGACATCGGGACGACGCCCCAGCACCCCGCGCAGCATGTCCACGGTGCCCACCGGCACCGTGGATTTACCCACGACGACGGCGCCCGCGGCCAGGTGCGGCAGCAGGGCCCGGGTGGCGGAGACCAGGTAGGACAGGTCGGCGGCATCGGAGGCCTTGTCCTGCGGGGTGCCCACGCACAGGAAGTGCATCTGGGCGCAGGCGGCATCCGCGATGTCGGTGGAGAACCGGAGCCGTCCGGTGGCGCTGCCGTCCTGCAGCAGCTCGTCAAGGCCCGGTTCGTGGAAGGGGGCTGCACCGCGGGCCAGCTGTTCCACTTTCGCGTGGTCCACGTCGATGCCAACAACTGAGTGGCCCATCGAGGCAAGGGTGGCCGCGTGCACGGCGCCCAGGTAGCCGCAGCCGATCACCGAAATTTTCATAGAGCTGCTCCCTTGGCTTTGTACGAACCGGACAGGACCGGCTGTTCTGCGATGACATCGGTGTAGTGGCAGATCAGTTCCGAGCACAGGGCCGGCCACGTGCGGGCCTGTACCGAGGCGTGAGCCGCGGCGGCGAACGCCCGGCGCTTGGCGTCGTCGCCCATCAGGTCCAGGACGTGGCCGCGCATGGCGGACAGGTCACCGGGCTCGTAGAGCCAGCCGGTCCGGGAGTTCTCCACCAGGTCCAGCGGTCCGCCGCGTCCCGTGGCCACCACCGGCACCCCCGATGCCATGGCTTCCTGGATGGTCTGGCAGAAGGTTTCGAACTCGCCCGGATGGACGAAGAGGTCAAAGGACGCCACCGCGCGGGCCAGGTCATCGCCGCCCAGGAACCCGGTAAAGACGGCTCCCGGGAGGGTTTCCTGCAGGGCTGCCCGCTGCGGTCCGTCACCTACGATCACCAGGGTGGTGTCCGGCATTCCGGCCAGGGCTGCGAGGTCCTCCACCTGTTTTTCCACGGCCAGCCTGCCCACGTAGCCGATGATCCGGTGGCCCGCCGGGGCCACCGAAGCCCGCCACCCGTCGTCGCGCTTGTCCGGCGAGAACCTGGCCGTGTCCACCCCGCGGCGCCACATCCGCACCCGGGGAATGCCGCGTCCGCGCAACTGGTTCAGCGCGAACGTGGAAGGCACCAGCGTCCTGGAAGCAAGCAGGTGGATATTCTCCACGCGGTTCCAGGCCCAGTTCTCAAGGAAGGGGACGCCGTACCGGGCCGCGTAGCCGGGAACCTCTGTCTGGTAAACCGCGACGGCGGGGATGCCAAGCTGGGCGGCCGCCTGGGCTGCCCGCCAGCCGAGGACGAACGGCGAGGCCAGGTGGACGACGTCCGGTGCGTAGTCGGCAAGGATTCGCTTGACCCGGTACACACCGCCCATCGCCACCCGGACATTCGCGTACCCCGCAAGCGGGACCGCCGGAAGCCGGTGGATCTCGGCGCCCTTGACATGGTCCTCCGCACCGCCGTCGTGCGTTGACGGCGCAATGACCAGGACCTCGTCGCCCCGCTCCTGCAGATGGTCCAGCACCCGCAGGATGGAGTGCGTGACCCCGTTCATCAGTGGCAGGAATGATTCAGCAACAATTGCGATCCTCACCCCTCCACGGTGGGTGCCGGCCCTGACGCGGCGGGGATGAAGGCATGGCCCGGAGGGAAAGGTTCGGTGAACATCAGGGAGTGCGCCATCGCGGGTCTTTTGTAAAAATTACTAAGCAGACTTCCCATTTGATGCTAAGCATGCTTACTGTAGTGGAGCAGCCAGCGCAGTGCCTCAAGCAACGGGGTGGGAGCCGAAGACCGGGGGAATCCCGTGCCGGAAAATCCGCAGCTGGCGCATGCCCAGTGCAACGATCATCCAAGGAGAAGTCATGCTCAACCGGGAGAACATTGAGACCCTGCTCCACAAGGGCGGCAACGTCATCGGAGCCGACGGCGACAAGATCGGTTCGATTGGCCAGCTCTACGCAGACGACGACACGGGTGAGCCCACCTGGGTCACCGTCAAGACGGGCCTCTTCGGCACGTCCCAGTCCTTCATCCCTGTCGAGGGCGCGCGCAGCCAGGACCATGACCTGGTGGTCCCGTACACCAAGGACCATGTGAAGGACGCCCCGCGCGTTGACGTCGACGGCCACCTCACCCCCGAGGAAGAGGACAGGCTGTACACGCACTACGACCGTGGGGCCACCACGTACTCGGAGTCGCAGGACAATACGCGCAACGACGTCGACCTCCAGGGCGATGCCGACCTGAATGCCGGGACGCCCACCGCCGGTGTCACGGGCGGCGGCGACGCCGGCCGCGAACGGGACTACGACGGCGGCCGCGGCGTTGGGCAGGACACCTCCGGCCCCAATACTGACGACGCGATGACGCGGTCCGAGGAACGTCTGAACGTCGGCACCGAACGCGAAGCAACCGGCCGCGTCCGCCTGCGGAAGTACGTGACCACGGAGAATGTCACCAAGACCGTCCCGGTCCAGCGCGAGGAGGTCCGGCTGGAGCGTGAACCAATCACGGACGAAAACCGCGGCGCGGCACTCTCCGGACCGGACATCAGCGAGGAGGAGCACGAGGTGATCCTCCACGAGGAGCGCCCCGTGGTGGAGAAGGAAGCCGTTCCGGTGGAACGGGTCCGGCTCGACAAGGAAGTGGTCCAGGACGACGTCACCGTGAGTGAGGAAGTCCGCAAGGAGCACATCGACGCGGACGGCCTGGACGGCGACCGACGCACCGGCCACGACAAGCGTCTCTGATATAGCGCGCACCACCGGAGCCACGTAGCAGCGTCGAACGCCTCGACGCCGGACTGCTCCGGGAGAGGGTATGCGGATCCTGCGAATGCCGGGAGTCCCTTCGGGGGCTCCCGGCATTCGTGTGCCTGCACTCCGGGGGCCTGTCGCTGGCGGGCAGTCCGGGCCCGGCGTGACACCATGGATCACGATGAAACTGCGCGCTGACCAGACCGGAGACCGTGGCCTTCCCATGCCCTTGTGGCTGCAGGGAGCTATTGAAACAGCGCAGGCGGCGATCATCTCGGCGCTGGCCGTGCTGGTTCCCATCATTGCCGTGTGGGCAACGGCGGGCTTCCAGGACGACGGGTTTGAGACGCTGGCCCGGCTCGCCGGCCAGTCCTGGCTCCTGGTGCACGGTGTCCCGCTGGAACTGGCAGCCGCCGGATCCACCGCCGCGTCCCACACCGGCTCAGGCCTGCTGACGCTGGTGCCCCTCGGCCTGACACTGATCCCGTTCCTGCTCGCCTGGCGGGCGGGGCGACGCCTGGCCCGGGCCTCCTACACGGACCAGTTGTGGCAGGCGCTGCTGGGATCATGGGTGGTCTACTCGGCGTTCGGCGTGGCCACCGGTTTCGTCTGCCGCACTCCGGACGTCGGCATCAACCTCGGTTACGCCATGGTGGTTCCCCTGATCCCATTCGCCCTGGGCATGGTCATCGGCGCCCGCCGCGAAGCCGGATCGTGGAGCCGGCTGATCGGTGTGGACGCCGTCGACTGGATCTCGCGGACCAGCCAGCATTCACGGTGGGCAGGGTCCTACCTCGCCTCGGTGGTGAAGGCCGGGTTTGTGGCGGTTGCTGCTGCCCTGGCACTGGCCGCGGTGCTGCTGGCGGTGGACCTGTTCGTCCACTGGAACCTGGTGCTGGCGGTCTATGAAGCGCTCGACGCCGGTGCAGCCGGAGGCGCGGCGCTCACCGTCGCGCAGCTCGGCTACCTTCCCAACCTGGTGGTCTTCGCCCTCGCCTGGACCTCGGGCTCCGGCTTCGCCATGGGCGTCGGTTCCCAGGTGGGCCCGCTGGGTACCGCCGTCGGGCCCCTGCCGTCCATCCCGGTTCTGGCTGCCATTCCCGCCGGAGCCCTGGACTACGCCTTCGTGGCCCTTATGGTGCCGGTCATCGCCGGCGTGCTGTCCGGCTGGTGGTTCCTCCGGGAAGGCGAAAACCACTTCGACGAGTGGCTCTCCATCAAGGTCCACGCCCGCTGGTTCACAGCCTCGGTGTCCACCCTGGTCCTGGGAGTCTTGGCAGGGGTGGCTGCGGGACTCCTGGCCATGGGGCTGGCCTGGCTTGCCCGCGGCTCGGCCGGCATCGGCCGGTTGACCGAGATTGGTCCGGACCCTTTGTGGACGGGAGTCTGGCTGGCCGCGGAGGTGGGTGCCGGCGTCGTGATCGGTTACGCTGCCGGGCCATGGCTTGAACGTGAGCGGGCCGTGTCGGAAGACGACGCGGAACTGGTCCACTAGCTGCGAAAAGCGGGCCCCGTGGGTCCTTGGCCTGTCAGCAAAGGCGCGGCTACGGCGCCTGGCGGGGGAGCGATCCCTCCAGCTGCACTTGGCAGCTCCGCTGTGCCTGGTCCGTGAGCGCACGGTTCACGCACGCCTGGTACTCCGCTGCCTGGTTGAAGAACAGGGCCGAGGCCAGGGTCAGCACCACCATGCCCGCGGTCACCATCAGGCCGCAGATGGTGGCAAACAGAACCAGCCGCGACTCCTTCGAACGGAACCACCGGATCAACAGGACGATGCCCAGGGCCAGCGCGGCAATGGTCAGGATTCCCGTTAGCCAGAGATAACGGACGTCCAGCTGGTAGACGAAGAACGACCCCAGCACGGACACGATGAACATCCGGAACAGTGTGAGGGTCTTGGCCTTGTAGGCCTTTGCAGCCTCGCTGAGCGGCGGTTTTGTCCGCTGGGGCCCGGCCGGTTCCGGTGTGGAGTTCATGTTTTCCAGCCTACGCGAGCCTGCCCATAAGCTAGACGCATGCGCATCGTAGTCCTCGTTTCCGGTACCGGCTCCAACCTCCAGGCTGTCATTGACGCGGTCAAGGCGGGGGAGCTGGACGTGGACATCGCCGCAGTCGGAGCTGACAGGCCCGGCACCTTCGGTGTGGAACGCTCGGCTGCTGCCGGGATCCCCACGTTCGTGGTGGACTTCAAGGACTATGCGGACCGGGCTGAGTGGAACGCCGCACTGACCAAAGAGGTGGCCGCGTTCCAGCCGGACGTGGTGGTGTCCTCCGGGTTCATGCGGATCGTCAGCCCGGAATTCATCGACGCTTTCGGCGGCAAGTACCTCAACACCCACCCTGCCCTGCTTCCGGCGTTCCCCGGTGCCCACGGCGTCCGCGACGCGATGGGCTACGGGGTCAAGGTCACTGGCTGCACGGTGCACTGGGCCGACGCCGGCGTGGACACCGGCCCCATCATCGCCCAGGAAGCAGTGGTTATCGAGGACGCCGACACCGAAGAGACCCTGCACGAGCGCATCAAGGTAGTGGAGCGCCGGCTGCTGGTATCCACCCTGGCCACCCTCGCCGCTGCCTCCTGACCCGGTCCGCGCACGTCACCCCCCAACTCTCCCTCCCCACCCCAACTAGGTCGCAATTGTTGTCGTTTTGAGCCTTCAGAACGACAACAACTGCCAGTCAGTTGGCAGTAGGCGCACTTAGCCTGTGGATAACACGATCCTGTGGTGAAGGTTTTGCAAGTATGTTGCCGTGAAGACCCCTCGCCCGCTGCCCACGCCACTTGCCGACCTGCCGTTCACATTCCAGGACGCGGTCGACGCCGGCGTGAGCCTCAGGCGGCTGCGTCACGTCGCGCTGACCTCACCTAGCCGCGGTATACGGGTTCCGGACGACGGCATGCTCCCCGGTCCGGGCTCTAGCCCCGGACCTGAGTTCGTGGCGCCGTACGCGGGAATCACGGCATGTTCGGCTGCGTCGCATGCAACGGCGTTTACCTTTTGGGGGTTTCCTGGCTTTCTGCCCGGCGAAAGCTCCCTGATACACCTTTCCAGGCCTGACACGATGGCGATTCCACGCCGCAGGGGAGTTGTGGGCCACGTGGGGCAGTTCTTCGATGACGAGATCGTTTGCGTGGACGGGTTGCTGGTGACGAGCAGGTCACGCACATGGCTGGACAATGCCCGGCGAATGAGCGTTGACGAGATCACGGTTGTGGCGGACCACCTCATCCGCGTACCTCGGCCGGTCTTTGAGGCCAGAACGAAGCCGCACTGCACCCTTGAGGATCTGGCGGAGATGCTGGACCGGCATAAGGGGACGCCTGGGATCAGGAAAGCCAGAATTGCCCTCGAACGCGCCCGGGTGGGCTCCGATTCCGCTCCGGAAACGCGGCTCCGGCTGGCCCTGGAGGACGCTGGCCTGCCCGAACCCATGCTGAACGTTCCCACTCAACTGCGGGCCGCCGTCGTACGCCAACCTGACCTGAGCTACCCGGAACAGAAGGTGGCGGTAGAGTACGACGGCGATGCGCACTCCTCTCGGGAACAGATTGTCCGTGATATCGCTCGCGAGGAGGATTTCACCACTGGCGGCTGGGTCCTCGTCAGGGTCTCCAAACGCCACATGGAAAACGACGGCAGGGCCGCCGTCTCCAAAGTGAGGGCTGCGTTGCGCGGCAGAGGCTGGTCACCGATCCTTTGAGGCGTAGCCCGCCAAGACGCCGGCCGTAGGCCCAGGGCGAAGCTATCGGGGAGTGTGGTGTCGAAGCAGCCGGAGCTTCCGAACAGTACGTACTCTCTTTATCGCGAAACGCCATGAGTCCAGATCGCTCGGCGGATGTTTCATGGGGGATGCGGATGCCAGCCAGGCGGATTTTCGTGCCCTCCGCTGCCAGACGAGCAGCCAAGCGCCCGAAGAAACTACTGATGCATGGTAAAGCCAGCTTGGCAGCGTATCTGGACTCAATTGAAGAACTGCCAAGACTTGATCGTCGTACGCCACAAGAGCGGTGACCACAACGAGCACTGTTACTGATGCTGCGTACGACATGAATCTGACCCGGGACTCCGCAGTCTCCAGAAGGTCCTGAGTGTGAACCCTGAGGGCCATGTGGAACCTGGAATTCGCTTCCGCTTCGCGTTGTTGCGCAGTCCTGGCATCAGCAAGCGCCTCTGAGCGCTGGGACTCAAGAATCTCAGTGCGCTTTTCCCTGGAGGCGCGGTCGGCTTCCTTGGCGGCCTGGTGCGCCTGGTGGACCTCCCGTGCAGCCGCCTGACGCGTGGTCTTCACCTGCTGCCGCCGCTGGAAAGATAGCTCGTTGGCGATAGCCTCACCCGCAGCTGTGGGGGTTGTGAAGGACAACGTGGCAGCCCGGTCAGCCAGCGAAACATCGGAGTCATGCCCCACCGCCGTTGCTACAGGGACGCGCGACGCTTTAATAGCGAGCGCGAGGTCGGCGCGCTGATAGCCGCGAAGCCACCTCCAGTGGCCGCCGCCCTGGACCAGCAGGACCAAATCCAGGTTCAACTCCTGGGCCTCCTGAAGGTGCGCTTGGAACACTCCGATCTGGGCAGCTGCGGTCCAGGAAAAGGGCCGGTAGAAAACTTCAGGCGAAGTACTTCTACTGTTCCAAAGACGACGTTGCAGATCCCCAACTCCCTTCGCGTTGGCAGGGCCTACAACCATCACACGTTCAGGCTTGCAGCCAAGATTTTTGAATGCATGCTCCGGATTGTCGTGCCTGAACTCTTTGGTAAGGCGGCTCCTGGGCACGCCTGCCGCCCTGAGTAAAGCGATCGACTTTTTTCCTTCGAGGTAAAGATCGCCACGGCGGACGAAGCCGGGCTCGATCGCCGTGACCCTGACACCGATCGTGCCCTCGGCGTCAAGCCACAGAGTGCCTTTTAGTGTGAGCACCATGCCTTCCGACATGGCGTTTCCTATCGACGATCCGGCTGTGCTGAGCATGGCGTCGATCCCAGGAACCATGTTTTCCCAGACGACGCAGGAGAGAATTTCTGCTCCCTTTGGAGACACCGAGACGAGATCGAAATTCCAGCTGCCGTTGGTTTTCCTTGGGGCCATGCACTCGCCGCTTATGGTGATTTCGCCGTGTTGAACACGGGTTCCCACCCAGCCACGGACTTGGCTGACAGAATTCCCAGGCGAAATTGATGTCGGCTTCTGATCTCGACTCACACGGCCTCCCCAACCTTTGGCCGGAACGGTCTCCGGCATCCGATGCGGAGCCTAGCGGCGACCTAGGACATGTGCGAGTCAAAAATTCCCTTCTGCAGCGCAACTGACTCGCAGTTGTTGTCGTTTTGAGCGCTCAAAACGACAACAACTGCGAGTCAGTTGGGAGGTGGGGGAAGGTTGGGGCTGCCGGTCAGTCGAGGCGGCGCTGGCGGGTTTCGGGGGAGAAGAAGGCCATCCACAGCACTGCCAGCAGCACCAGGCCGCCGGCCAGGGCGAAGGACGTAGCCAGGCCCAGCTCAGGCCAGAAGTAGTTGGCGAAAATCAGCGGACCGAAACCGGCGCCCAGACGCGAGAACGTGGATGCCCAGCCAAAGCCGGTGCCGCGCAGCTCAGTGGGGTAAAGTTCCGACACGTAGGCGTACAGCACCGGTATGGCCACCTGCACCACGAACCCGAACACCAGCAGCCAGAACACCGCTGCAGACGGGATGTCCACCACGAACGCCACGATCACCAGCGTCAGTGCGGACAGCGGGCCGGTGATCGCAAGGATCCATTTGCGGCCCACGCGTTCCACCAGCAGGGCGGCAACGATGACGCCCAGGAGCCCGACGGCGGCCATGGACGCCGTGGTGACGAACGCCTTGTATTCGGCGAAGCCTGCGCCAATGAGGATCCGTGGCATCCACGTCAGTGACAGGTAGTAGACCAGCAGGATGCTGAAGAACAGGGCCCACGCGGCGGTGGTGATCTTCCAGTTGAACTGCCACACCGACCGCAGCTGGGTCCAGGCGCTGCCGGCGGAGAGCCGGGGTACGTCCTTCGCATCCGGCAGGCTGTAGGCCCGGGCTTCGGCGCCCGTGGCTGCCACCAGGCCGTCGATGACCTTCGCAGCCTCGTCCCGCCGGCCCTTGCGGATGAGGAACAGCGGTGACTCCGGCACGCTTCGCCGGACCCAGAACACCAGCAGCGCAGGCAGGACCATGACCAGCATGGTCAGCCGCCAGTCACCGTAGAGAGCCACCAGGCCAGCGGAAACGAAACCCGCCAGGGCAGCGCCCACCGGCCACCAGCCATCCATGGCGGTGAGTACTTTGCCGCGCTGCTTCCGGGGAGTGAACTCACCCACCAGTGCATAGTCCACCGGAATGCAGCCGCCCAGGCCAAAGCCGGCCAGGAACCTGAAGACACAAAACCAGATGAAGTCCGGGGCGAAGGCGCCGGCCACGGTGAAGACGGCGAACAGCAGCAGCGTGGCGGTGAACGCCTTCTTCCGGCCGATGGTGTCCGCGATGGTGCCCCAGATGAAGGCCCCCAAAGCCATGCCAATCAGGTTCGACGTCCCCACCCACGCCACCTCGCCGGGGGACAGTGCCCAATGCTTTGACAGCAGGGGAATCAGAATGCCGTTGAGCGTCACATCCCACGCGTCAAACATGAATCCGAGGCCGCCGATCAGGAAGATCCGCCCCTGGACTTTCCATCGCCAGGGCAGTTCCTGGACCACCTGTTCGCCGCTGGGCACAGTGGTGTAAGTGTTCATTGCCGCCTCCTTCTGAAACTTTAGCCCCGCCCACCGGCGTTCACACTCCGGCGGACACTCGGGGCAACGTGCGCTACGCGATAAACTGGCCCTATCCCCACCAACCGCGGCACTGAACCGCGAGATAAGACGGAGACATTTGTGAGCTTCACGCAGCATGAGCGCGTATCCATTGACCGTGTACCCATCCGCCGGGCCCTGATCTCGGTTTACGACAAGACCGGCCTGGAGGAGCTCGCCACAGGCCTGCACGCAGCGGGTGTGAAGCTGGTCTCCACCGGTTCCACCGCGAAGAAGATCGCTGCTGCGGGCATCCCCGTGCAGGAGGTTGAGGAAGTCACCGGTTCCCCGGAAATGCTGGACGGCCGCGTCAAGACGCTGCACCCCCGTGTCCACGGCGGCATCCTGGCAGACCGCCGCGTCCCCGCCCACATGGAGACGCTCGAAAGCATGGATATCGAGGCCTTCGACCTGGTGGTGGTGAACCTCTACCCGTTCGTGGAGACCGTCAAGTCCGGTGCCGCGCAGGACGACGTTGTCGAGCAGATCGACATCGGAGGCCCCGCCATGGTGCGCTCGGCCGCGAAGAACCATGCCGCCGTCGCCATCGTGGTGGACCCGTCCTTCTACGGCCAGGTGGTGGCTGCTGCCGCCGCGGGCGGTTTCGACCTGAAGACCCGCCGCCGCCTCGCCGCCAAGGCTTTCGCGCACACGGCGTCCTACGACAACGCCGTGGCCACCTGGACTGCCAGCCAGTTCCTTGATGAAGACGGCGACGGCATCATCGACTGGCCTGCCTACGCCGGAATGTCCCTGGAACGTTCCGAGGTGCTGCGTTACGGCGAGAACCCCCACCAGCAGGCTGCGCTCTACGTGGACAAGGCTGCCCCGGTGGGCATCGCCCAGGCCGACCAGCTGCACGGCAAGGCCATGAGCTACAACAACTTTGTTGACGCCGACGCCGCCCTGCGCGCCGCCTTCGATTTCAGCGAGCCGGCCGTGGCCATCATCAAGCACGCCAACCCGTGCGGCGTTGCCGTCGGTTCGGCAGACGCCGCGGACCCCATCGCCGACGCCCACGCCAAGGCCCACGCCTGCGACCCCGTGTCCGCGTTCGGCGGCGTCATCGCAGCCAACCGCCCGGTCACGGCGGCCATGGCCAACACCGTGAAGGACATCTTCACCGAGGTTGTCATCGCGCCCGGTTTCGAGCCCGAGGCCGTGGAGATCCTCTCCAAGAAGAAGAACATCCGGCTGCTCGCCCTGCCCGAGGGCTACGGCCGCTACCCCACGGAGTTCCGCCAGGTTTCCGGCGGCATGCTGGTCCAGGTCAGCGACAAGGTGGACGCCGACGGCGACAACCCCGCCAACTGGACGCTCGCCGCGGGCGAAGCCGCCGATGAGAAGACCCTCGCGGACCTCGCCTTCGCCTGGACCGCCTGCCGTGCAGCAAAGTCCAACGCCATCCTCCTCGCGGACCACGGCGCAGCAGTCGGCATCGGCATGGGCCAGGTCAACCGCCTCGACTCCTGCAAGCTGGCCGTGGAACGCGCCAACACGCTGGGCCTGCAGGTGGATTCCGACGTCGACGGTGCCGGGGGTGCCTCCAACGCCACCGGTACCGGCGCACCCCGGCGTGCCCAGGGCGCCGTGGCAGCTTCGGATGCCTTCTTCCCGTTCGCTGACGGGCTGC